>DATJQT010000185.1:0-4022 GCA_035505475.1 Vulcanimicrobiaceae bacterium
GGCGACGGTCCTCGACCGCCGCGGCAAGCCGGAGATGTACGACGCGTTCGTCACGGGCCACGGCTTCATGCCGGATCCCTCGCTGATCACGATCATGAGCTCCCAGTACCCCGGCTGGTGGGACAGCCCGGAGAAGAACGATCTCTTGGCCAAGTTCAACAGCACGACCAATCTGGCCGCCCGCAAGCAGCTCTGGGACAAGCTACAGGAATTGATTTACACCCAGGTGCCCGCCATCCGCGTCGGGCAGGAAAAGCTGTTCGACGTTGCCACCGCTCGACTGGTGAACATGTGGCCGTCGGTGTGGCCGAGCTTCTGGAACGTGGGGCTGTCTAAGTAGCGAACCAGCGTCGACGCGAAGCCTTCGGCCGGGCCGGTAGGGCCGCGGTCGGAGGCTTCGCTTTTCATCAGATGCTCACGTACATATTCCGCCGATTGATGCAGCTGGTGATCGTGCTCGCCGTGGTCGGGGTGATCGCGTTTCTTCTCATTCACCTGGCCCCCGGCGACCCTGCCAGCGTTATGCTCGGATCTAATGCAACCCAGGATCAGGTAGACCGCCTGCGTCAGCAGCTGGCCCTCGACCAGCCGCTGCCCGTGCAGTTCGTCGCCTGGTCGTCGCGCGTCCTGCAGGGGGACTTGGGTATCTCCCATTTCGCTCAGAAGCCCGTGCTGCAGGTCCTTGCCCAGCGGGCCGAGCCCACCCTGATTCTTACCTCGATGTCCATCCTGGTGGCGATCCTGATCGGTGTGCCGACCGGGGTCGTCGCCGCGATTCGGCGTGGCGGCGGCCTGGATCAAGCGGCGCTCGGCTTGGCGCTGCTCGGCGCCTCGGTCCCATCGTTCTGGCTCGGCCTCAGCTTGATCCTCTTCTTCGCCGTCCGGCTCGGCTGGTTCCCGTCCTCGGGGATCCTGCCGTTGGCGAGCGGCGGTTTTGAAAGTCTCCGGTACTACGTGCTCCCCGCGCTGGCTTTGGGGTTTCCCAATTCGGCCCTGATTACGCGGATCACGCGGTCGAGCATGCTCGACGTGTTGAACCAGGATTACGTCCGAACGGCGGAGAGCAAAGGCGTCTCCCCGTTCCGCGTCATCATCCGCCACGCCCTCCGCAATGCCCTGGTGCCCATCGTCACGATCATCGGCCTCACGATCGCCTCCTTGATGGGCGGCGCGGTCGTCACCGAGACCGTGTTCAGCATTCCCGGCGTCGGACGACTAGTCGTGCAAAGCGTCTTGCGGCGCGACTATCCGGTCATCCAGGCGGCGATTCTGCTCGTCGCAACGATCTATGTTCTCGTCAATCTCGCCGTGGATCTCCTCTACGTCTGGGTAGACCCGCGTATCCGGGTGGTCGAACAACGCGAGGCGAGACCGGCATGAAGCAACGCCTGCTCCGCCGGTTGAAGCGCGGCCGCCTGATCCTGATCGGGGTTCTGCTCACGATCGTGCCTCTCGTGGCGGGCCTGCTGGCACCCTGGGTCGCTCCCGATGCCCCCGACCGCCTCGATCCGATGCTCCGACTCGTCGCCCCCGGCGGCCCACACATCTTCGGCACCGACGAGCTGGGCCGCGACCTGCTGACCCAGGTGATCTATGGCGCGCGGCTGTCGCTTCTCATCGGGTCGCTCGTGGTGATCATCTCAACCGTACTCGGCACGATCTTCGGACTGATGGCCGGATACCTCCGCAATCTCGATGCCCTGATCATGCGAACAATGGACGGCCTGTTGGCGTTACCGGACTTGCTGCTTGGTATCGCGCTGATGGCATCCCTGGGGCCCAACGTCGCCAATGTCGTTCTTGCGTTGGGGGTCGTGTACACCCCGCGCATCGCGCGGCTGGTCCGCGGATCGGTCTTGGTCGTCCGCGAGCTGGAGTATGTGCAGGCCGCGCAGGCGCTGGGTGCCACCGCCGGCCGCTCTATGTTCCGGCATGTCTTGCCGAGTAGCATGTCGCCGCTGATCGTTCAGGCGACATTTGTCTTTGCGTTTTCGATCCTCAGCGAAGCCGCCTTGAGCTTCTTGGGCGTCGGCGTGCCGCCCACGATTCCGAGCTGGGGTAACATCCTGGCGGGTGGCCGGCAGTTCATGGTGGAGGCGCCCTGGGTGACGATGATCCCCGGATTGGCCATTGTCATCACCGTGCTTGGCATCAACCTGCTGGGAGACGGCCTCCGCGACGCGCTGGACCCCAGATTGCGGCGGTTGGTGTAAGGGACGGTTCGAAGTGCAACGTCCGCGGTCCAACGTCAGAGACACCAGTACCTTTACGGAGTAGCGACGGCTCTTTCGTTACGTGTCGAGGTGCGGCATGGAATTCGATCTGATCGTCGAACACGGGACGGTGATTGACGGAACCGGCGCGCCGGGCCGGCCGGCCGCTGTGGGCATCACCGGTCAACAGATCACGGCCATTGGCGATCTCGCCGGATCAGCGTCTGCCGCGAGGCGGCTCGACGCGCGCGGCCTCGCCGTGGCACCTGGCTTCATTGACATTCACAACCACTCGGATCTCGCGCTGCTCTTGGACGGGCGGGCCGAGAGCATGCTCCGTCAGGGAGTGACCACGCAGGTCACCGGCAACTGCGGCCTGTCCCCCGCGCCGGTCCACGACGGCGTGCGCGCCGATCTGAAAGGCACGCTGTCCGGCCTCGAATCGGAGCTCCCCTGGACCTGGGACAGCTTTGCGCAATACCTCGACGTGCTGCGCGCCGCCCCCAAGGCGACCCATGTGGTCCCGCTGGTCGGGCACGGTTCGATCCGGGCCGCCGCCATGGGCTTTGTCAATCGGCCGCCCACGCCCGCCGAGCTGGCAGAGATGGAGCGGCTCACGGCCGAATCCATGGAGGCCGGCGCCTTCGGCATGTCCACCGGCCTCGTCTATCCGCCGGGACTCTACTCCGCCACCGAGGAGCTGATCGCGCTCTCCCGCGTCGCCCGACGGTACGGCGGCTACTACGCGTCGCACATGCGCGGCGAGGCGAACCCCGTGGTTGAGTCGGTCAAAGAGGTGCTGCGCATCGCAGAAGAGACCGGCATTCCCATCCAGATCTCACACCACAAAGCGGCGGGACGGGAAAACTGGGGGAAGGTCCGCATCACCTACGCGCTGATCGAAGCGGCCGCCCGCCAGCAGGACGTGAGCTTCGACATCTACCCGTACACGGCCGGCAGCGCCAACCTGAGCCAGCTGGTCCCGCCCTGGGCCCACGTCGGCGGTCCCGAGGCAATGCAGGCACGCCTGCAGGAGCCGGCGCACAGGCCGCGCATCCTGCACGACATGGTCCACGGCATACCCGACTGGAACAACTTCTTCCGCATCGATTGGCGGGACATCCGGCTGGCCTACGTCCATGCGGAGCGGAACCGCTGGATGCAGGGGCTCTCGGTGCACGACGCCGCCGAGCGCCAAGGCCGCGACCCGGTCGAACTGGCGGTGGACTTGATCGTCGCAGACGGCAATCGGACCACCATGGTGAATTTCGTGATGGCTGAGGAGGACGTGGATTTCCTTTTGCCGAAGCCCGAATCCATGATCGGGTCCGACGGGCGCTCGTTCACACCGGGCGGCCCGACCGGCGGGGGGCATCCGCATCCACGTTCCTACGGCGCGTTTCCTCGGGTGTTCGCCCGCTACGTGCGCGAGAAGCGGGTCTTGACGCTCGAATCGGCCGTCCACAAAATGACTGGCCGCCCTGCCCGCAAACTGGGTCTCGCGCGCCGGGGCGAACTGAAGCCGGGTTATAACGCCGACCTGGTTCTCTTCGATCCGGCGGCAATTCGGGATTGCGCAACCTTTGAGAAACCGCACCAGTTCGCTGCAGGCATTCACTGGGTCGTCGTCAACGGCCATCCGGCGTTGGATAACGGCGCCCTGTCGAGCCGGTTGACCGGCGAGGTCTTGACCCCCAATCGCTAACCATTCCAGGAGGCGTCACATGGACCAGGGCATGTGGAAGAGCATCAAGGCAAAGCGAACCGCCAAGAAGCTGACGTTGGAGCAGATAGGCAAGGCCATCGGCA
>DATJQT010000186.1:0-24627 GCA_035505475.1 Vulcanimicrobiaceae bacterium
ACCTCCATGGCACGCGAGGTCAGAAAATGCGCACGCCGGGCCGCCGCAGCCCGAAAACCCCCGTCGGTCGGGAGGACGGCGAACAACGTCACGGCCGCTCCACCCAGCCAAACAGCGACACCCAAGATGTGAATCCAGAGGGCCCAGTTGTCAGTCGAGATCACGGCATCCTCCTCACGACACATCGATATCCGACAGCGAAACACCTCATCCGCGTTCGTGGTCGTCGAATCGCTGTCGCTGTCGGATGTCCCTGTCGCCCCGATCACACCGGTCGGCTCTTTGCCGTCCGCAGCGCGATCGCGAACGCAATGAAAGAAAAGGCCAGGGTCACCGCCAACGAGAACGTAAAACCTGGCGCTGCGCCCGCCTTCTCCGGGGTGGCGAAGTATATCGCGCGCCGAATCGCGGCCAACCCATAGGTCATCGGATTGAGCCGCATGAGCCAGGCGAGCACCGTCGGGACCCCGCTCACCGGAAACACCGCCCCGGACAACAGCCACATGGGGAGGAGAAACAGGTTCATCAGGCCATGGAAGGCCTGGGTCGAGTCCACGCGCCAGGCGATGATCAGCCCCAAACTCGACAGCCCGAGCGCGAGCAGCACCATGGTGACGCCGGCGGCCAGCACGGATTCCAGGCTCAGCCCGGCGCCGACGAGGGGGCCAAGACACAAGAACAGCATCCCTTGCATGACGGCCAACAGCGTGCAGCCGAGCGCCTGCCCGAACAGGATCGCCCAGCGCGGCACCGGGGCGACCAGCACACCTTGCAAGAACCCTTGCCGGCGGTCTTCGACCACGGAGATCGTCGAGAAGATCGCGGTGAACAGCAGCACCATCGCGATAATGCCCGGGTACGCGTATTCGGCGTACTGGACGCCGGCTACCCCGGCCGGCTGAAACGAGGCCCGGAATCCCATGCCGATGAACAGCCAAAAAAGGAGCGGCTGCACGAAGGCGCCCACGATCCGGCTCCGCTGGCGCACGAACCGGATGATCTCGCGGCGGACCAAGGACGCAATCGGAAGCAGCGTGGACTCGGCGGCGGCCATCACCCCTCCTCCGCCCAGAGGCGATGCCCGGTCAAATGGATGAAGACGTCTTCGAGGGTGGGCTTGCCGAAGCTCACCGTCTCGATCGCGGATCCGAACGCGGCCACCACGGCCCGCACGAACTCGTGGCCGTCCGGAAGTTCGAGGCGCAGATTGCCCTCCACGACAGTCGCGGTGTGGCCGAACTGCTCGTGGATGCGACTGCGCAGCGTGTCCGGCGTATCGGAGTGAATGACGACGACGTCGCCGCCCAGCTTGGCCTTGAGTTCACTGGGCGTGCCCAGGGCCACCAAACGCCCCCCGTCGAGGACCCCGAGCCGGTCGCAACGGTCCGCTTCGTCCAGGATGTGCGTGGTGAGCAAGACTGTCGTACCCTCCTCGCGCCGCAGATGGCCGAGGTCGTGCATGAAATCCCGGCGGGCCCCCGGGTCGAGGCCGGTGGACGGCTCGTCGAGCAGCAAGATATCGGGCCGCGGCATCAGCGCCTTGGCCAGCTCCGTCCGCCGCTGCAGGCCACCGGATAGCGTTTCGACCAGGTCGCCGGCGCGGTCCGCCAGGCGAAAACGCCGGAGCACGTCGTGGCATCGGTCGCGAAGTCCAGCCCCGTGCATGCCGTACAACCAGCCGTGGTGGATGAGATTCTCGTGCACCGTCAGCTTGAGATCCAGGCTGGGTCGCTGGAACACGACGCCGAGATGCCGGCGGACCTGCGCGGCCTCGGCGGGCAGCGTGTGCTCGAACACGCGTGCGGTCCCGCTGGCCGGGGCGAGCAGCGTCGAAAGAATTTTGAAGAGGGTCGTCTTCCCGCCGCCGTTCGGGCCAAGCAATCCGAAGATCTCGCCCTGCGGCACGGCGAAAGTCACGCCGGCCAACGCCGTACGCGCCCCATACGTGTATCCGAGATCGTGAACCGTGACTGCCATCATGGAGTGAAGCCCCCGGATTGTCGCAACCGTCGACGAGGGACTCTAGCACGTGAAGCGCCGTCGCGGTAGCCTGCGCAGCCGGGAGCGCACCACATCTTTTCTGGTTGCCTTTGGGCGCTTACTAGCCTAGATTCCGCTCGATTTCATGCAGCGGTACAACCGGATAGAACTGAGCGGTACCGGCCCTCGATGACCCAACTCTTCCACCGCAGCACGAATACACTGGCCAGGGTCACCCTGTTCGGTGCCGTCTTTCTCGTGGCCGGCATCGGATGGGGTGTGAGTGCGTTGCTCACCTCCCCATACGCGAGCGGCGTCGGTGTGCCCGTGGAGCAGCCGGTGCCCTTCAGCCACAAGCACCATGTGGCCGATGTCGGGCTCGATTGCCGGTATTGCCACACCTCGGTCGAGCGCTCGTCGTTTGCCGGCATCCCTCCCACCAAGACCTGCATGAACTGCCACGCCCAGCTCTTCACCGACGCCCCCATGTTGGAGCCGGTCCGGGCGAGCTACCGCACCGGGAAGCCAATTCCCTGGGCGCGCGTCCACACGCTGGCGGATTTCGTTTATTTCGACCACAGCATCCACGTCAAGCAGGGCATCGGCTGCTCCACCTGCCATGGCCGCGTGGATCAGATGGCGCTTATCTGGCGGGTCAATACCCTGTTCATGGAATGGTGTCTGGAATGCCATCGCCACCCCGAGCGGTTCGTCCGCCCACGGAGCGAAGTCTTCAACATGGCCTGGGAGCCCCCTGCCGATCAAGCGGTCGTCGGGGCGAAACTGGTCACCGAGTACAAGATCCAGACACAAACCAGCTGTTCCATCTGTCATCGCTGAGGTCCCGGTTGTGAGCAACGGATCCGATACGGCGCACGAGAGTCTCCACCCGAATCGCCTGGGTCAATGGCGGAGCCTGGACGAGCTGGCCGGCACGCCGGAGTTTGAGGCGCTCCTGCAGCGCGAGTTTCCGGAGCGGGCGGCCGAATGGCTCGACCCGGTCGGCCGGCGGGCGTTCTTGCAGCTGATGGGCGCCTCGCTCGCGCTGGCGGGACTGACGTCGTGCAGCAGTCCCCCCAGTCATACGATCGTCCCCTACGCCAAAGCGCCCGAGGATCTCGTGCCCGGGAAGCCCTTGTTCTACGCCACGGCGTTCGCGCAGGGCGGCATCGGCACCGGGCTCTTGGTGGAAAGCCACATGGGGCGGCCGACCAAAATCGAGGGGAACCCCCAGCACCCGGCCAGCCTGGGCGCCACAGACGCGTTCGCGCAGGCCTCGATCCTCTCCCTCTACGATCCCGATCGGTCACAGACCGTCACCAACGGCGGACAGATTACGACCTGGAAAGCGTTTGTCGCCGCCCTGACCTCACGTCTGGCCGGCTCATCCGGCGCGGGTCTCTGCATCCTCACGGAAACCGTGACGTCGCCCACGCTGGCCTGGCAAATCCGTCAGCTCATGGCGAAGTACCCGCAGGCCACCTGGGTGCAGTACGACGCCATCAGTCGCGACGCCGTCCGCCAGGGCAGCCGGCTGGCGTTCGGCGAGGTCATCAATACCGTCTATCGGGTGGAGCGTGCGGAGGTGGTCGTCACGCTCGGCGCGGAATTCCTCGCTGCCGGGCCGGGCCACGTCCGGTACGCCCGCGATTTCTTCGCGCGGCGGCGCGTCGAGGCGGCACCCCTGAACCGCCTGTATGCCGTGGACAGTACCCCCACACTGACCGGGGCGATGGCGGATCACCGCGTGACCGTGCGCCAGCAGGACATGGAAGCGATCGCTTGGGCCTTCGCAGGCGCCCTGGGCGTTCCCGAGGCGGCCGCCATCAGCGCGAGCATGCCCCAGGCCGCCTGGGTCGCGGCCGCGGCGCGGGATCTCAAAGCCCACCAAGGCGCCAGCCTCGTTGTTCCGGGGGACGAGCAGCCGCCCATCGTGCATGCCCTCGCCCACGCCATCAACCGGGCGCTCGGAAACGTCGGGCAGACCGTGATCTACACCGATCCGATCGAAGCCGATCCGGCGGATCAGATGGCGTCCCTGACGGCTCTGGTGGCGAATATGCGGGCCGGCCAGGTGCAAACGCTGCTCATTTTGGGCAGCAATCCGGTGTACACCGCTCCGGCGGATCTGCGCTTCGCGGAGGCGCTGGACAAGGTCCCGTTCCGGGTACATCTGAGCCTCGAGGCTGACGAGACCTCGGCCCGCTGTCAGTGGCACCTACCCGAAGCGCATTACCTCGAAGCTTGGGGCGACGTGCGAGCCTACGACGGCACGACCACGATTCAGCAGCCCTTGATCGCGCCGCTGTACGATGGGCACTCGGCCCATGAGCTCTTGGCCGTCCTCCAGGGCGATGGGCCGCAGGACGGTTACGACATCATGCGCGCCTACTGGCAGACGCGGCTTTCGGGCGAGTTTGAGCGCGCCTGGCGCACTGCCCTCCACGATGGCGTGGTTGGCGGGACGGCGCTGCCGCCCAAAACGCCTGGCTGGAAACCGAGCTTCGCGCCGGCAGCCCAGCCCGCGCAGGTGTTCGAGATCATTTTCCGTCCGGATCCGACGATCTGGGACGGCCGCTTCGCCAATAACGGCTGGCTGCAGGAGCTGCCCAAGCCGCTCACCAAGCTGACCTGGGATAACGCCGCGCTCTTCAGTCCTGCCACTGCCGAACGGCTCGGCCTACAAAACGAGGACGTCATCGAGCTGGCGCTGGGCGGCCACAGCGTCCAGGCGCCGGTCTGGATTCTCCCAGGGCACCCTCCAGATTCTGTCACGGTGCATCTCGGGTACGGTCGGACGCGGGCCGGGCGCGCCGGTTCCGGCATCGGCTTCAATGCCTATCTGCTGCGGAAGTCCACCGCGCTCTGGTCGGCTGGCGGTGTGGAGATCAAGAAGACCGGCCGCGCGCTGCAACTCGCCAGCACGCAGCACCATCAGACGATGCAGGGCCGGAATCCCGTCCGCGTCGGCACGGTCGAAGAGCTCAAGAAGGACCCGCACGTCATCGCAGAGATGGGCGAGGCCCCGGCCAAGGACGAGACGCTCTATCCCCCCGTGACGAACGAGGGTTATCGCTGGGGGATGGCGATCGACCTCGGCGCGTGTCTGGGCTGCGGGGCGTGCGTGGCGGCCTGCCAGGCCGAGAACAATAGTCCGGTGGTCGGCAAGGAACAGGTCCTGCTGGGCCGCGAGATGCACTGGATCCGAGTGGACCGCTACTATGCCGGCGGCCCCGACGCGCCCGAGACGCTCCACCAACCGTTGCTCTGCCAGCAGTGCGAGAACGCCCCCTGCGAGCCGGTCTGCCCCGTCGGAGCGACCGTGCACAGCCAGGAGGGGCTGAACGACATGGTGTATAACCGCTGCGTGGGGACGCGGTACTGCTCGAACAACTGTCCCTACAAGGTCCGGCACTTCAATTTCCTCCAGTACTCCAGCGATCAGCCGACGCTGCGCTTGCTCAACAACCCGAACGTCACGGTCAGAAGCCGTGGCGTGATGGAGAAATGCACCTACTGCGTCCAGCGGATCAACGCCGCCCGCATCCGGTCGAAGGAAGATGGCCAGCCGATCAAAGACGGCGAGGTCGTCACCGCCTGTCAGGGCGCCTGCCCGAGCCAGGCAATCGCGTTTGGGAACCTGAACGACCCGGTCAGCAAGGTGTCCAAATGGCAGGCCAGCGCCCGCAATTACGGGCTGCTCGCCGAGTTGAATACCCGGCCGCGGACGACGTACCTGGCGCGCCTCCGGAATCCCAACCCGGAGCTGGAGAAGGCATAGCATGACCACGACGGCGACCCCGGAGCCATCGCCGGTGATCGGACCGGGATACAATTACGGTTCGATCACCGACAAGATCAGCCTGATCGTCCTGACGGGCAACACGCCGCTGTCTTGGTTTGCCGGCTTCGCCGTCTCGTTTGCGATGCTGCAGCTGCTCCAGCTCGCGGTCGTGTGGACGCTGCTCTTCGGCGTGGGGACGTGGGGCATCAACATCCCCGTCGGCTGGGGCTTTGCGATCGTCAACTTCGTCTGGTGGATCGGGATCGGCCACGCCGGCACCTTGATCTCGGCCATCCTGCTCCTCTTCCGCCAACAGTGGCGTACATCCATCAACCGCTTTGCCGAGGCGATGACGCTCTTCGCCGTCAGCTGCGCTGGCCTGTTTCCGCTCATCCACATGGGGCGACCCTGGTTCGGGTACTGGTTGTTCCCGATCCCCAACACCATGGGTATCTGGCCGCAGTTCCGCAGCCCGCTGGTCTGGGACGTGTTCGCCGTGTCCACGTACGCCACGGTCTCCCTGCTCTTCTGGTATGTCGGCTTGATCCCCGACCTCGGCACGCTGCGCGACCGCGCCCGCCATCGCCTGACGAAGATCGCCTATGCCATGCTGGCCCTCGGGTGGCGCGGATCGGCGCGGCACTGGCACCGGTACGAGACCGCGTACCTGCTCCTGGCCGGGCTCGCGACCCCGCTGGTCATCTCCGTCCACAGCGTGGTCAGTTTCGATTTCGCCGCCGGCATCATCCCTGGCTGGCACACTACGATCTTCCCGCCCTACTTCGTGGCCGGCGCAATCTATTCCGGGTTCGCGATGGTGTTGACCCTGATGATTCCCCTCCGCTGGCTCTATCGGCTGGAAGATTTCATCACCACGCGCCACCTCCGCTACATGGCCAACGTGATGCTCGCGACCGGCCTGATCGTCGGCTACGGGTACGTGATGGAGGCCTTCACGGTCTGGTACAGCGGCAATCCCTACGAAAGCTACATGCTGCTGAACCGCCTGACCGGTCCGTATGCTCCGGCGTACTGGGCCCTGC
This sequence comes from Vulcanimicrobiaceae bacterium, assembly GCA_035505475.1. Lineage (GTDB taxonomy): Bacteria > Methylomirabilota > Methylomirabilia > Methylomirabilales > 2-02-FULL-66-22 > 2-02-FULL-66-22. Next base: position 6,808 of record DATJQT010000186.1, read on the forward strand.
TGCTGTGCAACCTCGTCATCCCGCAGCTGCTCTGGTCGGATCGGGTGAAGGCCTGCGTGCCGCTGCTCTTCGGGATTTCGCTGGTCGTCAACGTCGGCATGTGGCTCGAGCGGTTCATCATCGTGATCACCAGTCTGCACCGCGACTTCCTCCCCTCGTCCTGGGGCATGTACTCCCCGACCTGGGTGGATTGGGGCCTGTACATCGGGACGCTCGGCCTATTCCTCACGCTGCTCTTTCTCTTCATCCGCGTGCTGCCGATGATCTCCATCTTCGAAATGCGCACGCTGGTCCCGACGGCGCCTGCCCCGGCCCCCGCCCCGCAGCCTACACCGGCGGCAGGAGACTAGGCATGGCGACGCTGCACGGGGTGATGGCCGAGTTTGACGCGCCGGAAACGCTGGTGCATGCCGCGGATCAGGCCTACCGGGCGGGGTACCGGAACCTCGATGCCTATTCGCCGTTCCCGATCGAGGGCCTCTCCGAGGCGATCGGCTTCCATACGAATCGCTTGCCGCTCCTGGTGCTGGGCGGCGGTTTGTGCGGCGCGTTTGTCGGCTTCGGTCTGCAGTACTGGGTCTCGGTGATCAACTACCCGATCAACGTCGGCGGAAAGCCACTCAACAGCTGGCCCGCGTTCATCCCTGTGACCTTCGAGGTGACGATCCTCCTCGCCGCGATCACGGCCGTGCTCGGCATGCTCGCCTTGAACGGCTTGCCGATGCCGTATCACCCGGTGTTCAACGCGCCCCGCTTCGCCTTGGCCACGCGGGATCGCTTCTTCCTCTGCATCGAGGCGAGCGATCCCTTGTTCGACCGGAGCACAACACGAGAGTTTCTCAAGGGCCTCGGGGCCAAAGAGGTCGTGGATGTGGACGACTGAGCGGCGGCAGCCAGAAACGTTGGCCGGCAATAGGAGAGGGCACATCGCCTTTGTGCTGCGCCTGTCGAAGCGCGGACGCTTGACGGTATGTCTGCTCGTCGGCCTCGCGATCCTTGTCATGTCCGGCTGTCGCCAGGATATGGCCGAGACGGGACGAATCAAGCCGTTGGAGCCGAGTCCGGTCTTCGACGACCACCGCTCGGCCCGGCCGCTGGTGCCGGGGACCGTGGCCCGCGATCAGCTCTGGGCGGATGAGGCGGTGTACACTGGACGGACGAACAACGCGCCCGTCACGGCATTGCCGGTCCCGCTGACCCTGGCGCTTGTCAAGGAAGGCCGCGAGCGGTTCGAGATCTTCTGCGCCCCGTGCCACGGCCGGACGGGGTACGGGGACGGGATGGTGGTGCAGCGCGGGTTCCGTCCGCCGCCGTCGTATCACACGGACCGCCTCCGGCAAGTGCCGATCGGTCACTTCTTCGCGGTGATGACCTACGGATACGGCAACATGCCGGATTACGCGGCCCAGGTGACGCCGGAAGAGCGCTGGGCGATTGCCGCCTACATCCGGGCGCTGCAGTTATCGCAGGACGCCAAAGTGGCGACTCTGCCTGAGCCAGACCGCCTGAAAATCGAGCAGACGAAATGAGCGACAGCCGACCGGAGGTGTTCGAGATCGGACCGGGTGCGGCGCGCGTCGAGCGTCGCTGCCTCATCGTGGGCATCGCCGTGCTCGCCCTTGCCGCTGCCCTCGGCTACGCATCGCCCGACCGGTTCGCTTCGGCTTACCTGCTCGGCTACCTGTTCTGGGCCGGCATCGCCGTGGGGTGCCTCGGGCTGCTGATGCTCCACCACCTGGCAGGCGGGCGATGGACTTACGTCGTGCAGCGCCTGCTGGAAGCCGCGGCGCGGACGCTCCCGCTCCTCGCGCTGCTGTTCCTCCCCATTCTACTCAGCCTGCAGCGCCTGTACCTCTGGGCACGGCCGGAGGCAGTGGCGGCGCAGCGCCTGCTCCAGTACAAGCAGCCGTACCTCAATGCCGGCGGATTTTTCGGGCGCGCCGTCATCTATTTCGCGATCTGGATCGCACTCGGTTGGCTGCTCACGATGCTGTCGCGGCGCCGGGACGAGGCGGCGGGCGACACGGCCCTGACCCGGCGCATGAAGATGTTGAGTGGCCCGGGAATGCTGGTGTACGGCGTCGCGGTGAGTTTCGCGGCCATTGACTGGGCGATGTCCCTGGAGCCGCTCTGGTTCTCGTCCATCTACGGCATCGTCTTCCTGGTCGGTCAGGCGCTGACCGGTCTCGCGTTCACGATCGTGATCGCGGCGCAGCTCGAAGCCCGCGGCCCACTGCGCGGGGTGATCGGACCCCGCCAGTGGCACGATCTCGGCAACCTGCTGCTGGCCCTCGTGATGCTCTGGGCATACATCGCCTTCTCGCAGTTCCTGATCATCTGGTCCGGCAACCTCCTGGAGGAAATCCCGTTCTACCTGCGTCGGCTGCAGGGCGGGTGGCAAATCATCGCCGGCGTGCTGATCGGCTTCCATTTCATCGTGCCGTTCCTGCTCTTGCTCAGTCGGGGGACGAAACGCAATCCGCGCGTGCTGGGCCGAGTGGCGGCGGGCTTGCTCGTGATCCATCTCCTGGATCTGTTCTGGCTGACGGCGCCGGCCTTCCGGCCCCACGGGATCGGTGTCCATCCGCTCGACCTGTTGGTGCCTATCGGCCTGGGAGGCGTCTGGGTGGCGGCGTTCCTGGCGCAGCTCCGGCGGCGGCCGCTCCTAGCCCTCAACGATCCGCAGTTTGCAGTTGTCGCCGAGCCGGCCGAGGGCCACTGAGATGACGGCGCACCAAACCTCGAACAGTGGGGTGGGATACGAGCGACAAGATCTCTCGCTCCGCGCCATCGTGATGGTGGGCATCATCATCGCCGGCGCGCTGGTCGCCGCGGCCGGCGTGACGGCCTGGATGTTCGGCGTGTTCGAATCGCAGGCGGTGCGGCGCGATGTCGCCATGCCCCCGCAGACCATCACACCTGCCCTCCCGCAGGAACCGCGCCTCCAGGTGGACGCCCCCAGGGACCTGAAAGCGTTTCGCGCCACGGAGGAGCAGCGGCTCACCAGTTACGGGTGGGTCAACAAGGCAAACGGGCAGGGCCGGATCCCGATCGAGCGGGCGATGGAACTCTTGGTCGAGCGCGGGTTGAATCCGGGAGGCCGGCCATGATGCGATGGATGGTCGCCCTGCTCGGGGTGGCGCTGGCCTGCCTGGTTCCGACCGGTGCGGGTGCGCACAGCGTAGCCAACGAGCCATTATCCAAAAATGGCGAGTTTCTCAAGCAGGTCGGCCTGGATCAGAAGCTCGGGGCGGCCCTGCCGCTGGATCTGCCCTTTCGGGACGAAAGCGGGAAAACGGTGACCCTCGGTTCGCTGTTTGGCGGCACACCCGTGATTTTGGCGTTCACCTACTACAACTGCACCATGCTCTGTCCGTTGCTCCTGGACGGCATCGTGCAGGCGCTGCGACCGACAGGGGTGACGCCCGGCAAGCAGGTCAATGTGGTGGTGGTGAGCATTGACCCCAAAGAGGGCCCGGTTCTGGCCGCGACCAAGAAGGAGGTGTATGTCCAGCGGTACGGGAAGGCAGACACCGAAGCCGGCTGGCATTTTCTGACGGGTCAGGAGAGCGCCATCCAGCAACTCACGGCCGCGGCCGGATTCCGCTACGTCTACGATGCAGCACGGAAAGATTTTGCCCATGCGACGGGCATCCTGATCCTCACGCCCCAGGGGAAGATCTCGCGCGTCATGTCGGGGACCGAGTTTGCCTCGCGCGACCTGCGCCTCGCGTTGGTCGAGGCGTCGAACGGGACGATCGGGACGCCGATCGATCAGGTGGTCCTGTATTGCTATCACTACGATCCACTGACCGGCAAATACGGCATGGTGATCATGAACGTGCTCCGGCTTGCCGGGAGCGCCACCGTGCTCTGCATCGGCGCCTTCATGCTGGTGATGTTCCGCCGCGATCGGCGCGCGCGCGACCGGGAGAAATCCTAATCCATGTGGCCGACCAGCCTCGCCACCCGCTTGCGAATCTTCCCGGAGCAGGCCTCCACGGTCGCCGGCCAAGTGGATGCACTCTTCCTGTTCCTGGTCGTGGTGAGCGTCTTCTTTGCCGGCCTGATCTTCGTCCTGGTCGGCCTGTTCGTGATCAAGTACCGCCGGCGGCAGACCGACGCCCCCGTGCCGAGCATCGGGGCCGAGGTCGCCTCCGCCGAATCGCACGACCATTCGCTGGGTGCCCTGGCCCTGGAAGTGTTCTGGACCGTGATCCCGCTGGGCATCACCATGGTGATCTTCGTCTGGGGGGCGAACCTGTATTTCACCATGTCCCGGCCGCCGGCCAATGCCGCGGAGATCTACGTGGTCGGCAAGCAGTGGATGTGGAAGCTGCAGCACCCGGGCGGCCAGCGCGAGATCAATGAGCTGCACGTGCCGGTCAACGTCCCGGTTAAGCTGGTGATGACCTCCGAGGACGTCATCCACAGCTTTTTTGTCCCGGCCTTTCGGGTGAAGCGCGACGTGGTGCCCGGCAAGTACACCGTGGCCTGGTTCGAGGCCACCACGCCCGGTGAATATTATCTGTTCTGCGCCCAGTATTGCGGGACCAGCCACGCCGTGATGGGTGGCCGCATCGTCGTGATGGATCGGCCCGATTACGAGCGCTGGCTGGCCGGGGCGGCGAAAGACGTCTCGCTCGCCGAAGCAGGGGAGAAGCTCTTTTACCAGATCGGGTGCAGCTCGTGCCACCAGACCACGAACACCGGCCGCGGCCCCTCGCTCGTCGGCAAATTCGGAACAATGGAGAAGCTGGCGTCGGGCGAGAGCGTCCTGGTGGACGAGGCGTATCTTCGCGAGTCGATCGTCTTCCCCCAGGCCAAGATTGCTCTCGGGTATCCGCCGATCATGCCCACCTTCACGGGCCTGGTCACGGAGGATGGGATCGTGCAGCTCATCGCCTACATCAAATCGCTCGCAGCACCCCAGAAGGCGCAACGGCCATGACGACTGCAGGGGCGGGGACGAACTACCTGAATGCGGATTACCGCGTCCGCTCCTGGCTGCTCACCACCGATCATAAGCGGATCGCGCTGCTCTACCTCGTCTCGATCTCGGTCTTCTTCGCGATCGGCGGCGCGCTGGCGGGCGTGATCCGGCTCAATCTGCTCACCCCCTACGGCAGCCTGGTGCAGGCCGAGACGTACAACAAGCTCTTCACGATGCACGGCATCACGATGATCTTTTTCTTCCTGATCCCCTCGATTCCGGCCGTGCTCGGCAACTTCCTGGTCCCGCTCATGATCGGTGCGCGGGACCTCGCCTTCCCGCGCATCAACCTGCTGAGCTGGTACATCTACGTCGTGGGCGGCACGTTCACGATCGTCGCGGCGGTCACGGGCGGGGTGGACACGGGGTGGACCTTTTACACGCCGTACAGCAGCACGTTCGCGAACACCAACGTCATGCTCACCGCGCTCGGCGTATTCATCACCGGCTTCTCGTCCATCCTGACCGGCCTGAACTTCGTCGTGACCATCCATAAGATGCGGGCGCCGGGCCTGACCTGGTCGCGGCTGCCCCTCTTCATCTGGGCGCACTACGCCACCAGCCTGATCATGCTGCTCGGGACACCGGTGGTCGCCATCACCATCCTGCTGGTCGCGCTCGAGCGCGGGCTGGGCATCGGCATCTTCGACCCCAAGCTGGGTGGCGATCCGATCCTGTTCCAGCATCTCTTCTGGTTCTACTCCCATCCGGCCGTGTACATCATGATCTTGCCATCGATGGGGGTGATCAGCGAGGTGGTGGCCTGCTTCTCGCGCAAGCGCGTGTTCGGGTACACAGTGGTGGCCGTCTCCAGCCTGACGATCGCGATCGTGGGCTTCTTGGTCTGGGGTCATCATATGTTCGTCAGCTCGCAATCCATGTATGCCGGGATGATCTTTTCGTTCCTGAGCTTCCTAGTCGCCATTCCCTCCGCCATCAAGGTGTTCAACTGGACCGCGACCATGTACAAGGGCTCCATCGATCTCAGGACCCCGATGCTCTACGCGCTCGGCTTCATCGGCCTGTTCACGATCGGCGGCCTCACCGGCATCTTCCTGGCGACCCTGGCGGTGGATGTCCACGTGCACGATACCTATTTCGTCGTGGCGCACTTCCATTACATCATGGTGGGCGGCGCGATCATGGGGTATCTGGGCGGGTTACATTTCTGGTGGCCGAAGATTACCGGCAAGCTGTACTCCGAGGCGTGGGGGCGCATTGCGGCCATCACGCTCTTCATCGGCTTCAACCTGACCTTCTTCCCCCAGTTTATCGTGGGCATCTTGGGCATGCCGCGCCGCTATCACGTGTATCCGCCGGAATTCCAGTTCCTGAACATCCTCTCGACGGCCGGGGCGACAGTCCTCGCCATTGGCTACGTCCTACCGCTCTTCTATCTCACCTGGTCCCTGCTGAAGGGCGAGCGGGCCGGGGCAAATCCCTGGAGAGCCACCGGACTGGAATGGGAGGCGGATTCTCCGCCGCCGACGTTTAATTTCGACCGCACCCCCGTGGTCACCGCAGAGGCGTACGCCTATCCGTCCCTGCCGGAGGCGAGCCGTGGCTGAGCACGTTGCGCACCATTTCGAGGATGCCGAGCAGCAGCGCGAGGCGGCCACACTCGGCATGTGGGCATTCCTCATTACCGAGATCATGTTCTTCGGCGGACTCTTTGCCGGGTACACCGTCTACCGCTCGACCTACTTCGACGCGTTTGCCGAGGGCAGTCGCCACCTGGACCTCGTCCTGGGGACGGTCAACACGGCGATCCTGATCGGGAGCAGCTTGACGATGGCCCTCGCGGTCCAGGCGGCCCAGCGCAGCCGCCGCGGGCCCCAGGTCGTCTTCCTGTTGCTCACAATCCTCCTCGGCCTCGCATTCCTAGGCATCAAAGCCGTCGAGTACGGGCACAAGTTCGAGCAGCATCTCGTTCCCGGGCGTTTCTTTAGCTGGCCGGGGCCGCACGCCAGCAACGTGCAGTTGTTCTTTTCGTTCTACTTTGCCATGACCGGCATGCATGCCCTCCACATGATCATCGGGATCGGTCTGTTAATTTGGCTGACGATCCAGGCCAGACGTGGACGGTTCACAGGATCGTACTACAATCCGATGGAGGTATCCGGGCTTTACTGGCACTTCGTGGACATCGTGTGGATCTTTCTGTTTCCCCTCCTCTACCTCATAGACAGGCACGTGCATTGATGGACACGCACATTCTGCCCACGCGACTGTACGTCGGGATTTTTCTGATCCTGCTCACCCTGACCGCGGCCACCGTGACTGCCTCGTTCTTTGATCTTGGCGGCCGCCTGAACAGCGCGAACGTGCTCGTCGCCATGTCGATCGCCTGCGGCAAAGCCCTCTTGGTGGTGCTATTCTTCATGCACGTTCGGTATTCCCCCCGGCTGATCTGGGTGTTCGTCGGGGCCGGCTTCTTCTGGCTGGCCATCCTGATCGCGCTGACCATGAGCGACTACCTCAGCCGCGGCTGGCTCCCGCTGCCCACCCCCTGGGGCACGTAGCGCGTCAGACGCCGACCTCCGCTTTGCCGATGGCGGTTTTGTTTGCTATAGTCCCGCCAATCACCGGACGACCTTCCCGTGCACGGATAGGTTAACGGCATGTATACCGCCTTTTTTCGACTCAGCGAGCCGCCGTTTTCCCTGAGCCCGGACCCGCGCTTTCTCTACATGAGCGAGCGGCACCGGGAAGGGCTGGCCCATCTAGTGTTCGGGGTCCGCCAACCCGGAGGCTTCGTCCAGCTGACCGGGGAAGTGGGCTCGGGCAAGACCACGCTCTGCCGCTGCCTGGTCAAGCAGCTGCCGCCGGAAACAGATATCGCGCTTATCCTCAATCCGCGACTTACCGTCCTCGAGTTGTTGGCGACGATCTGCGACGAGCTCCACGTTCCGTACCAGGGTGAGGCGCAGAGTGTAAAGGTGCTGGTGGACGCCCTCAACCAGCGCCTGCTCGCCTCGCATGCTCAAGGGCGCCGCACCGTGCTCGTGATCGACGAGGCGCAAAACCTGCGCGCGGACGTGCTGGAACAGATACGGCTGCTGACCAATCTGGAGACTTCGAGCGAGAAGCTGCTTCAGATCATCCTGCTCGGGCAGCCGGAGCTGCTGAAGATGCTGCAGCGGCCGCGCCTGCGGCAGCTCGCGCAGCGCATCACGGCCCGCTATCACCTCCTGCCCCTGTCCCGGCGTGCGACGTATGCCTACATCCAGCATCGCCTCGCCGTGGCCGGGCGCAGCGATCCTGTCTTCACAGCGGGGGCCTTGCGGGCCGTCTATCGCCTGTCCCGGGGCATACCCCGGCTCATCAACATCATCTGCGATCGGGCGCTGTTGGGCGCCTACGCGCAGGATCGGCACCGCATCGGCGCCTCGATCGTCCGTCGCGCCAGCCGCGAGACGCGCGGCATCGCACCCTGGTATCGCCGCCTGTCCCTGCCCTGGACATCGGCATGCCTCGCTGCCGCCCTGCTCACGGCCGGGACCGCCGCTTTCCTGGCGCCGGGGAACATCCCTAAGCCGGGCAAGCCCGACCCGGGCGTCGCCGTACCTACCGAGGTACCCGCGGCTCCCGCCGTAGCGGCCGCCGTGCCCGTGCAGGCGCTCGAGGCCAAAGCGAGCCCGGCCCCGCCCACGCCCTCGGACCCGCCGGTGAGCGTTGAGCGCCTGCTCGCCGATCCGGCCCTGGGCGGCGACAGTGCCTTCGCGGCGCTCTTCGCCCGCTGGGGAGCGCCGGTCTCATCGGCCGCGGCCCGGCAGGGCTGTGATGCCGGGCAGGCATATGGCCTGGCGTGCTTGTACAAGGTGGGGACGTGGGATCGGGTGCGACGCTTCGATCTGCCGGCGGTCCTCGAACTCCGCGCGCCCGGCGGGGAGCGGCAGCGGGTCGCCCTGGTGGGCTTGGACCAGGATCGGGCGACGCTGGCGGTTGGCGGGCAGGAAATCCAGGTGCCGATCGCGGAGGTCGCCCGCGTCTGGCAGGGTGAATTCATCCTGCTCTGGAAGCCGCCGTTCCCGTCGCGGCTGCTCGTGCCCGGCATGCGCGGCAAGGATGTGGTCTGGGTCCGGCAGACCCTCGACACATTGAACGGCAAACCGGGCACGGAGACATCCGACCTCTACGACGATCGGCTTCGCCAGCGCGTCATGGCATTTCAGCAGACGCATGCCTTGTCCCCCGACGCGGCGATCGGGGACGAGACACTTGTCCGCCTTGTGCAGGCCGCGAGTAGGGGAAGCGCTCCCTCGTTGTCGCAGCGCCCGTAGGACCGACCGTATGTCATACATTCTCGATGCCTTGAAGAAAGCCGAGGAGGAGCGGGGACTCAGTAAGGTGCCGACGCTCACCACCGTGCACAGCCCTCGCCTGTGGATGCTGGGCCGGCACCGCTGGTGGGCGCTCAGCGGCGTCGGTCTGACTGTCGCGATTGGGATCGGCCTGGTGATGGTTCCGCCCGTCGGCCTCTTCCGCACGCCGGCCCCAAACACGACCGAGCGTCCGGCGGCTACCGCGGGACCGCCGCGCGAGGCGCCAGCCCAGATCGCTCCTACACCTGTCCCGGCTCCTTCGCCTTTAATCCTGTCCGCACCCCCGGCCACCCGCCCGCGGCAGGAAGCACCGGTCCCTGCCGATCCGACCCCGCAGCCCCGTGCCGTTTTGCCTTCGACGGCAAGGCCCGCCCTGCCTCCGGCCCCGGTGGAAGAGCTCGTGCGTCCAAGCACTCCACCACCGATGGGCGGAATGCCCGCGCCGCCGAACAGCCCCTCAGCGCCCCCAGTTGCGGCACCGCTCTCGACTGTGCCGCTTCCACCGCCCCCGCTTCCCGTCGCCCCGGCAGCACCGTCAACTGCCCCACCGATGGCTCCGCCTGCCCCACCGGTCGCGGCTCCGCAGCCTTCCTTACAAGAGGCAATGGCCAAATTGACCCTGGACATGCTGGTGTACAGCGAGGCCGAGGCCGACCGGATGGTGACGATCAACGGCCGGAAGTACGTCAAGGGAGACGCCGTGGAAGGCCGATATCTCGTGGAAGAGATCACGCGGGAAGGGGTCACGCTCAGCTATCGCGGGGAAAAGGCAGTTCTACGCCCCTGAGGCGTCAGGCTAGAGCCGAAGCTTGTCCACAGCCATCAAGACGAACAAGACGGGCAAGTAGACGAGGGACGCATACAGCAGCCGACGGGCGCTGGCGCAGGATTGGCTGATCGCCATATCGATGCCCACGGCCAGCATCCCGGCCCCGAGCACCATTGCCCCAATGCAGTACAGGGGACCCGCCATCCGCACCAGGGCCGGCAGCAAGCCCACCGCGAAGAGGGCGACACAGCCGAGCAGCACCTGACGGCTGGTGGCCCGGCCTTCCGGATCCACCACTGGGAGCATCCGCAGATCGGCCCTGGCGTAATCGCCCCGGTGGACGCAGGCGATCGCCAGCGTGTGGGGCACTTGCCAGAGAAAGAGGATACCGAAGAGGATCCACGCCTCCACGCCCAGCGTGCCGCGCGCCGCGACCCAGCCGGTCACGGGTGGGAGCGCGCCGGGTATCGCCCCGAGCAGCGTGCAGAGCGGCGTCCGGCGCTTCAGCGGCGTGTACGCCAGCAGGTAACTGGCCGCGGTGAGCGCGGTCACACCGGCGCTGAGCGCGTTGACGGTGAGGGCCAGGTACGCCGGACCGAGGAGCACCAATGGCAGTCCGAACCAGAGGGCATCCCGGGGCTCGAGTCGCCGATCGGGGAGTGGACGCCGCTCGGTGCGCCGCATCCGGCCGTCGAGGTCGCGCTCCAAAAATTGGTTGAGGGCCAGGGCCCCGGCCGCCGCAAACCCCGTCCCGAACAGGACATGGAGCAGGAGGAGCGGGTCGGGACGGCCGAGCGTGCCGAGGTGGAACCCCACCGCCGTGGTCACCAGGACCATCAGGACGACACGGGGCTTCGCCAGCAGCAGGAAGTCCGCCGTGCGGCGGCGCGCACAGGGGCGCGCGCCCTCCAGCGTAACCGCCCGGAGCGTCATGCCGGCACCTCGCCCGCGGATAGCCTCCCTTCCGTCCAGCCGGATCGCCGGTACGTGCGCAGCGTCAGCACAAGACTGGTGGCCAGAAGTAGCGCGCCCGTCATCCGGTGCACGAGGGCGAACGTGAGCTCCGGAAATCCCAGGGCCGGATGGAATTCGGCCAGGTAGGCGCCCACTCCCAGCGCAAGCTGAGCCACCCACACGGCAAAGACAACGCCGGCGGGCCGGAGCAGTTCGGGCCAGGCCGCGGCGCCCCGGCGGACCCGGGCGCGCAGCACGACAACCGCGGCCGAGACGATGATCGCCCCCGTCACATGGGCGTCCACCCGCGCGTGGAGGTGGGTGACCAGCGTGCCCAGGATCACCTGGCCGTAGAGCGCCAGCACGAGAAACAACGCGACACGTCGGACGCCGAGCAGGAGTTCCCCCCCGTCCGTGCGTATCGGAGCCTGCCACTGCGGGGACGTCACCACGGCCAGACAGACCAAGAGCGCGAAGAAGGCTTGGGCAAATGCACCGTGCACGATCGCGAGGCTTTCCGCCACCAGGACTACCCGAAGCCCCCCGAGGACTCCCTGCAGGATGACGGCGACGGCGGCGAGCACACCCAACCAGCGCACGCCGGGTCGTTCGTCCTTGGCCCAGAGCATGCCCGCGAGGGCCAGAACGAACACGCCCACGAGCGATCCAATCAGGCGGTGACTGTGCTCATACACGACCCCGCCGACCATCTTGGACAGGGGGTACAGAAACATGTTGTAGCCAAACGTGGTCGGCCAATCCGGAACGGCCAGCCCCGATTCGGTATTGGTGACGATGCCGCCCACCAAAATCAGCAGGAAGGTGGCCCCCGCAGTCAGCAGGGCAAGCCGATGAGGCCAGGGACTCCGCATGTGTCTTCCTCCTGAAGGCGCGATCACCGCGCCCGCGCGGCCGGGAGCGGATGAGACCGGTGGGGCATCAGATCGCTCGCAACCGCCAAACCGACGACCAGCAGCGCCGAGGTCAACGTCCAGATCACTTCTTGCTGCAAGAGCGAACGGCGGGCAGGGTCAACGCGGCCTGCCCGGGCGATCAGAAAGCCGACCATGCCCGCGGCGAAACACACGACAATGCCACCCGCGATCCAGAACAGGGCGGTGGCCATTTGCACAATTCCGGCATGCATGGGAACACTCGCGCTGTGAAGCCGAAATGGGCCAGTAGAATTGTATCGATAATACGACCGCAAGCGGGGGACCTCAAGAAGGAATCCATGTGTGAAATCTTGCACAACCGCACTGAGGATGGCACATTTCGCTTGCATGTCATTGCTCCTAATCTATAGAATGCCCCGCGCCTGAGATAGGAGCGCAATGGCACGATACAGCTTCACAGTCGGGACTGAAACGGGTTCCGTCCGCACTCTCGAAAGCGACGGCGAAAGCCCCGAAGCCGCTCGCCAAAGCCTGCAAGCCAAAGGATACTTCGTGTTCGCCGAGGCCAGGGCGCGCCCCTGGCGCCAGCTCGCCGGGCGCTCGCGAGCCGGTGCGCGGATCAACGCGCGCACGCTGCTGGTCTTTAACCAGGAACTGCTGGCGCTGGTCAAGGCCGGCCTCCCGATCCTGACGGCACTCGACCTGTTGCGCGAGCGCGGCCAGCATCCCCGGCTCCGGAGCCTCCTCGACAGCGTACGGGACGAGGTCCGGGCCGGGGTGGCACTGTCCGTGGCGATGGGCCGACACCCGCGGGTCTTCCCGCCGCTGTATACCGCCGCCCTCCACGCCGGTGAACAGAGCGGCAATTTCGTGGACGCTCTTGGCCGCTACGTCGAGTACCAGAAACGCATGCTGCAGCTCCGGCAACGATTGCGCGCGGCGCTCACCTATCCGGTGCTTTTGTGCGTTGCCTCGGCCAGCGTGGTCACGTTCTTGCTCACCTACGTGGTTCCGGTCTTCAGCAAGATCTACGGGGACATGGATTCGGAGCTTCCGGCGGCCACGCGTATCCTGCTTCTGGTCACCGCCCGGTTCCGGGAATGGCTCCCGGTCGTCGTGCTGCTCGCGGTTGCGGCCGGCTTCCTGGCCTGGCGCTGGTGGCGGATCCCGGAAGGCCGCCGGCAGGTAGATCGTTGGCTGTTGCAGGTCCCGGTTATCGGCCCGGTCTTGAGCGGGTATCTGTTCTCGCGTTTCGCGCGGACGTTAGCCATGCTGCAGGCCGGCGGCATTCCCATGATTCCGTCGCTCGAAACCACCCTCGAAGTGGTCGGGAACGCCCACCTGCTGCGCGAATTACGGACCATCATCCCGCGCGTGGCGGCAGGCAGCACGCTGGCCGACTCCCTCGGCCGCTCCGGGGTCGTCCCCGCACTGCTGGTCGAATTGATCGCGGTGGGCGAGACCAGCGGCTCGCTGGGCGACATGTTGGGCCATGGTGCGGACATGTACGATGCCGAGATGGACACCCGGCTCACCGCGCTGGCCGCGATCATCGAGCCGATCATCATGGTCGGGATGGGCCTGGTCGTGGCGGCCATCGTGGTCGTCATGTATCTACCGATTTTCCATCTCTCGGCGGTGGTGAAATAGAGAGCCGTCCGGGTCCGCCCGGCAATCGAGGCGCTATGCCCATGTATCGCACCTTGGAAGACGCGCTGGTCGGAGAGGGCCTCCTCAGCCGTCCCGAGCTGGACCACGCCATTGCCCAGCGCAACGGCATGCGGGGCGGGCTGAGCTGGTGGCTGGTGGACGCCGGCCGGATCAGCGAAGCTGATCTGGTCAAGGCCTTCAGCCACGTGTACCAGCTCCCGATCGTCGATCTGAACGCCACCCCGGTGGAGACCGGCATCCTCGACGCCTTCCCGGTCGAGCGCATGCGGACCGACCTGTTCATTCCCCTCCGCCACGAGGAGAAGACGTTGGTGGTCGCGGTCGCCGATCCGGGCAATGTCCTCCTCAAAGACGACCTCGCCCAGTGGCACGAGGGGCCGGTGGAATTGATGCTGGCCACCCGCCAAGACATCACCGACCGGCTGACGCGGGTCGATACCTCGCAGCGCGTCCTGAACGCGATCAGCGAGGATTTCAAGCTGACCGAGGGGGATGAAGAGGGTGCGCCCGCAACCGTCGAGCCGGTGGGCGATGCCAGCCCGACGATCCGCCTGGTGGATTCGATCATCCTGAATGCCCTCGAGCGCCGGGCCAGCGACGTCCACGTCCAGTCCAGCGAACGGTACGTACACGTGAAATTTCGGGTGGACGGGATGCTCGTCCCGGCCATGGAACCGCTCGACCGCCGCCACCAGGACACCATCGTCTCGCGCATCAAAATCATGGCCGAGCTGGACATTGCCGAGCACCGCATTCCCCAGGACGGCCGCTTTAAAATGCGCATCCGGGGGCGCACCATCGATTTCCGGGTGTCCATCCTGCCCAGCAACTTCGGCGAGGCGGTGGTCATCCGGATCCTCGACAAGGAGGCGATCACCAAGGAATTGGCCGAGCTGCGGCTGGAACTGCTGGGTATTGGCGAGGCCGACCTCAAGCGGTTGCGGCGGCACATTCACCGGCCCCATGGGATGGTACTCGTCACCGGCCCGACCGGCTCGGGGAAGACCACGACCTTGTATGCGGCAATCAGCGAGATTCACACCGGCACCGACAAGATCATCACCATCGAAGACCCGATCGAGTACCAACTCCGGGACGTCGTGCAGATTCCGGTGAACGAGAAGAAGGGGCTGACCTTTGCTCGCGGGCTGCGCAGCATTCTCCGCCACGACCCCGATAAGATCCTGGTCGGCGAGATCCGCGACGCCGAGACCGCCCAGATCGCGGTGCAGTCCGCGCTCACCGGCCATCTCGTCTTCACCACGGTGCACGCCAACAACGTCATGGACGTGCTCGGGCGCTTCTTGAACATGGGGCTCGAGCCGTACCATTTCCTCTCGTCCCTGAACTGCATCCTGACCCAACGGCTGGTCCGCGTGCTCTGCCCAGCATGCCGCCGCCCGGTGCGGTACCCGCCGGAGGCACTCAAAGACCTCGGGCTCGACCCGGCCGCCGACGCCGGGCGGACCTTCTACGAGCCCGCCGGGTGCGAGGATTGCCGCGGCACAGGCTTCCGTGGCCGCAGCGCCTTGGCCGAGCTGGTCGAGATCAACGATACCATCCGCGAGCTGATCCTGGAGCGCCGGCCCGCCGGCGAGATCTACGCCGCCGCCGAGGCCGGGGGCACCGTCCGGCTGCGGGCGGCCGCGATGGGGAAGGCGGTCAGCGGGATCACCTCGGTTGCGGAGATGAACCGCGTGTCGTTCGCGGAGTAGCGGATGGGATTCAGCTGGGGATTGGATTTCGGTGCTGAGGCAATTCGGCTGTGCCACGCGGCAGCACGCGGCGAGCGGATCGAGGTCCGGCGGATGGCGGACGTGCCGCTCGCCCCGGGGCTGCTTCGACCCTCTGCGAAGCTGCCGAATCTGCCCGAGCCCGCCGCCCTGGCCGACGCCGTGACCCGGGTGGCCCGGCAGGCAGGGTGCCGGGGATACGTGCGAGTCGCCCTGCCTGACGCCGTCTTCCTGCTGCGCAGCATCGTGAGCGACGCCGTGCCCGACGATCCGGCAGCGGCGCGCCAATTCCTGCTCTGGCAGGCGCGGGACCTGCTTCCCTTCCCCGCCGAGGAGGGGCGCCTCGACTACCAGATCATCGGGTCGGGTCCGGACGACCGTGTCCGCACCGTGTGCTTGATCGCCCGCGCCCGGATCCTGGCGGAATACGAGGAGCTGCTCGGCACCGCTGGCCTCCGCGTTGCAGTCCTCGACGCCCATAGTGTGGCGATAGCCCAAGCGATTTCCGGGCTGTTCAGCGACGGCCCCAGTATGGTGCTTGCCGGCGATGGCGGTCGGGCCACGCTGCTGGTGATCGAGGCTCGCCGGCCGCGTGTTTGGCGCATCCTGCCGTTCCCATGGACGGGCAACGGCACGAGCGATCGCCTGCTGCGCGAAATCGCCGATTCGTGCACGTTCTTTCGAGAGTCCGAGGGGATTGCCCCGCTCGAGCGCGTGATCGTCGGGGGCTTCGGAAAAGAGACGGCGGCGCTGGCCGAGCGCCTGAGCACCTGGCTCGAGCTGCCGGCCGCGGCCCTCGATCTGCGCGCGATTGCACGGGACTGGCCGCTCGACGCGGACAGCGGATGGGGGGCGGCGCTGGGTGCCGCGATTCGGCCATGCTGATCCCGGGCTTCAATCTCGGCTCGACCGATTACGCACGAACCCGGCGGGTCCGAACCGTCCTCGCCGTCTCCTCCGGGGTGCTGCTCCTCCTCCTGGTTGGCCAGCTCGCCGCCTGGGGCATCGTCCGTCGCACCGATACCCGCAATGCAGCCCGCCTGGAGACATTGCAGGCCGAATTGCGGCAGCACCAGGCGGCCCTCCAGTCAGTCAAAGCGCAGATCCCAGCCGATGTCGTGAAACGGGCGGAGGGGGCGGTGGCTGGCTACAACGCCATCATCGAAGCCGCGGCCTTTTCCTGGATTGGCCTCTTAGTCGATCTGGAAAAGGCGGTGCCGCCCGGCGTCGTCCTGGCCGACATCCAGCCCGATCCAACCTCCGGCGCGGTGGCGCTGCGCGGGTCGGCACGGAGTTTTGAGGAATTGTCCAAGCTCGTCTCTGCGCTGCAAAGCGAGCCACATTTTAGCGAGGTGTTCCTGCGCCACCAGGCGGAGAAGCCTACGGCCCTCGGTGCGGCGGGGCAGCTGGAATTCTCGCTCAACCTGAAGTATCGCGGGCGGCCCTCATGAAGCGCTGGCTGCAGACGTGGAGTCCCGGCCTCGCCGCGCTGACCGTCGCCCTCGTCGTCGCGAATCTGCTGGTCGCATTCCAGCTGCTTTGGCCGCTGTGGCAAGTCCGCAGCCGCCTCGACGATCAGCTGCATGACTTGCAGCGCAGTTCCCGGCTGCTCCAGCAGGACGTGCGATCCAGCGAGGCGGTCCTCAAGACACTCCGAGAGGTGGACGAGTTTGCCGCTGGGTATCCGCCAAGACAGGAGCTTGTCCGCATCATTGGCCGCCTCGGGACTCTCGCCAAGTCGCTGGCCCTGCACGTGCCGGATATCGGGTATCAGCCGACAGAGATGAAGGAGACCGGCCTGACCAAGGTGACGGTCCAAATGGGCGTCGAAGGCCCCTACCCGAAGATTCGGCAGTTCCTTTACGAGCTGGAGGCAATCCGCCGGTTCCTGGTGGTCGAGCGGGTGTCGCTGCATAACGCGGCGGACAAGTCCAACCTGCAGGTCGGTCTGACGCTGGCCGTGTACATACGTTAGGAGCGGCTTCGTGGGTGCTGCGCAGGTGAAGCTGATCGTCGTGGGGGCGCTGGCGGTCGTCTGGGGGGCGCTCTTGGTCGGCCGCGGCCTTCTGCCGGGCGATCGCCCGGCGGCTACGCCGCCCGAGACCAAAGAGGCGACCGCGCGCGTGGTCCCTAAGCCAGCTTTCCCGCGCCTGAAGCGTGAGTTGATCGAGGCAGAGCGTCCGCCCTACCCTCCCGAAGGCCAGAGCCTGTTTGGCGCGCCGCCGCCCCCTCCGCCCCCTCCTCGCACTGCGACCGCGGCCCCCAACGGTGGGCCAGGGGCTCCGCCGGCTCAGCCGCCGGCGCCCCCGCCTGATCCGTTCCAGGAGGGGGCTAAGCAACTCAAATATCTGGGCTTTCTGCGGAGCGGCGGATCGGCGACCGCATTCATTACGCAAGGGTCCGATCTCTATACGGTGGTAACCGGCGAAGTGATTGCCGGACGTTTCCGCGTGGTAGAGGTGCAAGACGACGCCGTCGT
>DATJQT010000187.1:0-2154 GCA_035505475.1 Vulcanimicrobiaceae bacterium
AAGCCCTGACGCCCCGCCTCTCTTCTCCCTCTCCCCGTGCTTCACGGGGAGAGGGAGGGGTGAGGGGTGCATCCGCAAATTCGGTGACTGTGGAGCGCGCGGAGCCCCCCGCACCCGGCGCGCGTTGCGCGCCGACCTCTCCCCGCAAGCGGGGCGAGGTGACTTCCTACGCACTCAGCGCGTAGGAATCCTCGACGATATACGGGCCGCCGCCGGTGGAGGCGCGGGAGGAGAACAGAACGAAGCGATCGGCGGTGAAGACCTTGCTCGGGAAATAGCCGCGCACCGAGAGATAGTCGGCGACGTCCCGGCTCGAGGCATCGTAGAGCCGCGCCAGCGTCACATGCGGGACGAATTTGCGTCCTTCGGGATCAAGGCCGAGACGCTGCATCAGCCGTTCGAGCTCCGCCTGCAGCTCGATCAAGGGCCGGCTCGGCTGGATGGTCGCGACCACTGCGCGGGGCTTTTTTCCGCCGAAGCTCGTAAGCCCCTGCACCGTTACCTCGAAGGGCTTGCGGTCGATGCGGGTGAGCAGCATGGCGATCTCGCTGGCGGAGACGCCGTCGATGTCACCGATGAAGCGTAAGGTGACGTGGTAGTTTTCGGGATCTATCCAGCGTGCGCCGGGAAGGCCACCTCGTAGGTTGGAAAGCGTCTGACAGACGTCTTCAGGAATCTCCAGTCCAGTAAACAAACGCGGCATCGTCAGGACTCCCGATGCTTGAGGCTTGATCGAAAGTCGAAGAAAAACCCAGACCTCGACCTAACCTGACCACAAATCCCGGCGGCGAATCACCGATGAGGAATTTGTAGCGTAGTTATATGACTCTGCGAAGCATGCCAGGTTAACGAACCAGTAAGTCCGTAGAACCCCTTGGTGGCGTGCTTGAGACTGCCTTAATTTCAACGGCCTTGCCCACCGATCGTGCCGATAAATGCCTGCACCGTGGGCAAGATTTTGTGCACAATGATGTCGACCCCCGCCGCGGTCGGATGCATCCCATCCGCCTGGTTGAGTTTTGCATCCGCAGCAACGCCGTCGAGAAAGAACGGATAGAGCGGGACGCCGAAGGATTTCGCCAAATCAGGATAGATCGCGTCGAATTGCGATGCATAGTCGCTGCCGTAATTCGGCGGCGCCAGCATGCCGCACAGCATCACCGCAATGCCGCGGGCCTTCAGCCGGCTGATGATGTCCGAGAGCGCACCGCGCGTGATCTTCGGATCGATCCCGCGCAGCGCATCATTGGCGCCGAGCTCGACAATGACGCCCTGGGTTCCGTCCGGCACCGACCAGTCCAGCCGGTCGCGCCCACCCGACGAGGTATCCCCGGATACCCCGGCATTGCTGATCTCGACATCCAGCCCGTTGTCATTCAACGCCTTTTGCAGCCGGGTCGGGAACGCGGCCTGGCCCGGAAGTCCAAGCCCGGCGCTCAAGGAATCGCCCAAGACGACCAGCTTGATCGGCTTGGCTTCCACGCCCGAGGCGGCCTGCGCGAACACGGGCAGCGCCGTCATGATCGCGACCATCAACACGACTATGTGCATGAAGTGAGGCCTTCGCCTCTCGACCGGAGCGGATGAAGTGCCATATGACCGGGCCATGGACAGTCGCATCGAACCCTCGCACTCGTCCGGCCTGGCGCCGGACACCATCTCCATTTCCAACGTCAACCTCTCCCTCGGCACGGGCGCGGCACGCGTCCACATTCTGAAGGATATCAGCTTGCGCGTGGCCTCGGGCGAGGCGCTCGGCCTGATCGGGCCGTCGGGCTCCGGAAAGTCCACGCTGCTGATGGTGATGGCCGGGCTGGAGCGTCCTGACAGCGGAGAGGTGGTGGTGGGCGGCACGCCTTTCAATGCCCTCGACGAGGATGCGCTGGCACGCTTCCGCGGCCGCGAGGTCGGCATTGTCTTCCAGTCGTTTCACCTGATCCCGACCATGACGGCGCTGGAGAACGTCGCGGTGCCGCTCGAGCTTGCGGGTGTTGCTGATGCGGCCACACGCGCCGCGCAGGAGCTCGCCTCCGTCGGGCTCGGCGACCGGCTGCATCATTATCCAACCCAGCTCTCCGGCGGCGAACAGCAGCGCGTGGCGCTGGCGCGGGCATTGGCGCCGGATCCCGCAATCCTCGTCGCAGACGAGCCGAC
>DATJQT010000188.1:0-5817 GCA_035505475.1 Vulcanimicrobiaceae bacterium
AGCAGCCTGCTAGGCACACACCCCCACACCCGCCTGCCACCGATTAAACGCCGGATTGCTCTCCTCGGCCATACGCGCCCGCGTCTCGTGCCACAGCTTCGCCCAGGCGGCCGGATCGGTGAGGACCGATTCGGGATGGGCGGCGCTCCGCGCCACGAAGCCGGGGAACGCGGGGCGACCGGTCGGCTCGCCGATCGGCTGATAGCGCAGATCGAAGCTCATCCGGACCTCATCCTCCGTCGTGTTCTCGAGCGAGCCGTGGACCGTGCGGGACGTCATCAGCAGCACGCTTCCTGGTTTCATCGGGAGGGCAACTGGAGCCCGCTTGGGCAAGAGGGAATCCGGGATGCCGACGCCCTTCTCGGCCGGGCAGTGGGCAATGAGGTCGTTGTGATGACTGCCGGGGATCACTTGCAGACATCCGTTGGCGACAGTGGCCTCTTTTAGCGGGAACCAGACGGTGAGAATGTGGGACACGTCCGCTTCGGGAAGAATCACGCCGTTGTCCTGGTGCCATGGAATCTGCGAGACCAGCCCATTGTACGGCCCGGATGTGGCCACCGCGCGCTGGGGCAGCTTCATACGGATGTGCTGCACCGGGTTCGAGTAGATCTCCGGCCCGAGAATGTCTTCCGCAAGATCCAGGAGTCTTGGCGCGCTGAGCAGGCGGAACACTGCCGGTCCGACGTGGATCGGGGTATCGTGGCTCACGCCGGTCTGTGGGAGGCTGATGTCGAATTCCTGGGGAAAATTGCGGCCGCTCTCGATGCAGATCCGGATCAGCCGCTCTGCAAAGGGTAGCCCTGGGTACTCCGAGCGGATCGTGCCGGCAGACAAAAGCGAGGCGGCAATGCCGTTCAGTACCTCTTCGTATTCGGCGAGGACGGGGGCGAGATCCTGTCCGGGATCGAGGACGCCGTCAACCACCAGATACCCATCTTCCTCGAATTGCGTTCGCTGCGCCGAAGTGAGGACACGCATGGTAACCCCTCCACATGATGGTCACAAATGCTATGAGTCACGAGTAAAGGAGTATGTTAACATTGCCGAGCTAAGATCGCAACGTCAAGGGTGAATTCGAAGTCAAATCCGCAGAATATTTGCTCGACGCCTCTGCGCCTCTGCTCCCCACCGCCCCCTCGGCACTTCGGCTTGACATCAGCATGATGGGACGGCATCCTGCCGAGCAACTTACACTGCATGAGCGGAGGGTCCTATGAAATTCCGGGCGGCCGTTCTGCGAAAAACCAACGCGCCGATGGAGATCGAGAAGCTCGATATGGCACCGCTGTCGCCGGGCGACGTCTTGGTGCGGTTGCGGGCGAGCGGCTTGTGTCATACGGATCTGGAGGCCATTCAGGGAGCGCTGGCGTATCCGCTGCCCATCGTGCTGGGGCACGAGGGGGCCGGGGTCGTCGAAGAGGTCGGCAGCGCGGTCACGCAAGTCCGGCCGGGCGATCACGTCGTGTGCTCGTGGAATCCGCACTGCGGCCACTGTTTCTATTGTGAGCGGGACCAGCCGATTCTCTGCGAGCCGTTCACCACGCACCAGCCCCGCGGCCTGCTGCTGGATGGGACCACTCGGATGTCGGCGAACGGAGCAGTGGTCCACCATTATTCGGTGACCTCGACCCATGCCGAATACACCGTGGTGCCGGAGTCGGGCGCGATCCCGGTTCCGAAGGAAATCCCGTTCGACCGCGCATGCCTGATCGGGTGCGGCGTCATGACCGGCGTTGGGGCCGTCGTGCGGAAGGCCCGCGTCGCACCGGGGACCTCGGTTGTCGTGATCGGCTGTGGGGCGGTGGGTCTGAACGCGATCCAGGGCGCACGGTTGGCCGGCGCTGGAGTGATCGTCGCTGTGGACCTGGACGACGTGAAGCTCGCGCGTGCGCACGCCTTCGGTGCCACGCACGGCGTCTCGGCGAAAGAAGATCCGGTGCAAGCCATTCGCGCCCTCACGGGCGGCCGGGGGGCCGATTACTGCTTCGAGGCCGCCGGGCGTGCGGCGACTTTCCGATTGGCCGTGGAGGCCGCCCGTCCCGGCGGGGATGTCGTCTGGCTCGGCAAGATCCAGGTGAATGAAGAGGTGTCCTTCCGCTGGGGCTCGTTGATGGGTGAGCGGCGGATCGTGCGTTCGAGTTACGGGAATGCCCGCCCGCGCCGCGATTTCCCGTGGCTGGCCCACGAGTATCTGAATGGGCGGTTGAAGCTTGACGAATTGATCACGCGCCGCATCCGCTTGGAGGAGATCAACGACGGCTTCGCCGCACTGGCTTGTGGCGAGGGCATTCGGACGGTGATAGTATTCGACAAGTAATGCTCCTTCCGACAGGTTGCTGAAAACCCCGCCTTTCGCCAGGCGGTTCAAAAAGGTCCAGATGCAAGGCGGCACGACCCATCTTCGCTGGGTGCCCGGGCCTGAGTGAGGCGTACTACCGGTATGCCGCAACGAGTGTCCGAGCGCGCCGGGTACCCGTCCACAGGATGGGTGCCCGCAGATGGGCCTTTTCCGCAGCCTGTTAGGCTGGGTCTTGATCGTCGCCCTGGCAGTTTCCCGGATTCGGCAGGATCTCACCTCCGAGCAGGCACTGAGTCACGATCTGACCATAGCCCTGGACCAGGTCAGAGAGCTGAAAGGCTTGCTGCGTATCTGCGCCTGGTGCAAGAAAATCCGGAACGACGAGGACGCCTGGGCGCAGCCCGAAGACTATCTCAGCCAGCACACGCATGCCGAATTTACCCACGGCATCTGTCCAGCCTGCAAGGAGAAGTTTCTCCGGGAGAGGTGAGCCGCCCGCCCGACATCGATCCGCCGAGCTTTTCCGTTGACCCTGCCAGGGGCTTGTGATTAGGTAGGAGTCCAAAGAGTCCTCATCTCCTCCCGGAGAGGCCAGAAGGAATGCTCGCCAAGGTTCTGAGTAGCGCCGTCCTTGGCGTGGATGCCTACCTCGTCGCCGTCGAGGTGGATATCGCGCTCGGTCTGCCGACCTTCAACACGGTGGGCCTTCCCGATGTCGCGGTCAAGGAAAGCCGTGACCGCGTGAAGGCGGCCATCAAGAACTCCGGCTTCGATTTTCCCGCCAAGCGGATCACCGTGAATCTCGCCCCGGCCGACGTCAAAAAGGAAGGGGCCGCGTTCGATCTCCCCACCGCAATCGGCATTCTCGCTGCCCAGGACCTCGTCAAGTCGGACCGGCTGGGCCAATGGGTGATTCTGGGGGAGCTGTCGCTGGACGGGTCTGTGCGGCCGATCCGCGGCGCGCTGTCCATGGCGGTGACGGCCCGCGAGGCGCATCTGGCGGGCATCCTGGTGCCGGAAGAGAACGCCGCCGAAGCCGCCGTGGTGGACGGGGTGGCCGTGTACGGCGTCCGAAGCCTCCAGCACGCCGTCGCCTTGCTGAACGGCGAGCAACCGGCTACGCCGACCTGCGTGGATCTGGATGCCGCGTTCAAGGTCTCTGCGGAATACGACGTGGATTTCAGCGACGTCAAAGGGCAGGAGCACGCGAAGCGGGCCGTCGAAATCGCCGCAGCCGGCGGCCACAACATCCTCCTGATCGGACCGCCAGGCGCCGGCAAGACGATGCTCGCGCGGCGGCTCCCCACGATCTTGCCGACATTGTCCCTGGATGAGGCGATCTCTACCACCAAGGTGCACTCGATCTGCGGCCTCCTCCCTCCCGGGCAGCCGCTCCTCGCGACGCGGCCGTTTCGGACCCCGCACCACACCATTTCGGACGCGGGCCTGGTCGGCGGAGGCAATATTCCCCGCCCCGGGGAAGTCAGTCTGGCCCACCATGGCGTGCTGTTTCTGGACGAGCTGCCGGAATTCAAGCGGCACGTGCTGGAAGTCCTGCGCCAGCCCTTGGAAGACGGACAGGTGACGATTGCGCGGGCGCTCTCATCGCTCACGTATCCCGCCCGGTTCATGCTAGCGGCCGCCATGAATCCGTGCCCGTGCGGGTACGCGACCGATCCCACCAAGGAATGCTCGTGCACGCCGCTGCAGATCCAGCGCTATCTGGCGCGCATCTCGGGCCCGCTGCTGGATCGCATTGACATTCATATTGACGTGCCCCCGCTTCGACATCGAGAATTGGGCGACGAGACGGTCGGCGAGCCGTCGGCCGCGATCCGCGAGCGCGTCCGCCAGGCCCGTCAGGTCCAACACGAGCGGTTTCGCCGCAGCAAGGCCTACTGCAACGCCCATATGACCACCCGGCAAATCCGGAAGCACTGCCAGGTGGACGACGAGGCGCGCAGTTTAATGGAGCGCGCGATGGAGCGGTTGGCCCTGTCGGCCCGGGCGTACGACCGGATCCTCAAGGTGGCACGCACCATCGCCGACCTTGAACAGGCAGAGTTGATCCAGGCGTCCCACGTGGCGGAGGCGATCCAATATCGGTCGCTGGACCGCGGCCCGCGCCGATAATTCACCACAGAGACGCGGAGCACGCGGAGCGCTTTGGGTCTGAAAGAGAGAATATATTCCTGCGACCTCTGCGCCTCTGCCATGATCGTCGCAATTGGCTCGCAGGGTTTTTCACCAGGCGGCTCAAAAAGGTCCAGGTGCAGGGCGGCACGACCCATCTTCGATGGGTGTCCGGGCCCGAGTGAGGCGTACTACCGGTGCGCCGCAACGAGTGTCCGAGCGCGCCAACGCCGGGGGCACCCGTCCGAAGGATGGGTCCGGCCTTTTCCAGCCGCCTGCTAGGAGTAGACTTTGAGTTCCGAGACGACGCCGCAGACCGAGCGAGGATTGCAGCGCATCCCGGCCGCCATTCCCGTCTTGGTGGAAATCGCCCACGCCTGGGGACCGAGCACGCGGCACGCGATTCCCGACACCTTGCGGAATATCAGCCAGGGCGCGGCCTGATGGCTCGCCAGGGATCCGCTGGCGCTCGTTCCGAAGGAACCCGGGTGCTGACCGCCAACCGGAAAGCCCGCCACGATTACCATATTGACGAGACCTATGAGGCCGGCATCGTGCTGCTGGGCAGCGAGGTGAAATCCATCCGGCAGGGCAAAGCCAACTTGCGCGACAGCTACGCAACCCTGGAAGGGGGCGAGCTGTTCCTGCACAAGTGCCATGTGAGCCCGTACGAGCAGGCGAGTCGGTCAAACCCGGACCCGCTGCGGCCGAAGAAACTGTTGATGCGCCGCGCCGAGATTCAGCGCCTCATCGGCAAGGTAGAGCAGAAGGGGTTGACCCTGATCCCCTTGAGCCTGTACCTCAAGGGCGCGCACGTCAAAGTGAGCTTGGCCTTGGCGCGCGGCAAGCGAGAGTACGACCGCCGCGAAGACATCAAGGAGCGCGAAGCCGACCGCGAGGTCGCCCGCGCCTCCCGCGGCCGAGCCAATCGAGGCTTCGAAGAATAGACGTTTTCATCGCAGAGGCGCAAAGCGCGCAGAGGCTTTCTCGTTTCGGACCTGAAGCACTAAGGCGCCGATTAGAGTCTTCACCGCGGAGACGCAGAGGACGCAGAGGCTCTTCTAATTCGGACCTGAAACCGGTAAGCGCCCTCCGCGCCGGTGCGGTGGGTTTGGAGATTCGAGGACTACCACCTTTTGAACCGCTGAGACACAGAGCCAAGTGCAATGTCGGTTTTTGACAAACCGTAACTCTGCGTGCTCTGCGCCTCTGCAGTGAACCGAGGAGAAGGTATGCAGATCACTGTAAATGATACGGATGCGATGGGACGGGCTGCGGCCGAGGTGGCCGCGCGGATTCTGAAGGGCGCCATCCAGCAGAAGGGGCGGGCCGCGTTCATCGTGGCGACCGGGATGTCCCAGTTCGGCTTCTTACAATCGCTG
>DATJQT010000189.1:0-16715 GCA_035505475.1 Vulcanimicrobiaceae bacterium
ATCGCCGGGGACCTGACGCTGGCGGGGCACACCTGTCGCGTGTTCGAATTCGAGGACTGGGCCGAGAACGTGACCGCGATTTCGGCCCGGGGTGGCATCCAGGTCACGGGAGTGGCGCACACCGGATTTGCCAAGGTGGCGCTGGCCACCACGAATATCCGCGCCGCGGTGGAGGGGGCCGACTTGATCATGGTCGCCACCCAGGCCCTCACGCATACGCGCGTGGCCCGCACCCTGGCCCCGGTCGTCGCCGCCGGGCAAGTCATCATCTTTTGGCCGGGCTCCGGCGGGACGCTGGAATGCCGCCGCGTGTTCGACGAGTTGGGGGTCACGGCCGACGTCATTCTGGCCGAGGCGGCGACGTTCCCGTATTGCTGCCGACGACTCCAGGGCCCCGGCACGGTCAACATTCATCGAATCGATGGCCCTCGGAACCAGATCGCCGCACTGCCGGCCTCCCGCACGCCGGCCCTGATGCGCGCTCTCGATGGGGTATACGACACGGTGGCGCCGGCGCGCAGCATCCTCGAGCCGGCTCTCTACAATCCAAACCTGATCGTGCATCCCGCCGGTGCCCTCTTCAACATGGGGCGGATCGAATACAGCCGGGGCGATTTTTGGATGTACAAGGAAGGCATCACCCCCTCGGTCAAGAAGATCATCACCCACATGGATCACGAGCGCCAGGCCCTGATGGCCGCCTTGGGATACCCTCCCAAGACCTACGATGAGGTATTTCACGATCTGTTCGGCATCACCGTGGAAGAGTTCGCTGAGGCGTCCAGCAAGGGGCCGTTTTCCATGCAGGACCGGTACATATCGGAAGATGTACCGATGGGCGTGACCTTGACCGCATCGCTCGGGCGCCTGCTGGGCGTTCCCACGCCCACCTACGATGCCATCATCCACATTGCGTCCGTCGTGAATGAGACGGCGTACTTCTCGGCCGGGCGCACGCTCGCCAATCTCAAGCTGGGGAGCTTCTCTGCCACAGAGCTTCAGGAGTATGTCATGACCGGCAATCGGCCGGCGGCCCGCCGGTCCACGCGGCAGCGGGTCAGCGCGTCGCCGAAAGCGAAGGGTCGGGCGAAAGCGACACCGGCTGTGAAGGCCCGTGCCAAGTCACGACGCCAATCGCCGAAGGCCAAGGCGGCGAAGAAAGCCAAGCGATGAGCGGTCCATCCAAGCGCGATGCAGAGGTGGTGGTCATCGGCGGCGGGATCGTCGGCTGTGCGGCCGCGTATTATTTATCGCGCCGGCAGCGAAAGGTCGTGTTGCTGGAAAAATCCGCGCTGGGCGCCGAAGCCTCTGGCCGGAACGGGGGCGGCGTGCGCGCGCAATGCCGCGACCGGCGGGAGCGGCCGCTCGCGATCGCGAGCATTCGGCTCTGGACGAGCCTAGAGCAAGAGATCGGCCGCGGCGTGGAGTACATCCAGGGCGGCAACATTCGCATGGCCACCAATGAAGAGCGCATGGACGCCCTGCGCAAGGAAGGCGAAGAGGAGCTGGCGGACGGGCTTCCGATCGAGATCTGGGACCGCGACGAATTGCGCCGGCGCGCCCCGTACCTTTCCGACATGTTCATCGGCGCCAAGTTCTGTCCAATGGACGGCCAGGCGAATCCGCTGCTGGCCGCCCCGGCCGTGGGCTGGGCCGCCAAGCGGGCCGGGGCCACCGTCCTCACGCGGACCGAGGCCCTCGCGATCGGCATCGAGGGCGGCCGAGTAGCATCGGTCACCGCCCGCGGGCCCGACGGGGAGATCAGTATCGCGACGCCCTGGGTCATTCACGCGGCCGGTCCGTGGACGCCCCAGCTCAGCCAGACGCTCGGCATCAGCCTGCCGATCGCGCCCGCCCGCTCTGTCCTCGCGATCACCGAGCGCCTCCCGGCGCTGTTCAAAGAGTTTGTGTCCTCCCACGACCTCGGCGCCTACTGCCGGCAGGCGCGGGAGGGCCACGTGCACATCGGCGGCGTCGGCGCCCCGGGGGTCACGTTCGATCAGACCATGCCGCCGGACGCGGTGGGGCGTCTCGCGGCGGCAGGGCTCCGCGTCGTTCCGGCGCTCAGAGGCGCCAGCATTCTGCGCACGTGGGCCGGGACGCTGGAGAATACGCCCGACAAGGTGCCGATCATTGATGCAGTGGGTTCTGTGCCGGGGTACATCGTGGCCTCGGGCTTCAGCGGCCACGGGTTCTGTCTGGGGCCGATCGCCGGGAAGCTCGTATCAGAAATGATCGCGGACGGCGCCCCCTCGCTCTCCCTCGAAGAATTTCGCCTCGCGCGCTTCGCCGGGACTGGCTCCTCGTAACCCAGCGCCGTCGAGAGTCCTACGTTACTTCCGCATGCCCGGCCAACACAGCCATCGGGATGGGGCGGATCGGAGGGCGGGGGTGGAACGATCCCGCCTCTGCCGGCGAGACGCCCCGCAGGCGGGCCACGATCTCCTGCACCGCCGGCCCGCACATCCGGCCCTGGCAGTTCCCCATCCCGGTCCGGGTCATGCGCTTCAGCTCGTTTAAATCGTATTCCCCTTCGGCCAACGCGGCCTTGATCTCGCCCAGCGTGATCTCTTCACAGCGGCAGATGACGGTGTCGTCCTTCGCCAGCTCGTAGAGACCGACGCGCGGCCGCGACATTGCGTCGAGCGCGTGCCGCAGTCGCACGAGTCCGGCCAGACGATGGCGGCTCGGTACCATGCGCCGCCGCGCCTCCGTGGCGGTGAGGTGGCCGAGCGTCCGAGCCGCGGCGAGGCCCGCGATCCGGCCCTCCTCGATTGCGACGAAGCTGCCGGCCACCCCGCCGCAATCACCGGCCGCGTACACGTGGGGTGTCGTCGTCTCGCAGTCCTCGCCCCGGATCGGCACCCATCCGCCCAGCAGCGGATCATACCGGTGCTCGCAGCCGGCCAGTCGCGTCAGCTCGACGGAGGGGATAAACCCGTAGCCCAGGCAGACCGTATCCACTTCGAGCCGGCGTTCGGTCCCGGCGATCGGTCGCCACTCCGCATCCACCTGCGCCACCACCGCCTCTTCGACCCTGCCGTCCCCGCGTACTTCCACGATGATGTGTTCCCGCCAAAGCGGGATGCGGGCCTTCCGGATGCCGGACCAATAGCGCCAGGCATCGGCGAGCAGCGGCCACTGCCCCCATGCGCCGCGCGCCAGGCTCCACCACCTCTCCAGGTTGCCCGCCTCGGCGATGGCGGCGACCGTGC
Source organism: Vulcanimicrobiaceae bacterium (assembly GCA_035505475.1). Taxonomy (GTDB): domain Bacteria; phylum Methylomirabilota; class Methylomirabilia; order Methylomirabilales; family 2-02-FULL-66-22; genus 2-02-FULL-66-22. Next base: position 3,216 of record DATJQT010000189.1, read on the forward strand.
CGCCGGCCTTGCTGATCTGGTTGGCGACCGCGAGCTGCAGAGGACCGGTGCCGGCCAGCAGGATCCGCTCGCCGGGCAGGACCCGCTGCTGTTTAATTAGCCGCTGCGCGCCGCCCGCCGTGAACACGCCAGGAAGCGTCCAGCCGGGAAACGGCACGGGCCGATCGTACGCGCCGACGGCGATGATCAGTTGGCCGAATCGGACGCTGCGCGACTCGCCGCGCCGAACGAAATCCACCTCACGGCCGGGCGTGACCCCCCACACGACCGCCTCTTCGAAGTATTGGATGCGATCGGCGACGGCGGTGAATTCTTCCTGGAGTTCCTGCCCGCGTGCGTAATCGTGACCCAGGCCGGCGGGCTCCGTCACCCGGAACCCATCGGGGAACTGGCGATAGATCTGTCCGCCGGGCCGAGGACCTTCATCGAGCATCACCACGTGCGCACCGGCCGCGGTCGCCGCGATCGCCCCCGCCATGCCTGCCGGACCGGCACCGATGACGAGCACCGCAGCGTCGCTCATCGCATGCCCTCCAATGCGCCGACGCCGGTCTGCGTTTCGATGCGGACACCGGGCGTGGCGAGCGTCTGACAGGCGCGGGTATTCGGCACCCCGTTGATCACCATCACGCATTCATAGCAGAGGCCGATGCCGCAGTACATCCCACGCGGCTCATGCCGCTTCGCGGTCGTCCGGTATGCCCGCACGCCGGCGGCGGTCAACGCCGCCGCGATCGTCTCGCCCTCGTGAGCAACGATCTTCTTGCCGTCCACCTCGATCTCGAATTGCCGTCCCCGGACGACGCTTTTGTCCACTCGCCGCTTGTCCATGGGTCCGCGCTCCTCCCGGCCGCCGATCACGGTTCCGCGTTCGAATCGCCTCGCTCTCCCACAGCGGAGAGACCGATCCGCTACGCCTTGAAGAAGAATGTTGCCGGATGCGAGCTGCACGGCGTGCGCGCGTGCTGGGCATTGATCTCGCGCGCCGGGATGTTCCCCATGCGCCGGCTCACGATGCGGACGCCTTGTGCCGCCGGCGACTGCCCCACCGTGGCAATGCTGTACTGATTGTCCACGAGGATTCTCCAGATCTCCTGACCCAGCGCGCGCCGCTCCGGGCCCTTCTTCCCTGGCGCGGTACGCAGGAGCCCGAGGACGCGAAGGAGCTCCGGGTCCTTCGGCGGTTTCCCCTGCTGTCCGTCGCTCGCGTACCAGCGGGCAATCGGGTACCCCAGAAAGGCCTCGGCCGGATCGACGGGGAGCGCGTTACGGGGATACAGGAACAGTTGCTCGACCCCGTCGGCCACCTTGACCACGATCTGCAGCTCATTCGCCACGGCTCGGGCGTACAACAGGTTCCGCTCTACGTCCTTCACGTCCGCTTGAATGCCGATCTGTCGCCACTGGTCGCGGATCATCTCGGCCACCTGGGCGTAGTTGATGAACTGGCCCGCCATGGCCGACAGCTCCAAGCGGATGCGGCCTTTGCCGTCGCTGCGCAGCCGGTATCCTTCGGCGTCCTTCTGCATCAACCCGAGTTGATCCAGCAGCCTGTTGGCCTGCCGCGGGTCGTGCACGGACCACTTCTTGCGCCATTCGGGGCCCGGACTCTCGGCGACGCTCTCCGCCGGGGCAAATGAGCCCGCCGTCCCCAGGCCCAGCCAGAAGGTCTCGTTCAGCTGGTCGCGATCAATGCCGAGCGAGAGCGCCCGGCGGAAGTCGCGGGATTGGAGCCACTTGGCGATTTCCGGGTCGGCCTCGTAGGCGTGGTTGAGGAACAGGACGGTGTCCCCCATGTGCAGAGCCGGGTCGAGGTGGACCTCGTAGTTGCCCCGCGTGCGGTTGTCGAGAAACACCGGCAACTTCGAGAGACTCGTATGCCGTTCCTGCAAATCATATTGACCCGCAATCGCGCGCAGGTTGAGCACTTCCAGATTCTCGGCCAAGCCCATCGAGATCCGATCAATGTACGGCAGTTGGTTGCCGGCCGTGTCCACACCGTAATAGTACGGGTTGCGCTCAAGCACCCAGGTGGGTGTGTTGATGGGCGTGATCGTCTTCCACGGGCCGAGGACGGGCAGTTCCGGGTTCAGCCGCCAGTCCCAGCGATTCTTGATGTAGCTCACCCAACCGTCGAACCCCGCCGCCTTCACCTGCCGATCCAGCACGTCCTTGGCCACGTACTTCGGGTGAAACTGTTTGAGGTAATGGGCAGGCATGTACGCGCCCATGGTGCGGCCCAGGAACTGCTGCGTGGCTTGCCCGCCGCCCATGGCGGTGCTGCCGGCCAACATGTCCACGAACAGGAAATTGGGCTCGGGGAACTCGAACACCACGGTGGTGCCGTCCGCCTTGTACAGGCGCCCGGACTTGCCGTTGACCGTGAACTCGGCATGCGGCGTGGGCTGCAATTCCTTGTTGAGATACACGTCCTCGTACCAGAAGACGAAATCATCGGCGGTGAACTCGCGGCCGTCGGACCATTTCATCCCCTTGCGAAGGAAGATGGCCGTGACACGGCCGTCATCGCTTTGTCGCCACCCGCGCGCCACGCAGGGCATGATCCGCGTTGCCGTGTAGTCCCAGAACAGGAGCTTGTCCGTGGAGACGAGGCGATTGCCGTTCTCGCCGTCTGCCGGCCCGGTGAATCCGCGGCGCCAGGTACCGCCGTACCGGCCGATGCTGTGGACCGGCTTGACCACCAAGGGCTCCTCGGGGAGCCGTTGCGCAATCGGCGGCAGCTTTCCACTCTTCACAAGTTCCGCGAGCATCGGCGCTTCGGCGAACCGCTTCGGCCACTTGGCAGGATCGAGCACCAGCTCGGGCCCTTCCAGTTTTCCGATCAATTGGGCGCCCAGCCCGCGTTGGTCTTGGCCGGCAGACACAGATCCGACATTGCCGAGCGTGAGCACAGTCGCCGCCATCCCGACATCCCGCAGAAATGCTCGCCGACTGCGGTCCTCTTGGATCATCGTCTCCTCCAACCCGTGTCAACGTGCGCGTGCCGTGTCCTCGAGGCGGGGTGAAGCGTCGCTGACACTGAGACCGACCGACCCGCATCGTAGATCGATGCGACGCCGAATGCTAGTGCGGGAGGCATGGGACGGTGCTGGGACACCAGAGCTTTTGAGGGCCGCAGCGCATCAAATGCGGACGGGATCACCGGCCCGTGGCAGAAAACGCAGAGCCCTGGGGACGCCAGGGCTCTGCTGTTCGGAACGGCGGATCTACTTCTTTTTGGGTGGGACCACCGCATCCTTGAAGGCCTTCGCCATCCGGAAGCGGACCACGGTGCGCGCCGGGATCTTGATGGCCTCGCCGGTCTGCGGGTTCCGGCCCATGCGGGCCTTGCGCGCGACCTTCACGGCCTTGCCGAGGCCCGGGATGACGAACTGCCCGCTGGCCTTGGTGTGCTTGACCGCGAGGGCGGCCAGTTCGTCCAACACGGCGGCAATCTGCTTCTTCGGCAACTGCGTCATCTCGGCCAAATGCGCGATCGTCTGGGTCTTGGTCAGCATCGCTCGCCTCCTCCTCTAAGTTGGTTTGATCCTGCGCCCCGAATCTATGGAATCCGGCCGCCCGTGTCAAGGTGTTCTGCGTGCCGACCGTTACAGCGGCAGTCGCACGCTCCTCCTTGTGTTTGCGCTGCGATAGATCGCCAAGATGAGCTCCACCGCCTTGCGCCCCTCTCGCCCGTCCACCATCGGAGCGCGGCCAGCCCGGAGCGCAGCCACGAAATCTTCGAACTGCCGCTGGTGGCCGACAAACGAGATCGCCTTGGGATCCGCAGCGCCGCCCTTGCCGGTGTCGCGCGCCCCCAATCGCCTGAGCAATGCGGCATCCCCTTTGGCAGGTCGCGCAAAGGTCCAGGTGGCGAGGTCGTCCTCGCGGGTCGCCACGCCGCCCTGGTCGCCGCAGAGCTCGATCCGCTTGGCGTGACCGGGCCACGCACTGGTCGCGCCCTCGATCACCCCGAGCGCCCCGTTCTTGAACCGGATCGCGGCCACCGCCACGTCCTCGACCTCGATACGCGTGTGGGCCCGACGCGCCGCGAACGCATGGACTTCGGCGGCCGGCCCCATGAACCACTGAAGCAGATCGATGGTGTGGATGCCCTGGTTCATCAGACATCCGCCGCCGTCTAATTTCCGCGTGCCGCGCCAGGCGGCGGAATCGTAGTACGCCTGGGTGCGCCACCATTTGACGTACGCCGAGCCGAGCACAATCCGGCCGAGGCGGCCGACCTCGACGGCCTGCTTGATCCGGCGATACACTTCACTGGTCCGCGACGGGAAGATCCCGCCGAGGGACACCCGCCGGCGGCGGCAGACCTCGATCATCCGGTCCAGCCGCGGCAGCGTCACTTCCAGCGGCTTCTCGCAGAGAATGTGCTTGCCGTGCTCCGCGGCGAGAACCGTCGGCTCAAGGTGCGCGCCGGACGGGGTGCAGATCGTTACGATATCGATATCGTCCCGCTCAATGAGTGCCCGGTAGGATCCGAGGCCCTCGATGCCATACTGCGCGGCGAACTCTTTCGCCTTCGCCTGGCTGCGGCTGGCCACTGCCACCAGCCGCGCCCCGCGCATCGCCTGGATCGCCTTGGCATGAAAATGGGCGATCATTCCCAGCCCGATGATCCCGAACCGATATTCCTGTTTTGCCATGTCGGCCTCCACGTGTCTCTGGCGCGAGAAACGCCGAACGAATGCTGCAGACAATCGCGCAGGTCGCACCGGCTGTCAATGCAGAACCGATCCCACAATCCAGCGCACCCGTACCCCGGTCGCACGGCTTCGCCCGTCTGGCCCGAACTGGCCCGACATCAAATCGCGAGCATGACTTTCGTCTCGGTGGGTATGGCGATCGGCAGAAGCGTTTCAGCCCTGGGAACGGAGGTTGTGTGCAATTACCCCACTTGTCTAGGCGCAACCCGATTACGGATATTGCAGGCTACGACTGAAGAAGGTCGTGGCGCCCTGGGCCAGGAGCCGACCAGGGCGCTGGTTCCTTGACTTCAGGCCCAGGCATCTCGCGCGGACGCGAGTGACGATAGGTCACGCTTTTGTGCAAGCATAGAGGACGCCGGCTTCCCCAGCCTCTTGCCGCGTGGAAAAAGGCCCTCCAGGCACAAGTTCACGATCATGCACCGCACGAGATCGCCGCAGAAAGCCATCCCATCCATCAAACTGAAACTTTCCCACCCAGATTTCCCACCCACCCGATTTTGCGTACAGTGTCTGAGCCATCTTTCCGCCCCTTCCTTCACTTCTACCGCAAGAGTTCCCCCTACGTCCGCCTTGAGGGCCGTGGCGAGACGCTTGATCAGGTCGAGCGAGGGGTTCTTCCGGGCACGGCTCTCGAGCACAGTCACCTACCTTCGATTGTGTCCGCGTTTGGGCGATCTGCCCCCTGAGCCAATCCCTACCGCCCTCGGATCTGCTTCAGCATTGCAGCGAACCTCTGTGGTCTCGCCGCCATGATACAACGGTATTCGACAGACCCCTAACATTTGCGTGAGAGATTACTGCCGAACGGATCACCCCTCGAGGAGGCCGCAATCAAGCCCATTTTATCTGATGCTAAAGCGACGACGAACATCGGCTGACCGTCCAATGGATGCAGGCAGGAAGACGGAGAGACCGTTAAGGCGAGCCACCTAACTGTGGGCCGAGGAGGGGGAACCGGACTCTATCAGGAAGGGTGCGTTACTCGCCCGTGGATGCGGTTGAATGCCGCGGTCCGTCTATTGGGGGCTTGGTCGTTGTTTGTCGCGCACTCTGTCCATCAGATACTGCTGTTCTCTTTGAAGAGGGATGCCCCTCGGGGGAGCGGAACATCCGCGCTTCCCGTGCGCCGGTGGCACGGTGGACCGCCCGCAGAGAGCACACGTGTCGTCTTTTCTTCCGGCGTGCTGCCGCACGTCGTACCCGGCACCCCTGAGGCGGGGAAGGCACGCGTAACAGATCAACGCCCACCCTCCTCCGCCAATCGCGTTCTTGACCGTATACTGGAACATGGGACCCCCCTATTCGAAGATTGGGCTTTGTTAGCGTACCCTCGACCGGCCCGCCTGTCCGCTACTGTTTGCCGGTCCGGAGTTGCTGCAACAGGTCGCCTAGGCGGCGCAGCTCCTCGCTCGCGCGGGTGTAAGCGGCGGCGGCCGAATCCAGCAGGCTCTTCATCGAGGCATCGGCGCTTGCCGGCGGGGCCGGTGCGGCCGCGGTCGCGGCGGGAGCCGCCTGCCCGCCGAACACGCGTGCCATGGCACCCTCCAGTGTCTCTTCCATGGCGATCCGGTCTCCGAATCCCACGATCACGCGCTTGAGCTCGGGAAGCTGCCCCTTCTCGGCTGCGATATAGAGCGGCTCCACGTACATGAGGGAGCGCTCGATGGGGATGACCAGGAGATTTCCCCGGATCACCTGCGAGCCCCGCTGGTTCCAGAGGGAGAGCTGCTGAGAAATCGAGGCGTCCTGGTCGATGCGGGCCTCGAGCTGCCGCGGGCCATAGATCAGCTTCTGCTTGGGAAACGTGTAGGCCACCAGCTTCCCGTAGGAGGGCGGGTCGCTCCGGGCGGCCAGCCAGGCGGAGAGGTTGTCCTTCTTGCTGGGCGTGAAGGGCAGGAGCAGGACGAATTCCTCTTTCGGCTCGCCAGGCAGACGCATGATCAGGTAGTAGGGCTCCATCGCCTCGTCCTTGCCCTCCACGGGACGGACCGGCAGGCTCCAGAGGTCTTCCTTGTTATAGAAGACCTGCGTATCTCGCATGTGGTACACAGCGTACATCGCCGCCTGCACCCGGAAAAGGCCCTCGGGGTAGCGGAGGTGCGCCTGCAGGTCGGCCGGCATGGCGCTGAGCGGCGTGAGCAGGCCGGGGAAGATCCGATCGATCGTGCGGATCAAGGGATCGGTTGGCTCGGCAATGTAAAAACGCACGGTGCCGTCGTAAGCATCCACGGTCACTTTGACGGCGTTCCGCACGTAGTTGCCAAGTCCTCGCGTCGGCGTCGCGTAGGGGAACCATTCCGAGACGGTGTACCCATCCAGGAACCACACGAGGCGCCCTGCCGCCGAGATGACCAGGTATGGATCATTGTCATACTGAAAGAACGGGGCGATCCGCTGGGCCCGCTCCCGGATGTTCCGGTAGATCAGCACCCGGCTGTCGGGGGTCACATCGTTCGAGAGGAGGAGCTTCGTGTCTCCTAGATACGCCGCGAAGAGCGCTTGGCGCCAGAGGGATCCGAGCGGGATGCCGCCCTGCCCCTCGTAGGTCGTGTAGACGTTCTGATCCCCGGCCGGATAATCGAATTCTTTCGCCCGGGTCTTCGCAAACACATAGTCGGTGGACCCTTCGCTGAAATACAGCTCTGGGCGGGAGATTTTGAGGTCGCTGGAGGCCACCGGCGGAATGTCCTTGACCCAGAATTCGGGCAGGCCTTCGCGGGTCACGCGGTTCACTGGGCTTACCACTGCGCCGTAGCCGTGCGTGTACGTTAACCGCTCGTTGATCCAGATCCGGCTCGGCAAGTCTTTCGCGGACAGCTCCCGGGCCGACAGGGTCACCTGCCGGTACTCCCCGTTGACCGTGTACCGGTCCACATCGATGCTCGCGAACTTGTAGTAGGTGCGGATCTCCTGGAGCTGGCTGTAGGTGGCGAGGAGAGGCCGCCGATCCCACAGGCGGATGTTCTTGATCGTGGCATCGTTCTTGTGGAGATCCTGCTGCGTCAGCGTCTGCTCTGCCGGAAACTCCCGCTCCTCGATATTGTCGAGCCCGTAGGCGAGGCGTGTGTACCGGATGTTGTAGTCGATGTATGGCTTTTCCTTGACGATCTCGTTCGGCGAGACCTGGTAGCGTTGGACCAGCCCCGGGTAGGCGACCCCCCCAACGAGGCTCAGGACCACCAAGGCTGCGACGCCCCCCAGGAGCGGGCGCCAGCTCCGCAGCCGGATCGTGGCCAAGCACAACAGCGCAATGACGCCGGAGAGGACCATCAGGGCCTTCAAGATGGGGAGCTGGGCGTTGACATCGGTGTATCCCGCGCCGAAGGCCACCCCGCGTTGCGAAAAGAGGAGGTCGAACATGGCCAGGCGGTAGCCGATCGTTTTCAGGCAGAGAAAGAGCGCCGCCAGGATCAAGAGATGTGCCCGCGCCCCTGGGCTGACCAGCAGCCCCTGCGGAGCGACCCGAACGCCCCGGATGCAGACGAAGACAGCAATGGCAGCCACCCCGCACAGAAAGAGGACGGCCATCCCCCAGCCCTGCAGCGAATTCCAGAGCGGAAGCTGAAACACGTAGAAGGCCACATCCTTGTTGAAGAGGGGATCCTGAACCCCGAAGGGCGTGGGATACCAGGCCTGCAGGATGAGCGTCCAACGGTCGGCGCCCATCCAACCGGCAACCAGAGCCAGAAACGCGCTCACCGGCAAGGCGAGCCGGCGCATCAGGGGCTGCAGGATCTCCGGGCTGGGCAGCCCGAGAGAGTCATCCAGCATCACCAGAGCATCCTGCGGGACCTGCCGCAACGCCAGCAGCGCGTTGACGTAAAAGATCAGGAAGAACGCGACGGCGGTCGCAGCCCCGATGAGGATCTCCGTTCGTAAGATGGTAAGGAACACCGTCGTGAACTGGACTTCCTGGAACCAGAGCCAATCGATGTACACTCCCAAGATCTGGCCGGCCATAGTGACAAGGCCGAGGCCGACGATGACCACCAGCGGCAGCAATACACGGGGCAGCTTCATGCGCGATTCCCCTTCTCAGAATCCCAGAGACAAGCGGCAGCCGGTGCGGGCCTAGGATCAAAACGGATCGGAGGTGCCGGCTCACCTCGCCCGTCGTTCAAACGGCCGGCCCTATTTGTTCGCCAAGGTCTGCTCATAGCATGCCCGGCAGAGGATGCGGCACCGATTGACGTCCTCCCAACCTCCGAGATCGGCCGTTCTCGTGGAGTACACTTCCCACGCTCCCGCGAGGCTCCCCCCGCGTCGATCCCATTGCAGCTCGTCACGACACCGGTGCCCGAGGCCTTGAGCGGCACGCTCCCCTTCGCATCGCCCTCCCGACCGTACCCACGCGTCCTCGACGGTTACATCCGGATTGAACATACACGTCTCCTCAAGAATTGCCCGTGCTGTCATGTTCGCTTCGATGGTGGCGCAAAAGGGACGGAGCGGAAACAGAACCGTCCACGCCGAACCGCCCGGTGAGATCGCCTAGGAGGCAAGCCGGGCCGGCTTGCGCATGCGTCGGACCCCACAACGTACAGGAACACGTTTACGGCTCCGCGTGCATGCGGTTAGGTCCCTCGTCACACTCGATTCAGTGGGTCCGATCTTGGACCTGACATCCCCCTGTTCGCGTTTGAAAGTTGAAGAGGCCTGATCTGAGTCGACGAGAGGCTCACCGGAACGACAGAGATACCGGTTACCCGCCCAGCGGGTCTTTGCGGCTACGTACTGGTCAGCATTCTGCCGCATTCAGACGCGACGTTGCTGTCAGGCTTGGCCTCCCCAGGTATGGTCGCCCAGCCCTGTTTTTCGACGTACTCGCCGACCTGGTAGGCGCTGGCTTCTTTCATTTCCTTGAGCTTCTGGGCCTTGTTCGGATCCTTGTCGAACTGCATCACGCAGATGGGGGCCAGGCGCTTCATGACTGCATCGTCCGCCATTTTTTGGGCCATCTGCTGCGCAGTTCCCCCGGTCACCCACCCTCCCCAGCTAAACCCGACAATCATGGTGAGCACGATCATCCCCACCCAGGACCAGCAGACCACCGTTTTCGTCGGGCGAAGCTCCTGCCACCGCTCCTGAAAGCCGATCTTCTTTTGACCTGCGGCTCGATCGCCTACATCCTGTTGCATGTCACTCTCCTCCTAGGTCACGCATGGGTTTCGATCAAACGGGAGGGATGCGTTGCGATGTACCCTCTTACGAAGAGCGGAACGCCGGCCACACCTCCAGCCCACCTCCGCCTGCCTGCCGTCCATTCGCAGCGCTGGGATCTGGCCATATGCATAGTCGCGGGCCAGAGCCGGCCATGGAGATGGTCATTGGGCCACGCCCTCCCTTCTGCCTGTTCTCCCCCTGATTGAGGGTGCGACCCGATCCCAAGCTTCCGTGGCATCACAAGCACTCCCGAGCAACCTTCGCGTCCCGTGCGGCTGACGACCGCGATTAATATTGCGAGTTCTTCCGCTGGAACGCCGCAGACAACGTTTTCCGCAGGCTCGCCAACAGGGCCTGGTCCGGAACCGCCTGCGACACGAGCCGGACGGTGAAACCGCACACACGGCACCGTTTGTACCGAAATATCCAATGGTCATCCTGTTCCGGAAGACCAATCTCCTCCGTGTGCGAAAAACAGCATGCCCCGGACCGCACGGGCGAGACGATCTGCCGCGGGTAACGGTTACACGGGATTTTTGTGTCGGTGTACTCAACAATAGTCGACATGCCCGCTCCCCTCCCTCGCAGATCCGAAACGCCCGCCGAGGTGGCCGGGAGTATCCCAGCGGTCTGGCCAAAGCACTCGACCACGCCGATCTGATTCCGCCTCTACACTGTCTCTGCTTACCCTCTGGCCGCCTCGACGATCTCCAGTCCGGCACGCCTGATCACCGTATCGAAATGAAGGAGGGGAGCCTTTTTCGCCAGCTCGATTGCGCCCAGAACGGCCCGATAATCCTCTGACCGTAAGCGAGTATCCAGGGCGGCCTGAGATTCCCATTCCTCCACCAGGGTGATCGTCCCCTGATCCTCGATGTCGCGGTACAGATCACATCGCAGGCACCCCGGCTGCACACGGGTCGCCCCCAACTGGGCCGCGAGCGTCCGAACAATTTCGGCTCGCGAATGAGGCGCCGCGACAATCTGAAGAGTCGAAATGACGATGGCCATACTCAACCTCGTTCGCGCCAACGCGGGTAACGGTATCGCGTCTCGCGACACGTGAGACGCCAGGTCCCAGATCAAGCCGCCGGGATGTTCATGCCGATAGCGGGACCTCGTTTGAGCTACAGCATCGTGCACGCCTTATCGCTTTTCGGTTCGGAACGCCAACCTCACCCCGCGTTGAGCGAATGCAACAATAGATCCAATCCTATTGTCACGAGGCGGTGACCGAAAACTCCTGCGCCGGCGAGAAGTTAGCTCGGAAACTCCCGAGGGAACGTCAGGCCAGAAATCGCATGAACCCACGAGATTTCGGATGATCTCCGATCGGAGTGGAGGTGATCGCGATCAGTGGGGACGCTTGAGGCCGAGCTTCTTGAGGCGGGACTCAAGGGTGGTCGGCTTGAGGCCGAGGAGGGCGGCGGCGCCCGCCGGGCCGCGGATCCGCCACCCGGCCTGATCCAACGCCGCCAGGATCTGCGCGTGCCCCGCCGCCGCGAGGGTTGGGGGCCCGACCCCTCCGGGACCGGGCGCCGGCCCCATTGGCACCGAGAGCGTGGAGCTTTCGCTCAGGATGACCGCGCGCTCGATGACATTGCGCAGTTCCCGAACGTTCCCGGGCCACGGGTAGCGTCGGAGCGCGTCCATGGTCTCCTGCGGGATGCGCGCCACCGGCTTGCCGAACGCTGCACCATATTGCTTGGCAAACGCCCAGACGAGGAGCGGAATGTCCTCGCGGCGCTCCCGGAGGGGCGGCACCACGACGGGGAAGACGTTGAGGCGGTAGTACAGATCCTCTCGGAAGAGCCGATGCGCTACCAGCTGGGCCAGGTCCCGGTTGGTGGCGGCAATGATCCGCACGTCCACCACAAGCGTCTTGGTGCTGCCGATGCGCTCCAGACTCCCATCCTGGACCACCCGCAGGAGCTTGACCTGCAGCTCCAGCGGCAACTCGGCGATCTCGTCGAGGAAAATGGTGGACCCGTGGGCCAGCTCGAAGCGTCCCGCCTGGCGCGTCAGTGCCCCCGTATAGGCGCCCTTTTCCCGCCCGAACAGCTCGGCTTCGATCAGGGTCGGGGGCAACGCCGCGCAATTGACCGTGACCAGCGCCCGGTCCTTCCGCCGGCTCCGACGGTGGATGCAATGCGCAAGCAGCTCCTTTCCTGTGCCGGTCTCGCCCAAGAGCAGGACGGCAGCATCGGTCGGGGCCACGTGGTCCGCCTGAGACAACGCCCGCTTCAGGGCCGGCGAGATCCCCACGATGTCGCTCGGCTCGATTTCTGTCGCCTGGCGGAGGTAGGCATTCTCGGCTTCAAGCTGCTGCTTCAGGCGCATGACCTCATCCAGGGCCTGCCGCAAGACCTGCTCGCTGCGCTGCCGCGCCAGGGCATTGGCAAAGATGTCGGCCATGAGCTGCAGCCGCTGCACGAGCACGTCGGGCCACTGGCGTTCGGCCGAGAGGGTCTCGAACGTCAGCGCCCCGAACACCCGTCCGGTCGAGGCCAGCGGGAACATGACGGCGGATTTGTGTTGCATGGCCCGGAACGACTCCTGGTCGCGGCCGGCGGGCAGGTCGTCGAGTGTGGAAAAACGCATGGTCTTCCCCCGGAGCAGCATCTGATGCACCCAGGGAAAATCCGCTTTGGCGAAGAGCGCCGGCCTGGGGGAAAACTCCGGAACAGCCCAGGAGTGGGTGATGATCAGATCATCCTCTCTTTCGGCCCGCTGCAAGAGGGTGCTCCGGTCCAGCCCCAACGCCTGGACAATCCGCCGCTGGGCGTCCTCGATCAGGTGGTCCACCTGGTCAGCAGGGGCATGAACAAATTGAGCCGACAGGTCGGTGAGGAGGGCCTCGAAGCGCAGCCGTTCTTCCCAGTCGGCTGGGAGGGAATGTGCCCCGAGAGTCATTCCGGCTCCTTTCACGTGGACACCGCGCCTTCCGGGCGAGACTTCGTATGCGCCGGACGGCCTGCGCCTGGCGCTCCACATTCGCGAGGAGGGACTGGTCGCAATTCGCGCCTTAGCCCCTCCTCGATCAGCGCCCGGAGGACGATTTGCAAACTCACCGGAAGCTTGAGCGTGGTGGTCGTTTTGCCCGCCATCACTCGGGCTCATTCCAGTACCTCTTGGGGCAGGATCAGCAAGACGCGCGACTCGTGCTCGACCGTCCCAGGGCAGGGTCGAGTATCCGAGCCGCTCGTAAGCAGGAGTGATTATATTATTATATTTATGATATGTATTATATTTCGAAGATATCTTTCGTCAATCGCAATCCGCGATAGGTTCCAAAATCATGGTGGGGTTAGCAGTGCACGGCCGTCACAGACGCCGCATCTGTGCGTTAGCCACATCCTCGGTCTTCAACACGACCCGCTCCCGTTCGACGTAAGTCTGCAGTATCTAGGGATTGAGGACCCACCCCTCAGACACACTCCCTGTGTGCAGCACGACGAACCGGCCGGTCAGCAAGAGCGGGCGGGTCGAAATTCGACCCTCGGCGCCCCTTGCTAAAGCCAATCGGCCTGGCCCCACCCATGGCTCCGCCCGCCTTGGAGGTCAATCCCAGCCCCGAGCCGATCCCCCGCAAGTCGTGTGTCAACCGGAT
>DATJQT010000190.1:0-3265 GCA_035505475.1 Vulcanimicrobiaceae bacterium
ATACGCGTCGAGTGGCATGGTCGCGCGCCAGTTGCTGGCCAGGACGCTCCCCTCGCGCACGATGAACCCTTCCACGAACGGCCGGCGCGACTCGATATCTTCCGCGTTCACGCCGTAATTGCCGATCAGCGGATAGGTCATCGTGACGATCTGGCCTTTGTAGGAGGGGTCGGTCAGAATTTCCTGGTACCCGCTCATCGAGGTATTGAACACAACCTCGCCCACGGCCTCGCCGTCTGCGCCATACGCCTGGCCCTCGAACACAGTCCCGTCGGCCAGGACCAGCAGCGCTGGCCTACTCATCCTTGCAGCTCCCAGGCGATCTTGCCGCTGACGATCGTGCACAGCACCTGGCCGCGCAGCTTCCAGCCGTGGAACGGAGAATTGCGCGCCTTGGAGGCCGACTGCCGCACGTCGTAGGTCCATTCGCGGCTGGGATCGACGATGGTGACGTCCGCGTCCGCCCCCTCCGATAGCGTGCCCTTGGGCAGACGGAAGATCCGGGCCGGATCGGCCGTGAGGCGGGCGACGGCCTGCGGCAGCGTGAGCACCTCGGGCTCGACCAGGCTGGTTATTGTCAGACCGAAGGCCGTCTCCAGCCCGATGATGCCGTTGGCCGCGTAGTCGAATTCGACTTCCTTGTCTTGGATAACGTGGGGTGCGTGATCGGTCGCGATGCAGTCGATCGTGCCGTCCTGTACCGCGGCCTTGACCACCGCCAGATGCCGGCTGGATCGGAGCGGCGGGCTCATCTTCGCGTTGGTATCGAAGTTGTACACGGCCTCGTCGGTCAGCGCGAAATGGTGGGGTGCAACCTCGCAGGTAATGTTGAGGCCCTTCCGCTTCGCGTCGCGCACCAGCTCGACCGCCTCCGCCGTGCTGACATGCGCGACGTGGTACCGACCGCCCGTCAGCTCGGCAAGCAGCAGATCGCGTGCCACGATCACCGCTTCAGAGGCCGCAGGGATACCCTTGAAGCCGAGCTCGGTGCTCACCCGGCCCTCATGCATCACGCCCTTGCCGGTCAGGTGCTCGTCCTCCGCATGCTGGATGACCGGAATGTTGAACAACGTGGTGTATTCCAGTGCGCGGCGCATGAGTTCGGCATTCATTACCGGTTTGCCGTCGTCGGACACGGCCACGCAGCCGGCGCCGACCAGCTCCCCGATTTCGGCGAGCTCTTCGCCCTTCAATCCTTTGGTGATGGCGCCGATCGGATACACATGGACCGCCCCATCGCGCCGGGCCCGGTCCACGATGAAATCGGTCACCGACTGGTTGTCGTTGACCGGATTGGTATTGGCCATGCAGCAGACCGTGGTGAACCCGCCGCGCGCCGCTGCGCGGGTACCGGTGGCGATCGTTTCCATGTCCTCTCGCCCCGGCTCGCGCAGGTGCACGTGCAGGTCCACAAAGCCCGGACAGACCACCTGCCCGGTCGCATCCAGCACGCGGTCGGCAGCCGGCGCCGGCGCTCCCGGTTGGGCGGCCCAGACTCGGGCGATCTTACCGTCTTCGATCAGCACGTCCAGCACCGCATCCCGCTTGTTCGCCGGATCGATGACCCGGCCACCCTTGATCCAGATGCGCATGGGAACCCCCCGTCAGTACGTCCGAATCCTGGACGTTTAGTTATTCTGCCCGCCGGCCAGCAGGTATAAGAGCGCCATGCGAATGGCGACCCCGTTTTCCACCTGGTCCTGGATCAGCGAATAGGGGCCGTCGGCCACCTCGGGGGCGATTTCCACACCGCGGTTGATCGGTCCCGGATGCATGATCAGGACGTCGGGGCGGGCCATCTTGAGCCGGTCCAGGTTCAAGCCGAACAGCTTCGAGTACTCCCGCAGCGTCGGGAACAGCCCGGCCCCCATCCGCTCGCGCTGGACGCGGAGCATCATGATGATGTCCACGTCGGCGATCGCCCGCTCCACACTGAGGTGCTTTTCGACGCCGAGCGATTCCACGTAGCGAGGCAAGAGCGTGGGCGGCCCGCACACCCGGACGTGCATCCCCATCTTCTGCATGGCGAAGATGTTGGAGCGTGCGACGCGGCTATGCAGGATATCCCCGACGATCGCGACCTTCAGACCTTCCAATGTCGGGCGGCGCTCGCGGATCGTGAACAGGTCAAGCAGCGCCTGCGTCGGATGCTCGTGTGCTCCATCCCCGGCGTTGATGATCGAGCATTTGAGGAGCTTAGCCAGCAGGTGCGGCGCGCCGGAGACCGCATGCCGGATCACCACCACGTCCGGATGCATGGCCTGCAGCGTCAACCCGGTGTCTTTCAGACTCTCGCCTTTGACCACGCTGCTCGACGAGGTCGAGATGTTGATCACGTCGGCGCTCAGCCACTTGCCCGCAATCTCGAACGACGTCCGCGTCCGTGTACTGGGCTCATAGAATAGGTTGATGATCGTCTTGCCGCGCAGTGTGGGTACCTTCTTGATGTCGCGCGAGGCGATCTCTTTCATCGAAGCCGCCGTGTCCAGGATCAGGCGGATCTCCTCGCTCGTGATACCTTGTATCCCCAGCAGATCTTTGCTCGTAAGCCCCATCCCTCACCTCCCGACGCCCGGCCGCCGGGCGCCGCCGCTCTGCCCCGGCGCTATTCTTCTACGGCCTCGTAGATGACGACCTTGTCCACACTATCCTCTTCCGCCATGAACACCTGGACCGCCTCGTTGCGCGAGGTGGGCAGGTTCTTGCCCACATAATCCGCTCGGATCGGCAGCTCTCGATGCCCGCGATCCACCAAAACGGCAAGCTGCACGCATTGCGGGCGACCGAGGTCCATCAGCCCATCCAACGCCGCGCGGGTGGTACGCCCCGTGAACAGGACGTCGTCCACGAGTACCACCCGTTTGTCGTTCACCGAGAAGGGAATCTCGGTCCGTCGCACGACCGGCTGGGTCGCCGCCCGGCCGAAATCGTCGCGGTAGAGCGTGATATCCAGCGCACCGACCGGCACCTTGACGCCTTCGATCTCTTCCAGTTTTGCCGCGATGCGCTGCGCCAACTCGACGCCGCGGCTCCGCAGCCCGATCAAGACGACGCCCTCGACCCCTTTGTTGCGCTCGCCGATCTCGTGCGCAATCCGGGTAATCGCGCGGCCCATCCCGACCGGATCCAACACCTGCGCCTTCTCGCGTCGCGTGCTCATAGAGCCTCCAGGCACAAAAAAACCTCCTCGCCCGGTCGGGCGAGGAGGTCAGAATTCGCTGCTCTGCGCGGGATCACTGCCACTCCTTTGCGAGCTTCACAGAGC
>DATJQT010000191.1:0-3571 GCA_035505475.1 Vulcanimicrobiaceae bacterium
CGGCCAGCCCCCGCACCAGCTCCTGGATCCGGCGCTGCTCCTCGCTCAGGGGGAACGCGACCAAGGGTTGAGTCATGGGCGCGCATTATACGGCATGGCACGATCCTTGTAGCTATAAACTGTTGAAAAGGTTAAGCGGGAAGAGTGTGTAGAGGCCTCGACGGAGGGCCGTCGACAGGCCGATCAGCAAGGAGTGATGTCCAGCGCGCCGAATTCAGCGGCGCGTAACGCTTTTTCTGGAGCATCGTCGAGTGGGGTAGCGCGCAGGACTGAAGGATCCAACAGGGCACCTCAGAGGGATAGCAGTGGTGGGACGCTACGGAAGGCCGGGGATACCTCCAAAATTTGGGAGGCGGCGGCCTGTCTTTTGGCCCTGGAAGGGCCGAAAGAGGGTGGGCCGGTCACTTCTGGGCCAGGCGGGGTTCTCGCTCATCGAGGTCCTCATTGGCGGCCTGATCGTTGCGATTGCGGGGCTCGGCATGGCCATGATGTTTGGCCGAGGGCAGGCGATGGTCCAAGGCGGCGGCGACGATCGCGCGGCCCTGTCTCTCGCGATCCAGCGTCTCGAGCAGGTTCGTGCCGCAGGATTCGGATCACCCACACTGCCGGACCCGCGAGAAGAGACTGCGCCCGACGGCGTGCAGATCGACAACGTGGGCAATACCGACGCCGTCCCGGGATTTCGCCGCCGCACGATCATCACGGGCGTCTGCCCGACCAACTTCGCGATCGCATGGAACGCTGGCGGATGTCCTCAGCCTCTGAACCCAGGCATGGTCGAGGCCAAGCTCGTGACGGTGATGGTGCGGATGCAGGAGCCGGGCAGCAGCAATACCGATGCCCAGACCCGGCCCGTGGTGCTGTCGACGATCCTGGTGCGAAGGTGAGACTCGCCGGACGAGCGATTCGCAGCCAGGAGGGCTTCACGCTGCTCGAAGCGATTCTGGTCGTCGCCATCTTCTCGATCGTCGGCCTGGCCTTGTTGAGCCTGTTTCAGGGCGCCCGGGCAGGTTTCGACGCCGCCGGCACGCAGGCTTTCGTCCAGCGGACGGGCACGTCGCTGGTCGAGGAGATGCAGCGCGAGTTCACCAAGGCCGCGGCGCTGCAGGTCACCGGTTGCGGCCCACAGGGTGGAGCCAACAAGGCCGTCATGTATCTGACCCAGACCGTTCAGGCCGGTGTCATTCTCGACGTGCCCCGTTGCATTTTCGAGTGGACCGCAACGGGTGACCCGGGGACGCAGATCTATCGCTGTACGCTCGCTTCATGGAACCCGGGGGCGCCCTGCAATGACACACCCGAGAACCTGCTGCTCACCCGGAACGCGCTGAGCGCGCGCGGCAACATCGCCACGCAGCTGGTGGCCAAGAACATTTTCTTTCAGAGCGTGGCCAGCTTGCCGAATGGCGCAGGCGGGCCCGGTGATCCTGGCCGCAGCGTCGTGTCGCCCCTCTTCGATCTTCGCTTCGATCTCGACATTCCTGGCGTCATCCTCGAGCCGAGCAACAGCTTTCCTGGTCAGCGCTTTGCTGCCAGCTTCACGACCCGGAACTGAGCACATCCTCCCGTGACCTTCCGCCGGATTTTGGAATCTTCCGACGAGCAGGGCAGCGTGCTGCTCCTGACCATCGTCTCGGTCGCGGTCGTGGCGCTCCTCGGCCTTGCCGTCTACGACCTGGCGATGATCGAAGCAAAATTCTCAGCGGCGAGCGTGATCGACTATCGCGCCTACGAGATCGCGCAGGCGGGCATCGAGCGGGGCATCCGCGAGCTGCGCAACCTTTACGTGTCCTATGCCCCCGGGCAGGAAACCTTCGTGGCAGGTTCGACGACGTGCGCCCCCACCCCCTGCGACACGAGCCAGTTTCACACGATGAACGTGACCAATACCACCATCCCATCCCAGGCCATCTCGTCGGGCGCCTACACGGGAGGTGCAGATCCTGGCGGGACATTCACGCTTGAGCTTAAGTACCTCACGGTCGCCGAAGCGAACAACTCGGTGGCCGCGGTGGGTCTTGCGTATCCTGCCGGCCTTCAATGCTTCCCGGATAGCGTGTTCTCGAATTGGTGCGCGAATCTCGCGTTCCTGAGGAGCACGGGTACGGCAACGGATGGCATCAGCAATACCCGGACTCGGACCATCCAGACTCTGGTGCGTGCAGCCAGCACCTCGCCCTGGGCCAGGGGCATCGTGGCCGGAAATGGCAGTCCAGCGGTGAGCGGGGACGTGCTGATCGCCGGGAGCGTGGACATTCTCGGAGGCGCGGCGGCGAATCCGGCCATGGACCTTGGCGGCGGCAGCAGTGGAGGGATGGTGAACACGTGGTTCCCGCTTGCCGCGGCTTCCGGCTACTCGCAGTCCGAGCCGGGGAATGACTCCTTGCTGCGCCTCACGCCCCGACAGCTAATTTGTCCTCCCAGCACCAACTGTGCTGGCGGCGCAAACCTCGTCGAGTCACTGGGCGCAAGCGTCAGGATTTTCGGCAACATCGCCAACCAGATGGTGAACGTGGTGAGCGGCACGACGCTCGGCCGGAGCGGCGCGACGGCGTCCTTTGGCAATCCCGCCCGCAACGGGAAGGGCCCGCTCGACGGTGTGTATATCGCGGATGGCTGCGATCTCCCGTGCATCGGGGGGCCGCCCCAGCCCTTCAATGGCTCCGCGTCGGTAACCGTCGACCGCGGGAATCTGACCAGACCATATCCGAACAACCCGCCGCTGGGCCCGTTGCTGTCTCCGACCAGCGCCTGGCCGGTCCTGGACGACGTGGTGACCATATCCGACAACGTGGTCGGTACCAACTATGCGCAGTACTACACGGGCTGGTTCAACCCCAACGTGTCCGGCGGGACCAATACCGCGTCGTGGACCGCCGCTACCACAGTGAACCGGGCAAACTGCGGCGGGACGATCGCGCAGATGGACGAATGTGGGGGCAGCGGTGGGGTTGCCTACACGCTAGGCTTTCTTTTCAACAAGCTGAGCGTGAACACGCCGTCATTCAGGCACAGCTTCAGCTTTACCGATCGCCGGGGCATTCAGCGTACGGCCGAGGTGTGCTGGAAGCGCGACACCATCGGGTTCAACCAGGGTGCGAATCCTCCTGCTCTGCCCAACACCCTGGAGTTCGGCATCCCGACGTGCGCTACACCCAGCGGACCTGGCAACGCGACGGCGCCGACCATTCCTGTCATGTTCTGGTACGGGAATGCCTGGGGCATCGACTATGCTGGCGGCCCGCACGTCGACATCAACTTCCGTGGCTGGGCCCTGATGCTGAGCAACACCGCGGTGACCATCGACGAGAATTTCCTGCCGTACTGCAGCAATACGGGGGCCACGCCTCCGTGCGGTCCGGCCTTTCCGTCGCCAGGCTGGCAAGGCGGGAACAAGTTCCCCGAGAATCATCTGTTCGCCGTGATGACGACGGGCGACGTGATGCTGGCGACCCTGCAGACGGATGTGAAGCACATCTTCGGCTTCTATTGGGCGATGGGAAACATCGGGGTCCGGCGGGACGTCAACGTGATCGGGATGCTGCGTGGCTCCAACGTGTGCTTCCGGAAC
>DATJQT010000192.1:0-4458 GCA_035505475.1 Vulcanimicrobiaceae bacterium
ACCTGGGATGAGCTCTACCACGACTTCGATGTGGCCCGGGCGTTGCTGCCGTTCGCGTTCACCGACCCGCCCTCTCTGGAGAAGAGGTCTGCGAGTGATCTGGTGAAAGAAAGCGCCCGTGGGTCCCGAGTATTTCGAAGCGACGGCGCTCGCTACGCCGCCTGAGGCGCAAGAAATCGGCGCCCGGGCCGGGTGAGTGACCGGTTTCGCGGGGCCCTACCTCAGGGCGACCGGAAGCCTCCTGTGTCCCCTGCGTGAGTTCACCGCCCCTTGGTTGACACCCTCCTCCTAGGATGTTATACGAGACATATTCACTCCTGTATCATGACGTGTATCTGACCCTCTCGACCCCTCGCGGGAGTGCTCCGTGTCGCTTCGTGCCGGAAGGCCGACCAGTCGAAGTCCATTCTCTCCCGGTTCCGCACGCTTCCTCCTCGTCTTGATCGCGGCTGGCGCGATCGGGGCCAGCGCACCGTCCGTGGATCAACCGATGCACCACGAGATGCCCGCAGCCGGCTCGTCGCCGACGGACGTACGTTCCGTCCAATCCTTCGCTACGCTCATGGAATCAGCCATGACGGTGATGGATCGCGAGATGCGGCGTGCTCCCATGACCGGCGATCCGGATCACGACTTCGCCGTCATGATGATCCCGCACCATCAGGGCGCCATCGACATGGCCAAGGCGGAGCTCCTGTACGGGAAGGATCCGGTCCTGCGCCGGCTGGCGCAAGAGATCCTAGTCACGCAGGCGTCGGAGATCGATGTGATGCGCCGCGCACTCCAGGAGACTTCGGCGACTGGGGCGATCCCGCACTAGCACAAAGGAGAAACCATGAAGCAGATGGTCCTCGCAGGCCTCATCCTCGTTGCGATCGGCGGCCTTGCTCGTGCGAGCCAGGTCCCCGGTGCAGCGGGAACCCCCGACATCCCTCTCAGCGCGCACGACCGAGTGTACCTGGCCGACCAGACCTCCAATACGGTGTCGGTCGTGGAGCCGGCGAGCGGAACCCTGCTCGGGGTCATCCGGCTCGGCGATCCCGCTCCCGGTAACCTGAGTCCGCTGTACAAAGGGCAGCTCTTGGTGCACGGGATGGGGTTTTCCCCGGACCACAGGACCCTGGATGTGGTGTCGATCGGCTCCAACGCCGTCACGTTCATCGACACGGCGACGAATCGGATCAAGCACATCACCTACGTCGGCCGGGCGCCGCATGAGGCCTTCTTCACCCCCGACGGCCGAGAGGTCTGGGTCACGGTGCGTGGCGAGGATTACGTGCAAGTGCTCGATGGCCAGACCTACCAGCCGACCCGGCGGATTCCCGTGCCCAACGGGCCGGGCATGACGATCTTCTCACCAGACGGCGCCTACGGGTATGTCTGTTCCAGCTTCAGCCCGGAAACGGTGGTCATCGACACCCACACTCACCTGGTAGTCGGGCGCGTCCCACAGGCGTCGCCTTTCTGTCCCGACATCGCGGCGACACCGGACGGGCGGCAGGTGTGGCTGACGCTGAAGGACGTTGGCAAAACCCAAGTGTTCAATGCGCGGCCGCCTTTCAACGTCATAACAATCCTGGACACCGGCCCGCTCACCAACCACGCGAACATCGCTCGTAACGCCCACGGCCAGTTCGCCTACGTCACGATTGGCGGATTGAACCAGGTGAAGGTCTTTACGACGGCCGACCAGCCCGCACAAATCGCCACCATTCCGACCGGCGCCCTGCCGCACGGGTTGTGGCCGTCGGGCGACGGAACCCGGGTGTATGTCGGACTCGAGAACGCGAACGCCGTCACCGTCATCGACACCCTCACCAACACGGTCGTGGCGACCATCCCCTCCGGGCAATCGCCGCAGGGCATGGTTTACCTCCCGGAGGCCGTCCCCGTCGGCGCCGGCACGGACAATCTGGTTCCGATCGGCCTCGCCGGGCAGGCGGTCCACCTAAGCCTCGGCTCCAAGGGAGCAAGCACCCCGGAAACCACGGTCGCGGTCAACAGCCAGGGACTGGTGGACCTCTTGGAAGCGGCGGTGACGGGACTCACGCCGAAGCAGCCCTATTTCCTGGCGCTCGCCACCAACCCGGATGGCTCGGGCCCGCTCGAACCGGTCGCGAATTTCATGACCAATCCCGCCGGCGCCGCGGTGGTCATCGCACTGGGACCGGTCCGGAAGGTTGTCGAAACGGACGACCGAGCCGCGCGACGCTACCTCGTGATTGCTGACGCGCAAGACGGGAGGCCCGGCACGCCCATCCAGCTCCAGCGCTGAGGCCTCGGGCCGCCCGGGATGGTGACTTCGATGAATTGCTGGACCGGCGCGAATGGTTGCGTACCGTCCAGCAAGGGGCAGCACGCCGATGCCACCGCAGCGATCCGCGTCACCGTGGAGGAGGCCCGTGCCCGCTGCCGCCCGACTGGGAAGAGAACCTCCTGGGCATCGGCCAGGAGGCGGCGATGAATGTGCCCCGCCATGCGCGGGTCACTGCATGCATCGCGCAGTTGGTGTTCGGAGCCCGAGCTTCGCAGTTGATCTTGCGGGTGATGGGTGCCGATACGCGGTCGAGCGCCGGCACGACGATTTCGGACCGCCGGAGATCTACGAATGGATCGAGGGGATGGAGTTCGTCACCGCGGAGAGCACGATCGGGCAAGGGATGATCGTGTCCAAAGCCCTGCCCCGCGGCTCGGAGGAGCAAGCGTAGCCATGAGCACCCGGTCCACCGCGCAGCGGAAGGACGGTGCGATCGGGGTCCTGGTCGCCGATGATCATGCCGCCGTCCTCGAAGGGTTGACGGCGATCATCGGTCGCCAGGCCGACATGATCGTGGTCGGCACCGCCAACACAGGGGCCCAAGCGGTAGCCTTATGGCAAAAGACCCGGCCCCACGTGACCCTGCTCGATCTGCGCATGCCCGTGTTGGATGGGTTCGATGCGATGGTCGCAATCCGCCGGCAGGATGCGGCCGCGAAGATCGTCGTGCTGACGATGTTCGACACCGATGAGGACATTTCCAGGGCAATCAAAGCTGGCGCGAAGGGCTACTTGCTCAAGGATGCGCAGTGGGAGGACCTGCTGGACTGCATCCGCCGGGTCCATGCCGGAGAGACCTGCCTCCCTTCGGAGGTGGTGGCCAAGCTGGCGGCGGGGATCAGCAGCGAGGCGCTCACCGGGCGGGAGCGGGAAGTCATCGCCCTGCTAGCGCGCGGCAAGAGCAACAAGGAGATCGCCGCCCACCTGTACATCAGCGAGACGACCGTGAAGTCTCACCTGCGGAGTATCTTCACCAAGCTGAAGGTCCTCAACCGGACCGAGGCGCTGGCGGCCGCCAGCCGCCGCGGCCTCGTCCAACTCTAGGCGCCGCGCCGCCTCCCGCCCCCGAGCGCCTCCTCCGGAAGAAGGACGCGGAACTCACCGTCTCGGAGCATGCCTGAATCAGCCACCTGGTCACTAGTGCACGGGCGCCTCGGCTGGCATCCTCTTCCCATGCGTGCCAGGCCCGCGGACTCGCACTCATGAGCGCCGGTTCGACCGACAAAGGCCTCCTCACGCCCGAGAATTGCGGAGTGGTCTTCATCGACCATCAGCCGCAGATGTTTGCCGCCATCGGCAAACTCGCTCGGGCGGACTTGCTCAAGAGCGTGCAGGTCCTGGCGAGCGCGGCGAAGCTCTTCCACGTTCCGGTCATTCTGACCACCGTGCGGTCCGCAGCGTTCAGCGGGCGCGTGATCCCGCAGCTCAAAGGGATGTTCCCGGGACATACGGCAATTATTCGCTCCACCATGAATGCCTGGGACAACGGGGAGTTCGTCGCGGCCGTCAAACGGACCGGCCGGATGAACTTTGTGATGGCGGCGCTGTGGGCCGAGACGTGTCTCGCTTTCCCGGCATTGCAGATGCTGGAGGATGGCTACGGCATCTATGCCGTCGAGGATGCGTCCGGCAGCGCGAGCCAGCGCGCGCTTACCACGGTCGCCCGACGTATCGAGCAGCCCGGTGGGATGCCGGTAACCGCATGACAGGACCTGGTCGAGTTCCGCCGTGACTGGGCGCGAGCGGAGCATGCAGCCGAGGTGCTTTCGATCGTCAAAGAGTACCTGGGCGAATCCTGGACGCCGTACACCACCCCGTCGGCCGCTGATGGGGCCCACAACGACGAAGACCGCAGAAGGGAGAACTTATGAGCACTATCACGACCAAAGACGGCACGCATATCTACTACAAAGACTGGGGCGCCGGACAGCCGATCGTCTTCAGCCATGGCTGGCCGCTGAGCGCTGACGCCTGGGAAGACCAGATGCTGTTTCTGGCCAACCACGGCTATCGCTGCATCGCCCATGATCGCCGCGGCCACGGGCGGTCGAGCCAGCCCTGGAATGGCAACGATATGGACACCTACGCCGACGATCTCGCGGCGCTCGTCGAACAGCTCGACGTGAAGGACGCGATCCATG
>DATJQT010000193.1:0-1078 GCA_035505475.1 Vulcanimicrobiaceae bacterium
GGGGTCTTCGCTTCAATGAGGACAAGACACGTATCGTGCACCTCGCCGAAGGATTCGACTTCTTGGGATTCAACGTCCGCCGCTACCGCCTCAAGCTGCTGATCAAACCGAGCACGGCGGCCATCAGGCGGCTCCGGCAAAGGCTCGCGTCCGAGATGCGCGTTTTGCGCGGATCGAACGCGGGGGTGATCATCGCCAGACTCAACCCGATCATCAAGGGGTGGGCCGCCTATTACCGGGGTGTGGTGTCATCCAAGGTGTTTCACACGCTGGATTATCAGATGTGGAAACTCACCTACAAATGGACCACATGGCAACACAACAACAAACCGAAGCCGTGGATCGTCGCGCGCTACTTCGGTAAGCGAAACAAGTTCAGGAACGACCGCTGGGTGTTCGGCGATCCCGAAAGCGGCGCCTACCTCGTCAAGTTTTCCTGGACCGACATTGTGCGGCATGTCATGGTCTCCGGCGCGGCCTCACCCGATGACCCCGCCCTGGCCGACTATTGGGCCGTACGGCGGCGAAAAGCCAAGCCCCCGTTGGACAATTACACCCTGCGCCTGCTCGCCAAGCAGGACGGGCACTGTCCGCTTTGCGGGGATCACCTGCTCACCGCCGAACAGCCGCCGCAGTCCCCGCACGACTGGGAACGCTGGTGGCAACAGGTCACCCGTGCGGCGATAGCCGCGGACTACCTCGTCCACCACGGGAGATCCGGCCCAACGCATAATGATCAAACCCGCCTTGTGCACGCCTCCTGCCGACGCGGGCTCTTCGCCCGCCAACGCCGGACACCAGCACAGCTCACCTGCACGCCCTTGCGGCTTGCTTGAGCCGTATGCCGCGACGAGTGGCTCGTACGGTTCTGAGGGGGGATCGGCGGGGCAACCCGCCGGTCCTACCCGGCGCAAGGGAGGGCGCTGCGCACCGAGACGACCATCAACAACACCGGCGACTTTTCGATCGGCAAACGGCTGACCAATCTGCCCGCGCTACGCGAGATCGGCTTTTGCGCCAACCGACGTCTGCTGCACGTCCAACGACTCAGCCACGACCCGATCACCGGCACCGACGC
>DATJQT010000194.1:0-1316 GCA_035505475.1 Vulcanimicrobiaceae bacterium
TGACGGGGACCATCTTCGCCGTGCTGGCTGCCACGGTGGGTGTACCACTTCTCTACGCCTACCGAGAAATGCGTTCGGGCATGACGCCGGCAAGTCGGAATGCCGGCAAGGCCGCCTAACCAGCGCCTGCAGCGGCGGGCCCATCGGGGCTAAGGCGCTGGGCAGCCGAGGATGAGGTAGGGCAGGAGTTGTGCGCCCGGCGGGTGGGCTTGCCCGCCGCTGAGGCGCGATTCGTTAGGCAGCATCCTCGGGGCCAGACGCCGGAGGTGCTCATTGATTCCAGTTCTCCTGCTCGTTCTGCAAGCCTCCGCGGGTCCGTCAGACTCCGCGATTGAGCAGGCCGTGCGCGGGTTGGCTGCGCGTGCGCCGATCGAAGCCTTCGGCAAGGAACCAGGGTTCGTAACCGTTAGAGACGTCGCTCTTCTGCGCGCAGACGACGGCGCCCTGATGGCCTATGTCTCCATCGTGCCCCGTTACTCGCAGACACCCACGGTACTCGCGTTTGCCTTCAACGAACGACAGGAGCCGCACCTGTCCCTGGAAGCACTTGTGCCCGGCCGCCTGCAACCGTGGTCTGGGCGTTTGGTCGACCCGCATACGATCGGGTTTGGTGTCGATGTCGTCATCAGCAGACTGGACATTGATCGCATCCTGGCCGCTGCGGACAGGGGGCACATGTCTTTGGTTCGCTACGCTTCGTTCTTTCACGGTGATGTCAGAACTGGGTATCGGATGTACGTGGACTTGTCAGATCGCGCCCTTCTCTCCGCGAGAACATCGGAACAGTGCGCCGGCATTGAGTTCAGCCCCGTAGAGCGACTGGTTGCTGGATCGCTCGCCGGCAGCGAGGCGCGCTACCTGGTCGCCCTCACGGCGCACGAAATTACGCTCTATCGAATTCACCGCGTTCGACCGAACGGCACTTTGGACAAGGAGTCCTGGGTTCGGCAGCGGGCACCCGACGTCACAGGCCTTGAGCTCGGTCCGGGCGGCCAAGTGCTGGAGAAGGTTCAAGGCGCCGACTCGAGGCCGCTCGCCGCACCGTGACGGGATGCTGCCTAACTAGCGCCTGCAGCGGCGGGCCAATCGGGGCTGAGGCGCCGGGCCGTCGAGGATGAGGTAGAGCAGGAGTTGTGCGCCCGGTGGGTGGGCTTGCCCGCCGCTGAGGCGCGATGCGTTAGGCTGCTTCCCAGGAGGCGCCTGTGCGCGGTGTGAGGCGGTGTCTCGTCTGCGCTGTGTGGCTCACTGCGCTCAGCTGCCGGAAGGAAGCGAGGCCGAGCGCCCAGCGTCAGAGCGAGCCCGCCGTGGATTCCGGC
>DATJQT010000195.1:0-2982 GCA_035505475.1 Vulcanimicrobiaceae bacterium
GAGCCGCGCGCGTCAGCAAGCGGTAGACGCTCGCCCTTGTAACGTCGTCGCGCCTCGGGTGCCGTGACCGGAAGGATGTGTTTGCTAGTCCGGCAAAGCGCTCCCTGACGGTCGCGCCTCCGATCGGAGCCGCGCGCGTCAGCAAGCGGTAGACGCTCGCCCTCGTAACGTCGTCGCGCCCCTAGTACCGTGACCGGAAGGCTGTGTTTGCTAGTCCGGCAAACGCTCCCTGTACCCTTCAAGTAGTCCGGGCCGGGATCTAAACTGAGTAATCAGATCCCGGTCACCCGCCGGGAGCGCCGTATGCGCTCCCTGCATCTCCCAATGCCTAGTCAGGAGCTGCGCCCCGGCGGGACATGCCGTGACCGAGTTCCCGTGGGGAGTCGCGCCGGCTCCACAAAAGCCGAGCGCCAGTACAGGGGCGACACGCTCACGACACGGCCGGCTCTGCTGGAGGTGTCCATGGAACCGAACCGTTTCCGTCACTATATCGGAATTGATTGGGCGACGGAAGCCCACCGCATTTGCTTACTCGACCACAACGGCCAGATCTGTGCCAAAGTCAGTATTTTGCACAGCGGAACCGGCCTGGCTCAACTGCTGGAGTGGCTCGCTAGCCACGGCGTCGATCCCGCCTTCGCCGCCGTCGCGATCGAAACGCCCCGCGGCGCCGTGGTCGAAACCCTGGTGGAACGCGGCTACGCCGTGTTCGCCATCAACCCCAAACAACTCGCCCATTTCCGCGACCGCTACACCAGTGCCGGCGCCAAGGACGATGATCGCGATGCCTGGGTCGGCGCGTCGGCCTTGCGCACCGACCCAGCCGCCTTCCACCGCGTCACCGTCGATGCGGCGGAACTCATTCATCTTCGCGAACTGTATCGCACCGCCGACGAACTGCGGGAAGAAGTGCAGCGTCTCGCCAGCCGGCTGAGCGAGCAGATGAACCGCTATTATCCGCAGATGCTGGCGCTGTGCCCGTCTCCCGACCAACCCGTGATATGGGACTTGTTGGAACTGGCCCCGCTGCCGGCCGATGCTCTCCCTCTCACCGAGGAGCAGATCGCCTCCGTGCTCCGCCAGCGCCGCATTCGCCGTCTCACCAAGGCGCAGGTCCTCGATCAACTTCGCGCCACGCCGCTGACCCTGGCGCAAGGGACTGCCGCCGCGGCCGCGGAACACGCCCTCGTCTTGGTCGCTCAACTACGCGTCGTACATCAACTGCGCAAGGCGACTCTCAAACACCTCGCCAGCTTGCTGAAAAAGATGCGCCAGACCCCCACCGAGTCGGGCGCGCCCAGCGATGCTGCCATCATCGGCTCTCTGCCCGGCGCCGGCGATCTCACTACCGCCGCGCTGCTCAGCGAGTCCTCCCGTTCGATCGAGGAACGCAATGCCCCGGCCCTGCGCGCTTACTCGGGAGTGGCGCCGGTGACCCGCCAGAGCGGCAAGCAACTCTCGGTGGGGATGCGCTATGCCTGCAATAACCGGTTGCGCAACGCCCTCTATCATCACGCCATGGTGAGCCTCCGGGAAGATCCCATCGCCCGCCGCCATTACGAGCGGTTGCGTCAGGAAGGCCACTCTCATGCCCGAGCGCTGCGCGGCATCGGGGACCGCTGGCTGTCGGTGCTGATCGCCATGTTGCGGTCGGGCACGATGTACCAGGCCACCCGGCGCAAAGCATGGCGCGCTGCCGATGCCGCGGAGGCGAGTGCATGAGCGGGCGCGGACTCGATTTCACTTGGGCCGCACTGCGGGCTCATCTGGTGTCGATGGTCTGGTCGCGTTATGAACTGCGCCTGATCGACACCCCGCGGCGCCGCTGCGTGGCGACTCGCTATTGGACGGCGGCCCAGTTGCTTGGCGCCGATACGGTGCGATTCCTCAGGGCGCGCAACCGGGAAGGCTGCGATGTGTACTTCCGTCCCCATGCCGCTGCCCAGAACGCCGGATATCTCTTGTTGGACTTCGATGACGGTCCTTGTCCCCTGGCCGCCATGCGGGCTGGGGGCCACACGCCTTGCATCGTCGTCGAAACCAGTCCGGGCCGTCAACAGGCTTGGGTGCGTGTGAGCCCCCACAGCGTCAGCCCCGGTTGGGCCACCGCCGTGGCGCGCCGCTTGGCGGGGTGCTACGGAGCGGACCCGGCGAGCGCGGAGTGGCGCCACCTGGGCCGCTTGGCGGGGTTCACCAACCGCAAACCCGCCCGGCTCCAAACCAACGGTCTGCCGCCCTGGGTGCGTGTGGTCTGGCAGTGTGGCACAGCCATGGCCAGTATCGACAGCGTCATGGCCCCGACCCCGACTCCCGATCCCGTTCGCTCCACCTCCGAACCGGGCGTGGAGCGGTGTGGGTGGTCGCGGTATCGGCAGTGCCTCGAGACTCTACGGCTGCTCGAGCGATTCCCGGCGCCGGACTGGAGTATCGCGGATTTTCGCGTGGCGCGCCTACTGCTGCAGCAAGGCTGTGGGACCGCGCGGGTGGCCGACATCTTGCGACAGGGCAGTCCGGGCTTCCCCCGGCGGCATCCCAGGCCCGACGATTACCTTTGGCGCACGGTGCTATCCGCCGCCGCCAGCCTGACGCGCCGACCCGTGTTTTCCCGCGCGCCCATCCCGCTCCCCAGCGAACGCTGACCTGGTGAGCTTCGGCCGGGCCGGTGGGCGCGGCGGGCGCGCGCCTGTGTGGTCCCGCAGGATTCGTGTGCTCCCTCTCAGTCTAGATCCAAATGCTCACCAGGCATGACTTAGCCGCACACCTGCACAATCCCAATAATCGGCTCCCAAAAGTTTCCAAAAACCTCTTGACAAAAGGTGGGGAGTCCTGACGGTCGCGCCTCCGATCAGAGCCGCGAGCGTGTGAGCGAGCGGTTTCGCGAACGCCATAAGCCACCTGGTCACGACACTAGTGAGCCGATCTGTTATAACAGCAACCATGGGGAACAACTTCACGCGCCGCGAAGCGCTGCGGGCGGGCCTG
>DATJQT010000196.1:0-1289 GCA_035505475.1 Vulcanimicrobiaceae bacterium
CCCAGGCCCGCGCCGAACCCCAGCTGGCGCGCCTTCTCGGAGGCGGTGGACCACCCCTCCCGCAGCGCGAGCTGCACGTCCGGGATGCCCGGTCCCTCGTCTGCCACCTCCAGCTCGAGCCTCCCGTCTCCAAGCCGTGCCCACAGCGTGCCGGTGCGCGCGTGGATCACCACGTTCATTTCCGCCTCGTAGGCGGCGATCATGGCGCGGCGCAGCACGGCACCGCTCACGCCGAGTCGAACGAGCTTTTCCTTGAGCCGGCGCGTGGCCTGGCCGCCCTGGTCGAAGTCCCCCCCGTGGATGCGGCAGCTCATGCTGATCATCTCCGTGCCGCACCCGCTCCGCGCAGGCAGCCCTCCAGCAGGCGGCGGGTCTTCTCCAGCCCGTGGGGGGAGGTCATTATTGTGAGCCCGCTGGCCCGGGCCAAATCCAGGAGCCCGGGGCCCGGCTCGATCGCACCCGCCAGGCACAGCCCGGGAGCATCCATCAGCTCGGCGATTCGGATCAACTGCAGGTTGGCAAGCCCCGTGACGAGGAGGGTCACCGGCGAGGCGCCCGCGATCAGCCCGCTCGCGGTGTCCGCGGCGACCAGGTGCGTTACCTCGGGATCCGAGATTTCAGAGTCGAGGTAGATCTTTGCACCAATCTGGTCTGCAAGCTCTCTCATTTTCATGATGAGCGACCTGATATCTCTGTGCAATCGTCATGCCAAATCGTGACTGTATTCTCAATTGCCTGCGCCGGCGCAACAATAGTTGGCCTATTTCCTTACCCTGTAATTTCTTGAAGACAAGGCAGCACCGGATCGGCGATGATGTGAGGCCATCGCCTCAACCGAAAAGCGCCCTCCAGGACATCGTTGCGGCGTTCCCGGATCTCCCATGGGTGAATTGTGCACATTCTTTGGTTACCGGAAGGGGAGCCGTACCGGCGACCCGCGTCCCAAACCGACGCGATGGGACAGGGCAACACGCGGCACGCGGCCGGCAGGGGACGCTCAATTGCGGATGCCGGAATCCAGGGTGGTCACCAGCTCGATGAACGCCTCGTCGAGATGGCGGCGCACGGCGCGGGCCGTCCTGCCGCCGAACTGCCGATGCGTCCGCAGCACGATGTCACGCTCCCAGGCATCCAGTGGCGCCTGGAGCGCCCGCGTGAGGCGGTTCATTCGATGAAGGTGTCGGAAAAACTCCTCGTCCGCCATGTGCGTGCCAGTGGCACTACTTGTGTCGGCCACGGACCTCCATAAGGTTGAGGGCAGCGCATGGCTTTTTGTCGACGCGCCGCCG
>DATJQT010000197.1:0-7609 GCA_035505475.1 Vulcanimicrobiaceae bacterium
CCGCCCCGGATTGCCAGCGGGCACAAGGTGCCGTCCGCTCGGCCGAGAATCTGGGCGCCCATTTTCCGGAGCGGCTCGGTCACCCGGCGCATGGGCCGTTCGCGAAGCGATGCGTCGCCGGTGAGGACACTGAAGAACGGCCGACCGGCGAGGAGCCCGGCCAGCAGCCGGAGGCTGGTCCCCGAATTGCCGCAGTCGAGCGCCTGTCCTGGCTCCCGCAATCCAGCGGGCCCGCGGCCTTGGATATGGATCGTCCCGTCGGCCGTCTCGCTGATCGACACCCCGAGCGCCCGCAGCGCGGCCAGCGTCGCGAGGCAGTCCTCGCCGCGTAACAGGCCCCGAATGGTGGTCGGGCCCTCGGCGATCGCGCCCAAGAGCAGCGCCCGGTGCGAGATGGATTTGTCCCCGGGCACGGCCAGCGTGCCGCCGATCGCGGCCGGCCCGCGCAGGATCCAGTCACGGCGGCTCATGCGCATCCCGTGACGGCGTGCGCTGCCGTCCCCCAGCGGACCGCCAGTCGGTCGGCCAGCGAGTCCGCCCAGTCATCGCCCGACACGGTGATCCACTCCGCCGCCGGCTCGCGCCGGAACCAGGTGAGCTGCCGCTTGGCGTACTGGCGGGTCGCCCGCACGAGATCCTCCTGGGCGGCCTCCAGCGTCATACGGCCGGCGAGCACGGCCACCGCCTGCCGGTACCCGATGGACTGCAACGCGCGACACTCCGACGGGACGCCGCGCGCCAGCAGCGCCCGGACCTCCTCGAGCAAGCCCGCGTCCCACATGCGGGCCGAGCGCAACGCGATGCGCTGGGCCAACTCCTCGCGCGCCCGCGTGAGGACGAGGAATCCGGCCAGCGGGCGGCGCGGCGGATCCCAGAGGCCAGGACGCAGCGTCGAGGCCGTCTGGCCGGTCGTCTCGCACAGTTCGAGCGCGCGGATGATCCGGAACAGATCGCCCGGCCGGATCGCCTGCGCGGACACGGGATCGCGGGCCGCGAGCCGGGCGTGCAGGGCCGGCGCGCCGATCTGCGTCGCTTCCGTCTTGAGCCGCGCACGGAGCGTGCTGTCGCCGCCGCCGCCCGCCAGGTCGCCTTTCAGGAATGCCCGCAGGTACAGCCCGGTTCCGCCCACCAGGATCGGCAGCTTGCCCCGCCGCTGGGTGCTGTCGACCGCGGTCCGCGCCGCGGCGGCGAAGGCAAAGGCGGAAAACGACTCGTGCGGCTCGCAGATGTCGAGCAGATGATGCGGGACGGCCGCGCGTTCCCGTAGGGTGGGTTTGTCCGTGGCAATGTCCAGGCCGCAATAGACCTGCATGGAATCGGCGACGATGATCTCGGCCGGCACGCGCTGGGCGACGGCGAGCGCCAGCTGCGACTTGCCGACTGCAGTCGGGCCGGCAATGATCACGGGCGGGGATGCGGACGGATGCACGATCACTTTTGTGCGAAGGGTTGGCGAGACTCGATCTGGAATTCGAGCGTGTGGCGCAGCCCGATGAACCGATAGATCACCGGAACGCGCCAGGCCGCGCGGACCACGGCTTCAGCGCCCACTTGCTCGATACTGATCGCATCGTCGACCAGCGGAACGCCTGCCGCGCGCGCCGCGGCGCTGACTTGATCGCTCCAGGCTTCCTTGGCCTGCTCGAGTTGCGGCATGAGCTCCCACGGCTCCGCCGCCGCCGCGCTGGCGGCCGCCCGGACGGCGATGAGCATGCGCAGATACCCCCAATAGGCGGGCCCGTAGGCGGAGGCGAGGTACCCGAGCGACAGCACGAAGAGCAGCAGCACCGTCCGGCGGGTGCGAAACGCCCGGCGCGTTGACCATTCACGGCTGCGTCGCTGCATGGCCGCGGTCCCCGGCGGCCGCCCGGGTGTGCTAGCGGCGGCCTTTGAGCCAGCTCATCATGCCACGGAGTTCTTTCCCCACGATCTCGACCGGATGCTCCGCTTCCTTGCGCCGCATCGCCAGGAAGCCGGGGCGGCCCGCCTGGTTCTCGAGGATCCACTCGCGCGCGAACTGGCCGTTCTGGATCTCGTGCAGGATCCGTCGCATCTCGTTCTTGACCGACTCGTTGATGACCCGCGGGCCCCGGCTGTAGTCGCCGTATTCGGCCGTGTCGCTGACCGAGTAGCGCATGTAGGCCAGGCCGCCCTGGTACATCAGGTCCACGATGAGCTTCAGCTCGTGCAGGCATTCGAAGTAGGCCGATTCCGGCTGATACCCGGCCTCGGTCAGGATCTCGAAGCCCGCCTTGACCAAAGCCGAGACGCCGCCGCAGAGCACGGTCTGCTCGCCGAACAGATCGGTCTCGGTCTCTTCCTGGAAGGTGGTCTCCAGCACGCCGGCCCGGGTGGAGCCGACGCCCTTGGCATACGCCAGGCCCAACTCTTTCGCCTTGCCGGAGGGGTTTTGGTACACGGCGAGCAGCGCGGGAACCCCGGAGCCTTCGGTGTACACCTGCCGCATCATGTGGCCGGGTGCCTTGGGGGCGATCATCGAGACATCCACCTGGGGCGGCGGCACGATCTGGTTGAAATGGATGTTGAAGCCGTGGGCAAACATCAGGGTCTTGCCCGGCGTGAGCGCCTTGAGGATGGACTCCTCGTACACCTGCTTGTGGGTCTGGTCGGGCAGCAAGATCATGATCACCTGCGAGGCGTCGGCCGTCTCAGCGACCGTGCCGACCTTGAGGCCGTCGGCCTTCGCCTTGTCCCAGGATTTGCTGCCCTTGTAGAGCCCGACCATCACGTCCAGCCCGCTGTCCCGGAGGTTGAGCGCGTGGGCATGCCCCTGGCTGCCGTATCCGATCACGCCGATCAGCTTGTTCTTCAACAACCCCAATTCCGCATCCGCATCGTAGTACAGTTTCGCCATGGCTTTCCCCTCGCGTGACGCGTCCGTTGAAAAGACACTCCCGACATGCGACTCGCCCTTCGACACCGCGCAGGGCGAGTAAGACACAAGCAATTGCTGAGACCGTTCGCGCTCGACCAGCTCTGCACGAACTGGGCAATGGACGTTAATCCGTGCCCGCTGCCGCTTTGTGGGCCACGGACCGCACCTTGCCCTCGGCCTTCGCCGCACTCTTACTGCCGCGCGGAATCGCCAGCGTGCCGCTGCGGACGATCTCCTGGATCCCGAACGGCTGCAAGAGCTCCAGCACGGCCCCGATCTTCTTCACTTCCCCGGTCAACTCCAACGTGTAGCTGGCGGGGGTCACATCTACAATCCGCCCGCGAAAGATCTCGTTGATGCGCAGGATCTCGGCGCGGTTCGCGGGCTCGGCGTTGACCCGCACGAAGACCATCTCGCGCCCGATGTGCTCCTCGTCGGTGAGATCGGTGACCTTGATGACATCGATCAGGCGATGGAACTGCTTGACCGCCTGCTCGATCACCCATTCATCCCCGTGCACCCCGATCGTCATCCGAGAGACGGTGGGGTCCAGCGTCTCGGCGACGGACAGGCTGTCGATATTGTAACCCTTGGCGGCAATCATCGAGGCGATCTTCGCCAAAACGCCCTGCCGGTTCTCGACCAGGATCGACAGAATGTGCTTGCGGTAATGTCGGGCCTCCGTCATCCGCTCCCCCCTCCGTCCGTTGCCTCGTCAAGACGATTTTGTTCGGCTAGGCGGTTACCGCCAGCCCTGGAACAGCTTTTCGGGCACGGGGTCACCGACATCGATGATCTCGCGCAAGGCCCCGCCGGCCGGGATCATCGGGAACACGTTCTCTTCGCGGGTCGTCACCACGTCCACCACGACCGGACCGGGGGTGGCGATCGCCTTTTCGATGACCCCCCGCAGCTCGCTCGGGCGCTGCGCGCGGAGACCGGTCGCGCCGCACGCCTCCGCCAGCCGCACGAAATCGGGCTGCACCTCGAGGTCCACCTGGGAGTACTTGCCGCCATAGAACAGCTCCTGCCACTGGCGGACCATGCCGAGGTAGCGGTTGTTCATGATGAACACCTTGACCGGGAACTGGTACTGCACGCAGGTGACCAGCTCCTGCATGTTCATCAGGAAGCTGCCGTCCCCGTCAATGACGACGACCAATTCGCCGGGGAAAGCGGCCTGCGCGCCCATGCCCGCCGGCAGCCCGAACCCCATCGTGCCGAGGCCGCCCGAGGTGATCCACTTGCGCGGCTCGCCGCGGCCTTTGAAGTACTGCGCGGCCCACATCTGGTGCTGGCCGACCCCGGTCGCCACGAACGGGCGGGCGCTCTCGGTGATGCGGTAGAGCTGGTCGATGGCGTACTGCGGCAGGATCTTTCCGTCCTCGGATTGGTCGTATCGCAGCGGGTGCGTCCGCTGCCATTCGGCGATCTGCCCGTACCATTCCTCGAAATCGGCGCGCCAGTCCCGCTCGATCTTGGCGACTTCGGCGTTGAGCTGGGTCAGCACGCGCTTGACGTCGCCCACGATCGGCACGTCCACGTGGACGTTCTTCCGGATCGAGGTGGGATCGATGTCGATGTGCACGATCCGGCAGTTCTTGGCGAATTCGGAGAGCTTGCCCGTGACCCGGTCGTCGAAGCGCGCACCGATCGCAATCATCAGGTCGGCGTGGGCCATCGCCATGTTGGCGGTATAGGTGCCGTGCATGCCCAGCATGCCCATCCAGAGCGGGTGCGACGTGTCCAGGGAGCCCAGGCCCATCAAGGTCAGGGTCGTGGGAATCTGGGTAAGGTCCACGAGCTGGGTCAACTCGGCAGCGGCGTCGGCGTGGACGATGCCGCCCCCGCCGTAGATCACCGGGCGCTTCGCGTTCGCGATCAGCTCGGCGGCTTTCTTGATCTGGCCGGGGTGGCCGTTCACCGACGGATTGTAGCCGCGGATCGAGACCTCGCGTGGATAGCCCTTGAAATCCGCCCGCCCCATGATGATGTCTTTCGGGAGGTCCACCAACACAGGCCCCGGCCGGCCGGTGCGGGCGATGTGGTACGCCTCTTTGACCATGCGCGGCAGCTCTTCGGTGCGGTCCACCAGGAAATTATGTTTGGTGCAGGTCCGGGTGGTGCCGACCACGTCGGCTTCCTGGAAGGCGTCGCAGCCCATCACGGCGGTGGGCACCTGGCCGGTGAACACCACGATGCCCATCGAATCCATCAAGGCGTCGGTGAGCCCCGTGATCGTGTTCGTGGCGCCTGGCCCCGAGGTCACGATGGCCGTGCCCGTCTGGCCGCTCGCCTTATAGTATCCTTCCACCGCGTGCACCGCGGCCTGCTCGTGCCGGCACAAAATGTGCCGCAGCGGGTAGTCCAGCATGAGGTGGTAGGTGTGAAGGATAACGCCGCCCGGATGGCCGAACGCGGTGTGCACGCCTTCCGCTTGCAGGCACTTGAGAAAGATCTCCGACCCCGTTAACCGCATGATCTGCTTCCCCCTCCCCCAAGGCGCAGCAACCTGTGCCTGCCCCGGGCTCCCCCGGCCCGGCATATGTCAACCGATTCGTAAAGTGGTGTTACTTACCATACCAATCGCGCTACCGTCAATGACAACCCTGCACCCCTGCACCCGCACCCTACCCTCGCAGCGTGGACATCGGACGTTAGACATCGGGCCTCGGACGGCTTTAGACATCTGTGGCCCCCTCCAGCCGCCGGATGTACTGCTCCGCCGCGACCTCGGGGGGAGCCAGGTCCTGCCCGTGGTCCACGAGCAGGTGCTGGTGATCGAGCACCCAGAGATAGAGGTCCGCCTCGGTGCGCTCCGGGAATTCCGACAGGATGCCTCGATCGCGGATCACCTCCACGATCGGCAGATACACGTGGTCGTACCAGTGCACGACGGCTTCGTCCTCGCTGATGTCGCGCTTGAGGTCGAGCCCCATGAAGTAGCGGTGCACCGCAATATGCTCCAGCATGCGCGTGTACCCGTCCGGCGCCGTCGGCTCGATAACCGCGCCGGCGCGCAGGCGGTCGAGTCCTGTGCGCTCCAGGAATTCCACCCGTGCGCCCAGCATCTCGAGGTCTTCCGGGCGGAGGTCCGGACCGACCGGTACCTTCACCCGGCACTCGCGTACCTCGGCCTCAATGAACTCCTGGCCTTGCTGCCGGGCCACGGACACGCGGTGGTGGCCGTCCACGACGAAGTACACCTCGCCGACCTGGTAGAGGACCACGGGTGGCAGGCTGACATCCTCGTAGAAGGCTCGGTCGATGCTCTGCCAGCGGCCGGCGTAGCGGTTGTGGCGAGGGAGAAACGCACGGTCGAAATCGGCGTAGCGGTTGACGCTGCCGACGATGCGCGCGATCTCGACCGTGCGGATGCCCCGGTAGATCGGACCGCCCAGGCGCAACTTCTCCTTGACGTCGTCGTAGGCGAGAAGACGCCGGGGCCGCCGCGAGAACACGTGCAACAAATCCTGGAGGAAGGCCCGCGAGCGGGCCCGGGCGAAATCGGCCTGCACGCGGGCGGCGATGTCATCCAACATGGTCAGGGCTCAACTCCACCACACGATAGGGGCAGACGTTCAGGACCAGCGTCGGGCCGACCTGCGTGGTCACGATTGTATCGCGGCGCCACACGTGCGAGTGACCGTGCAGCAGCAGGCGCGGCCGGAAGCGCCGGATGAAGCGGCCGAACGCCCGGAACCCGACGTGGGCCGGATCGGAACCGTCATGCACACCGAACGGCGGCGCGTGCGTGGCCAAGACATCCAGGGCGCGCCCGTATCGGATGCGGTTGCCCAGCAGCCGGGGCGTCATCGCCCAGATCCGCTGCGTCATCTCGGCCTGCGTGTACTGGTGGATGCCGTCAGGCCGATAACGGACGCTGCCGCCCAGGCCCGCCACCAGGACGCCCTGCTCATGGACCACCCGGCCGTCAATGTTCCCGCAGGTCCAGCAATGCGGCGATTTGACCGTCGACTCATCCTCCCCCGCCGGAGCCGTGGGCAGATCATGATTGCCGGGGACGTGGACAAACGGCGCGCCGAGCATCGAGACCACGTATTCCAGATAGTAGGAAGGCAAGTCCCCGCAGCCGATCACGAGATCCACCCGGCCAACCACGTCGCGAATCCGCGGACTGTAGAGTTGCTCGACGACTTGATCGCTGATGGCCAGAATGCGCATGGTTCCGGATCATCCCCAGCAGGAACAAAACCAAAGCAGTATTGTAGCACCAAAGGCGCGAGTCTGGGGAGGAAAGATCGGAGAAAACCCGCCATGCAAGCGGTCGCGCCGTCAGTGTCGGGCCGCGCAGACGCCCGTCGTGACGAGCCCGTCCTGAGCTTTTCGAAGGGCCTGTCGAAGCGCGAACGGTTTCTGATGTGGCTATCGTATGAAAGCGTCCGGGTCGTCCGCGAAAGCATCCTGCAGATAGATGCGGTGCGTCGATACGAGGTCCGTTGGAATCGCGCCGGGATCGAAATACTGTAGCTCGAGCGTCTCAGAGCAGGCCTGAAGCGTTCCACTGACAACGCGGCACGCGAACAGCGCCGTCAGGTACTGCGCCACATTGCCGTCCGCGTAGCGGGCCACTTGAAAGTGCGGGTCCGAATACACCCCGATCAGACGAACGACCTCGACAACAAGACCCGTTTCTTCCTGCACCTCCCGGATCGCCACGTCAGAGATTGTCTCGCCAATATTCATCCCCCC
>DATJQT010000198.1:0-24649 GCA_035505475.1 Vulcanimicrobiaceae bacterium
CCCATGGTCGGCCGGCTGGCCGCCGCCTTCCGGGTAGCAGATCGTATCCGCAAGGACAACATACGGGCGTCCGTTTTCCGCGCCCGTTCGCACGACCTCGCTAGCCAGCTCGCGACGGAACGGCTCTCGTTCGAATGCAAAAGGCTCGGACATCCCTGATCCTTTCCTGGCCACGGGCTGCCGCGGAGATATCGCGCATCGTCGGGCGACTGTCAAGGGGGAACGCTCCTTGACGATGCCGGCTTGCGATGGCAGCGTCGTACCCTCTTCCCTTCAGGGAACAAGAACTCAGGACAGGTTCAGCGTGAACGGAAATGCGTGTGCTGACACTCCAGGTTGACGGGACGCAGACGACGATCCCGCCCTCAAGAGCGCCAGAAAAAAGCCGTTCATCCTGAGTCGGGTCGAAGGATGAACGGCCTCGCACATTACGGTCCGAAAACTACCGGTGCAGCTCTTCCGTGGGCTGCGTAATGGCCGTGTAGGCATCCGGTCGCCGATCGCGGGCGAGGAGGAATCGGCGCCGGGCCTGGATGACGGCCTCGCGGTCGATCTCTGCCGTGATGATCTGCTCCTCGGTGCCGCTCGCCTGCACCACCAGCTTGCCTAACGGACTGATGATCATGCTCTTCCCAGACATCCGCCACTCGCCTTCCTGCCCGACGTGGTTGCACGCCGCCAGGAAGACCCCGTTTTCCAGTGCGCGCGTTGTGAGGAAGTTTTCCCAGGGATCGTCGACCGGCGTGGCATAGGGCGCGAGGATCAGCTCCGCCCCGTGGAGCATCAGGCAGCGGCACGATTCCGGGAAGAGGTTGTCGTAGCAGATCGAGATACCGACGGTCCACTCACCCACCGAAAATACCGGGAACGTCGAGCCGCCGCGGAAATAGATCTTCTCGAGGCTGAGGTAGGCGGCCGGGTGCACCTTCCGGTACTTCCCCATAATCTCGCCTTCTGGATTGATAAGCATGGCCGTATCGTAATAGAAGCCCGGCCGGGCGATCTCAAAAATGGTCGAGGCGATGTGGATTCTATGTTCCTTGGCCTTCGACTTGATACGCGTCTGCGTGTAGCCGTCGTCCGGCTCGGCGTAATCCATGTAGCGGTAATCCCGAAATTGCGGGAAGTACTCAACATTGAAGAACTCCGGTAGGACTACCAAGTCGGGTCGGGCCTTCGCAGCCTCGTCAATGAAGGCGCAGGCGCGCGCAACATTCTCGTCGCGAGCCGCCGTTCGACTGTTCATCTGGACCACACTGATGCGCATGCGAATAACTCCTTATGGGAACGGGTGCCGCTCAGTGGAAGATCTGGAGAAAGCGGAACACTAGCAGACCCAAAAGCACGATCAGGTAGACGCGGAGGAAATACAGCGCGAACCGGACCATAGGCGTCATTTGAATGCGCGGCATATCGAATCCTCGTTACCGACCGCCCTCAGGCAGCGGCCGCCTTCATGATGTCCTTGTAGCGGATCACGCCGAGCAGGTGGTCCTGCGCGTCGACCACGGGAATCATGCGATAATGGTATTTGGAGAAGATCTGCTCCAGGTCTTCCTGGGTGTCGTCTTGCTCTGCCGAGACGACCGGCGAGCCCATGATCTCCTCGATCACCCGGTCATCGCGGGTCAAGAGCAGTTCGCGAAGATCCACGACCCCGATCAGGACATTATTCGTATCCACGACGTAAAGGTAGGAGACGTGGTGCGGCTCGTGCCCGGAGAGTCGAATCCGCACCACGACCTCTCCGACCCGCGCCTCTTTCGAGCACGTCACGAACTCGGTCGAGAGCAGATCGCCCGCCTTGGCATCGCGCTTGGCCAGCACGCTCTTGATGCGCTGCACGCGATCCGGGGGCAGCAGCCCCATCATCTCGGTGGCATCGTCGTGGGGCAGCACGGAGAACAGGTTCGCCAGCTGGGCGACGGTCATCTCGTCGAGGATCTGGCGGGCCCGCTCTTGGCGAAGGTTGGCGATGAGCTGGCGCTGGGCGCGCGGCTCCGCCTCCATCAGAGTGTCGGCGGCCTTTTCAGAATCCAGGGCCGAGAAGAGCGCCTGCTGCTCGTTGCCGGTCAGCTCTTCGAGCGCGTCGGCCAGATCCTCGCTGGGCAGTTCTTTGAGCTGCTTGCGCGTCACCGAGAGCGACACCTTGTCCGTCATCACCGCGTCTTCCACGGACAGGGGCTGGACGTATTTCCAGGAGATCAAGTCCTCCTTGACGCCGGAGATCCGGCTGAGTCCCCATTTCCGTAAGAAGCCGTTGAACGAGCTGTCCACGTGGATCAGCAGCATGCGTCCTTTGGCTTCGAGCAGATGCAGGTCGTTCACCACCTGCGTGCGCCGGCCGTCCATGTCCAGGATGGTCCGTCCCATCAGATGCTTGTCGAGCAGGATCCAGCCGGGTTGATCCATGAACGGCGCGTACCGATCGCCCTGCGCGGGCGGCAACACGAAGAAGGCGTCGTCTTCGATGCGCTGCACTCGGTCCCAGGGAATGAACTCGGTCGGCTTGCCCCAGCCGTGCTCGAGGTAGATGCCGACGGCTTCCGGATATGGCTCTTTTAAGGCGAAGACCAGGTCCGTCAGTTTCCCCAAGCGATTCTGGATCTTGCCGGAGCACACGGGGCGCTTGACGAGGTCGGAGAAATAGAGGAACCGGAAGCTCCCCAGCCCGGGCGGCAGGTCGGGTATCCTGTTCAGCACGGTAGGTGGTGTGCCCATTCAAGCCTCCTATGGCGTGCCGCCGAACCACTGCGGAAACAGCGTGCTCAACGCGAACAGGGTGGACATGCCGGTCACGAAGATGATGATCGACCAGTTGGCGATATTCTGCCAGCGGGTGTTCATGCGGTCGCCCATGAATTCCGGCGAGTTCAGGATCAGCACGAGAAAGATCAGCGCGGACGGCAGCAGAGTGACCGCGACCACCTGAACGAACATCGTGATCATGATCAGCGGCGCGTTCGGGATCAGGACCACGGCCCCAGCGCTGAGCAGCATGCCCAGGTACACGACATAGAACCAGGGGGCTTCGCGCACGCTCCGGTTCAGGGAGTGCGCCCACCCGAACACCTCGCCGACCGCCCAGGATGTGGAAAGCGAGATACAGAGCGCGCCCAAGAATCCGGCGTCGAAAAGGCCGATGGCAAAGAGCTTTCGTGCCAGCTCCCCTTGCCCGTGGGGCAGGAGGGGCGCGAGCGCCTCGGCCGTTTGCGCGGCGTCCTCGATCGAGATCGGCGGCTGGTGATAATAGAACGCCGCACCGGTGACGATGATGATAAAGGCCGCCACGATGCAGGTGACGAGCGCGCCGACGAACGTGTCAACCTTCCCCATCTTGATGTCGTGGAGATCCAGCCCCTTGTCCACCACCGAGCTTTGCTGGAAGAAGATCTGCCAAGGCGTGATCGTCGTCCCGATGTTCGCCAGGATGATGAACAGCATGTCTCCGGTGAGGCCGCCGGTCAGCGTCGGCACCAGGAGCCCCTTCCCGACCAACTCCCAACTCGGTGCGCTAGGCAACTTCATCGCCCAGAACGCCGCGGGGATATACACCAGGTTGAATGCGCAAAAGAAAAGCGTGAGCTTCTCGAACGTCCAGTACCGCCCCGTCATCACGACCGCGAACAGGATGGCCGTGACCACGAAATACGTAATCCAGGGATTGATGCCGAAGAGGCTCATGGCGGCCGTCATCCCGATGTATTCGGTCACCAGCGTGAGCCAATTGATAATCGCCAGATCCACCAACGAGAACCAGCCCCAGAAGGGGCCGAACCCTTCGAAGATCGCCTCCGCGTGGCCGCGCTTCGTCACTGCCCCCAGGCGGACCGTCATCTCCTGGACGTAGTACGCCATCGGGACCAGGATGAAGAAGACCCAGAGCAGGCTGAAGCCATATTTCGAGCCGGTCACGGCATACGTGGAGATGCCGCCGGCGTCGTTGTCGGCGACCATGGTGATGAGGCCGGGACCCAAAACGGCGAAGAAGAGGAAGGATTGGCGCCGGAATCGGGTGAGGAGATGAATCGATTTGCTGATCCAGTACATGTACATGCAAGTACTCCCTCACCCGTCGGAGAGGGTCGGACGAGAAGTCTTGAAGGAATGTGGATAAGGTCTACATGCCATCCGCTATGGAAAGGGAGTCCAACAAAAACGCCCTTTCCCGGGCGAGGAAAGGGCGAACGATCTCCTTGGCCTGAATCTTTATGCCAAGGTCGTCACTCGCGGATTCCCCACTCGTTCAAGTTTTGGCACCGCGCACCGTGAGAGGCCGGATCGCCTCAGCCACTTTGAGCAAGCCCTTAGTCCGGGAATGCCTGGTCTACCCGTCAACCAGCGTCTCTCGACGCCGCCGGGCAGTGGCCTGTGTGTCGCGCGGGAGCCTCACCTACCGAGGACCCGTTATGTCAATCAGGACAGGACCTGTCCCAGGCGTTGTTTACGCCCCAAGGGAGCGACTGTCAACCCCCAAAGTGACTCCGAAGTGAAAATTGAGCTAATGGTGTTTCATCTCGATGCGGGCCAGGAAGGCTTTTAGGCGGTCATGTCCCGTCGTCGAGAGGACCTCGCGCGGCGTGCCCTGGATTTGGATGCGACCGGCTTCCATGAAGACGATCCGCGTGGCCACGTCGCGGGCAAAGGTCATCTCGTGGGTCACCACGATCATGGTCATGCCGTCGCGCGCCAGCTCCTGCACGACACTCAAGACTTCGCCGACCAGTTCCGGATCGAGGGCCGAGGTGATCTCGTCCAACAGCAAAACCTTGGGCCCCATCGCCACCGCGCGCGCGATCCCGACCCGCTGCTGCTGGCCGCCCGAGAGCTGGCTGGGCAGGCTCTCGAATTTATCGCCCAGGCCCACCCGCGTCAGCCAGCGCTCGGCGGTCTGCCGCGCCTCTACAGCAGATAGGCCCCGCACCTTTCGGAGGCCGAGCATCACGTTCTCCCGCGCGGTCAGATGCGGGAACAAGTTGAACAGCTGGAACACCATCCCGATGTCGGCACGGATGCGCGCCAGCTCTCGGTCTCGGCGGGGCTGGCGGACGCCATTGCCGCCGTCGCGAAAGCCGACTTCGACGCCGTCCACCCGGATCGACCCCTCGTCGTACGTCTCCAAGAGGTTGATGCAGCGCAGCAGGGTCGTTTTGCCGCCCCCGGATGGGCCGATCACGACGACCACCTCGCCCTTGTGGA
Source organism: Vulcanimicrobiaceae bacterium (assembly GCA_035505475.1). Classification (GTDB taxonomy): domain Bacteria; phylum Methylomirabilota; class Methylomirabilia; order Methylomirabilales; family 2-02-FULL-66-22; genus 2-02-FULL-66-22. Next base: position 5,200 of record DATJQT010000198.1, read on the forward strand.
CGTCAAGGTCCACGCCATCCAGCACCTGGTTCGCGCCGAACGACTTCCTGACGCCGCGGATTTGAACAACCAGCTCCCCGCCCACGATTACTCCCGGATGTAGGCGTAGCGCGCTTCGAGGTGGCGGCTCGCCGACGAGAGGGTGTAATTGATGATGAAGTACATGATCGCCCCCAGCACGTAGAGCGGCATGGGTTTGTAGGTCCGGCCGATCACCTGCTGGATCGCCAGCATCAGATCCACGATCCCGACCAGCGAAACCAGCGCGCTGCCCTTCACCGTGTCCACCACCGCATTGATCCAGGGCGGCAGGAAGCGCCGGACCGCCTGCGGTGCGATCACGTAGAGCAACCGCTGATCGAAGCGCAGGCCGATGGATTTCGCGGCCTCGTTCTGCCCGCGCGGAATGGACTGGAGCGCCCCCCGGACGACCTCGATGATGTGGGCTGTTTCAAACGCCGACAAGGCCACGACGACCGACACGAAATTCGTGAAGTTGATGCTGGCCAGCGGCAGCGCATAATAGATGAAGAAGATCAGCACCAACAGCGGAATGCCGCGCAACACGTCGCTGTACATCCGGATCGGCCAATACAGCCATCGCGGTCCGTACACGATGCCCACGCCCAGGATGATGCCAGCCACGAGCGAAATGCTGACGACCAGGGCCGACACCTCCAAGGTCAGGAGGAGTCCTTCCCAGAGAAACGGCAGACTCTGAAGTGCGAAGAGCATCAATGCACCACAAACCGGCGCTCGAGCCGCTGGAGCAGGAACAGCAGCCCATAGCCCGTGACGAGGTACATGGGGGCGGTGACCGCCCAGACCTCGATGATCCGAAATGAATTGGTGTTGATCCACTGGGCGCCGTAGGTCAGTTCCGGCACCGCGATGACTGAAGCCAGTGAAGTATCTTTGAAGAGCGACACGAAGGCGTTGCTAAGGGACGGCAGCACGATCCGGATCATGGTCGGCAAGCGCACCGCGATCAGCCGCTGCCAGCCGGTCAGGCCGATGGCCTTGCCGGCGTCGATTAGGCCGCGCGGGATGGCGGCCAGGCCGGCGCGGAACACCTCGACCAGCGTTGCGCCCGCATAGACCGAGAGGGTGATCACGAAGCTGGTCGTCGCGTCGTACGCAAACCCCTCGATGCTGGGCACGCCGTAGAACACCAGGTACACCAAGAGGAGGAGGGGCACATTGCGGATGAACTCGACATATCCGGCCACCGCGCCGCGCACTAGGCGCCCGCCGCTCGTGTACGCCAGGGCCAGGCTGAGCCCGATCACCATCCCGATGAAAATCGAGAGGATGGCGAGCTCAAGGCTCAGCACCAGCCCCCACGTCAGCCGGTCGAAGTGCGTCCAAATAAAGCCAAAGTCGAGATGGTATCGCACCGAGAAAATCCGTGAGAAGTCAATACCAACACATGGCGGGTACCCGGCACCGGGTACCCGCCACAGCCGGTCAGAACGAGTTGGTTGCTAGGCAGCCGACCTAAATCGGCGGGAAGCCGGGCTTCCGCACCGGCGGCTTCTGCCCGAAGTAGTCCTCGAGCCCCTTGTCGTAGAGATCCCCTTCGGTCGCGAACATGGCCACCGTGAACGCCGTGTTGACCCACGTCAGCCAGTCGGGGTCGCCCTGCCGCATGGCCGCGCTGTAGATCTGGGGCCAGTAGGCGAATCCCGAGTCGAGGTACGCCTTGGGATTGCGCTTCACCAGCCAGCGCACGGTCGAGAGGTCGATCACGGCGGCATCGGAGCGGCCGGAGTCGAGCGCCTGGATCGCGTTCGCCTCGGTATCAAGCTGCATGACCGTCGCCTGCGGAAGCGCCGCACGGACCATCTTTTCGGCATACACGTTCTGCAGCACGGACGCCCGGCACGCCTTTCCGGCGTCCATGAGCTGTTTGTAGGTCTTCAGCTTGCCCTTCGTGGAGGTCAAGAGTGCGACACCCTCCAAGTAATAGGGGCGCGAGAACGCGACCAACTGGGCGCGCTGCGCCGTGACCGTCATGAACTGGATGACGATGTCCACCTTGCCCGTGGTGATGTTTGGAATCCGTGCCGCGGGCTCTTGCTTCACGAATTCCACTTTGGTCGGGTCATCGAAGAGGCCCTGCGCCAGGATGTGCGCCATGGTGATGTCCATCCCGACCAGTTGCCCCTTCTCGTCCTCGAAGTGCCAAGGGGCGTTCGTGCTGCCGGTGCCGACGATCAGCTTCTTGCGATCCAAGACGGTGCGCAGCAGGCTGGTCGGCGCGGCCTGGGCATACGCCTGGGCCGGCGACAGGATGCTCGCCGCCGAACCCGCCAGGCCGGATACCACGCCGGCTGCTACACCAAGCCCTCCGAGCTTGAGCACGTCACGACGGTTCTGGGATCCACTCATGACCTGCCTCCTTGTGGGGGTGCTGGAACGCGTGCACTTCGCCGCTGTGCGGCATATCTTGTGATTGGGTGGGATACCATCGCGCGATTGATCGACAAAGTCAAGGCCGTCCGCACGATCGATGCGGTCAAGCTCGCAGTTCTTTGATCGCCGCCGCGCCGCCGCTCATGATGAAGCCGAAGTCATAACTGTAGAGGAGCAGCCGCATGCCCCGGTCCCGCCACTGCTTGAGCATCCCCAGGTCTCCGACATGGGTGCCGCAGGGGAGGTTCAGCCGCTTGGCGGCATCGGCGACGCGCTGCGTATACTCGGTGACCAAGGGATGCGCGACATCTTGGACTCCCAATGACACCGAGAGATCGGCCGGCCCCATCAGCGCCGCATCCACCCCGGGTACGGCCAAGATGGCGTCGATGTCTCCCACGGCCTCTTTGGTCTCCACCTGTACGATCACCATGGTCTCGTCATTGGCGACACTTCCGTAAGTAGCGATCGTCATCCCGCGGTAATCCGTGTTCGTCCGGGCATTCATCATGCCGCGCTCGCCGAGAGGCGGGTACTTGACGGCCCGCACTGCCTCTTCCACCTGGGCCCGCGTCTTGATACGCGGGATCATCACCCCGAGCGCCCCGGCGTCCAGCGTCCGGGCGATGAACGGATACGAGAAGTCAGGCACCCGGACCACCGGCGTGATGCCTGCCAGGCGCGCGACCAGCATCATGTCGGAGACGGTTTCCGGGCTGTAGGAGCCATGCTCCGTGTCCAGGATGAAAAAGTCGAAGCCCGCCACCGCGAGTGCTTGCGAGATCCCCGGGCTTCGGGTGTCGCAGACCATCGTGCCGATTGCCGTCGCGCCGGACGCGAGCAGCCGTTTGAGTTTGTTCTCAATCATGGGACGTTCCTCTCAGTTGTTGTGTGGGCCTTTTGTCCATTTCGAGGCGAATGAGCAATCATCGCGCTCCTCAATCGTAGATCTCGCCGTTGCGGTAGGCGGCCCAAGCGGTCTCGAACCAGGCATCGGCCTGGGGCAACGGGCGGCAGGGCACCCAGGCATGGGCGATCGTGCCATCCGCGCTGGCCTGCGTCTCCAGCACCGAGCCCAGGAACTCCGGGTCCGTCGGCAGGTAGAACCACTCGGGGCCCAACGTATCGTGGAGCGGCAGGCCGATGCCGTCGAGGACCAGCGCCGAACCGCGGCTCCCAGCGCCGCTTTCCACCGCAAACCGGATCGCGTCCAGGTAGACGAGGTGCGCAAAACACAGCTGCCGGGTAGTCCACGCTTCGTGAATCTCGCCGGCCGCGGCTTTGCAGCCCTGCGCTTCAATACGCCGCCATTGCCGACGGGCATCGGCGAGTGCGGCATCCAGCGCCTTGGCCTCGCGAATGTGGGCGCCCGCCCGAGTCATTCGATGCGTGAATTCGTCCCGCTCCTCGCGACAGGACCGCCCGGATCGGCAGCGGGCCGCCCAGTCCCAGGCTTGCTCTAACGCCGTTTCCGCCGCCCAGGCGAATTGCTGGCGATCGATGCTCGCCTCGGCATAGCGACGCGCAATATACTCCGCCGCCCTGAACCCGCCAACCTGTCCGGCATTGAGAGCGGACCCGCCGGGCCGCGCAATCCCGTGCGAGCCGTTGACCTCACCGATCGGGAACAGGTGCCGAAGATTCACCGACTCCCACCAGTGGTTCGCGGCCAGCCCGCCGTTATTGTGCTGCGCGCAGACGGCAATCTCGAGCGGCTCCTGCGCGAGATCAATGCCGTTGTCCTTGTACAAGGCGATCGCCGCCGGGTTCATGGCGGCGAGCCGGGCGAGCGGCGTCTCTTGCAGCGCCCCGGACTTTGTGAGATACGCCAGCGCCTCGGGCGCGAGCGCTTGCACGCGGAAGTCGGCCGGATTCTCCCGATAATCCAGGAACACGCGCCGATTCCGCTCAACGGTTTCGCGATAGACCAGGATGTCGATCAAAGAGGAGCCGCCCGCGGCCTTGCGGACGTCGAACGGCCACTGGTAACCTTTCAGGAAGATAAGCGAGTGCAGCGTCGCCGGATCGGGCAGGGCGTCGGAAAGAAAATCGCGCGCGTCGCTTCCGTCTGGCGCCGTACTCACGATCCGTGGGATCGCCTGCATGTAGCTTCCAGAGACGTTCCAGCGAAAACCGATTGACGCCAGGCCGTACTGCGATTCCGGCAAGTTCTGCGCGCGGGCCCCCGCGAGGAGGGCCACCCCAATCGCTCCCGTGTGGCACGCCGGATAGACGCTGGTCGCGTACAGCCCGCCCGGCCCGCCGGTGGCGTACACGACGTTTTCCGCCTGGTACGCCTCCCAGGTCCCGCGTGGCGTCACGGCGAGGGCGCCGGCCGCGCGCCGATTGCCGTGCTCCTCCAGCGTGATCAGCTGGACGGCGTGGCGGCCCTCCCGCACGGGAATCTGCAACCGCTGGACCTCGCGGATGAGGGCGCGACACATCTCGCGCGAGGTGTAGGGCCCGATCGAGGTCGCCCGCTGGCGGGGATCGTGGTCGGTCTTATAGCCCACGTACTGGCCGTACGGATCGGTGGGAAAGGGCAGCCCCAGTCCGACCAGGTGCAGGAAGGCCTGTGCGGAGAGGCTGGCCTCTACCAAGGCCAGGTCGCCATGCGCGCTGCCGGCGACAAGGTACGTCTCCGCCATGGCGCGGGGGGAATCGGCCTCGGCCCCGCGGAGCGAGAGCTTGTAATAGGTCTGCTTGTCGCTGCCGGTGTTGATCGAGGTGCTCCGATCGAGCCCTTCCGTGAGGATGAGTACGTCCGTGACGCCCTGCCGGACCAATTGCACGGCGGCATTCAAGCCCGCGGCGCCGCTCCCGATCACGAGCGTGTGTGCGCGGGTGCACGGCGCAGTGCGGCTGCGGCCCTGCGCGGTGACTCGGAGCATGTCACGGTCCATGACGATCCTTTCGATTTCCAGATGATTCAACCGCGGCGTGAAGATGCTCCGCACGCTTGGTGCTGTCAAGGCCGTGCGCGCGGGCCGTACCCGATTGTCCGGAAGACAATCCGGGCGTCAGAATGCGGTGCCGAGGCCGAAATACACGAGGGCGCTCTCGCCGCTGATCCCCACGTCCAGGCTGATGATCGTCGCCAAATTCCACGCCAGGCGGAGGCCGACGCCGCCGGTCGGCTTCCAGTCACGGAACGTGAAGGTGTTGGCGGCATTGAACACCCGGCCCGTATCGAGGAACGGCGCCAGCATCGGCTTGAAGTTCTGATTCCACAGCGTGAAATCGGCAAACGTCCAGCGCAGTTCTGCGCCGGCATGCATCTTCACGTTCCCGGTGAACCGGTTGGCGTAGAACCCGCGCAAGTTGCGCCAGCCGCCCAGGCCTTCCAGCCGTTCATCACCAGGCAAGCTCATGCTGGGCGCCACGTAAAACGGATACCCGGCGAAGAGGACGGAGTAGTCCGCGGTCCCGACCAGAACGAGCCGCGCGACATTCGGAAACAGGCGGGTGTACCCCCGCCAGCCGGCAGTGAACTGGCCGAAGTTGCTCGACGATCCGAACGGCTTGGCCGAACCTTCCATGAGGCCCGTCAGCAGCATGCCGGAGTGGGGGTCCGGTTCGTAGTCGCGGCTATCATAGGCGAGCCCGATGCGGAGGAGATTCAGCCAGCCGCCGTTGAAGCCGTTGATCGTCCCCGCCTGCTGATCCAGACGGAGCCGCGTTGGAAGTTGCTCGGCACCATCCACGCCATTGCCCGTGTAGTCGTGAATCATCACATAGTCGACTTGAAACCCCGCTATCGCCCGCACCAGACCCCCGAAGAAATCGCGCTCGACATCGCCGGTCGCGAGCCACTGCGTCTTGCCGTAGTAGTTGAAATACGACCAGGTCTTGCCGTTCGTGGTGTTATCCAGCGCGCGCTGATACTCGTTAAAGTTGGTGAATGAGACGCCAGGCTGACCCGGGTACGACAGCGGGTTCAGCGTGCTGGTCCCGATCCCAAAATAATCCTCGAACTTGCTGTCGATGTACCCGGCGAAGCCGCGGATGCGCCATGGCGAGTCCGCGATATAAGGTTGGTCATACTTCAGGCTGTATTCCGTGTACCCGTGCGTGCTGAGGTTGACCGTGGCCGTGAGCTTCTTTCGATAGGGCACATTCGTGAAGAACGGGCTGTCTTTCGGCCCGTTGTCGTACCATTCGACGATCGCGCCGTAATTGAATCCGCTGTTCGGATCGACCCCGATCAGGGGAATGCCGGTGAAATAGCTCCCCTCCTTTTTGCTGTTGAGGAGGAGGTCGGGAATGCGCGGCTTATGCTCCATGAAGGTGGGCAGGTCCGGGCGGAATGAGGCGGACTCCTTCTGGGTGGCAGAGCTATCCCCCGCCTCCTGCGCTTCCGCATGAGCGATCACCCCGCAGAGGAGAACGCAGGCAAGCGCCCATCCGGCATGTGCACTGATCCGGCGAGGGCAAAGATGCGTGGATGAAACCGATGGGTCTGTTGGTTTGGTGGAGCTTAGGTGCAAGAATCTGTGGAAGCCCATCGAGCCTCTGCGGGGCAGCCAAGTGATGCCGGGCACATCCCAGGATGTGGGTCAACACTGGATCGGCTGGGGAGAATTGCTGGTTCGTCCTGCGAAGTCAAGCGAAACCGGGCGCCGGTTTGTGCGGCCACATCATCTGGTGACCGCGCGACGCGTCTTGATGAGCAACTCCCACAAGAGTCCGGCGAGCAGCGATCGGAGCGCCCGGCCCCGGTCAGGTGCAAGCGGCTCTGGGGTCCCGTGCGCAATTCGCGCGACGGCGTTTCCCAGAATATCTCCCGGTGCCGCCGAGGGATCCAGGACGCGTTCGCCATCCCCCACGATGAGCAGGCGCCAACCGCTCTGGCCGGGCCAGAAGCCGACCAGGCGGTGCAGGATCGGCGCGGACTCGCGACGCCGCAGGACAACGTCGCCCACACGCACTGCCCCCTCGGCCGGGACGGGGCGGATACGATCGCCGTCGGCGATGCTGGGCAGCATGCTGGTCCCGTAAACTGCGAGTCCGCCGGCTGCGCCTTCGCTGCCGCGCTCCTGCAGGACCTCGCGGAGAAACTCTGCCGAATCCGGGCGGGCCATGACGGCAGTTAGGCGGCGAGCGGCAGGCGGAGGGTGAACGTGCTTCCGGCGCCCAGGGCGCTCGCGACCTCGATGGTGCCTCCATGCGCCTCGGCAATGGTCTTGGCGATGCAAAGGCCCAGGCCGGCACTGCTCCCGTCCCGGCTCCGCGCCGGGTCCACGCGGTAGAACCGATCGAACAGGTGGGGGATGGCGTCGGCCGGAATGCCGACTCCGTCGTCCTCGACGAGGACTTCGGCCTGCCCCGCAGCCTCGGGCGTTTTCGCGTTCTGGCGCAGACCGATCCCGACGTGCCCGCCTGCGGGTGTGTACTTGACGGCGTTGTCCACCAGGTTGAGCAGCACCTGTTTGAGCTTCTGGCCGTCGCCTTCCACGACCAGCGGCTCGAGGCTGCGGAGCGAGACCTGGACGTTCCGCGGCCGCCCGAGAATTTCTCCCTGCTTGCAGATGTCTTCCACCAGTCGATCCATCTCCACGGGTTCCCGCTCGAATCGCAACGCCCCGGCATCCGCGCGCGACAGGAGCAAGAGATCTTCGACTAGGTGCGTCATGCGCTCGACCTCGTCGAGCGCGCTGAGCAGGACGCGCTGGTATTCGGCGGAATCCCGCTCGCTCCGCAGTGCGACCTCGATTTCCCCTTTGAGGACCGTGAGCGGGGTCCGCAGCTCGTGCGAGGCATCGGCGGAGAAGCGGCGCATTTCCGAGAACGCCGCCTCGAGACGGGCCAGCATCTCGTTGAGCGTCCGGGCCAGCCGACCCAACTCGTCCTCCGCTTCTGCGCCCGCCAAGCGCTGCCCGAGCCCTTCGGCTCCGATGCGGCGGGCCGTCTCGGCCATGCGATCCACCGGGCGGAGCGCGCGCCGCGCCAGCAGCCACCCGCCACCGCTGGCCAGCGCCAACGCCACGGGCATCATCGCCAGCAGCGCCCATGCAAAGTTTCGCCGCGTGCGGAACAGCCCCTCGAGGGACATGCCGACCTGCAGGACGTTAGTGGTGCGGCCGCTTAGTTTGAGCGGGAAGGTGAGCACCCGTAACGGGAACTCGCCGCCAGCCTCCACCGTCTCGAAGGTTGCGTATCCCGCCGCCGCATTTTTCAAGGTCTCGGCGCTGATATGTGGCGGCCGCAGTGCCTCTTGCGGGAAGCGCGGGTCCACCTGTCCGTACGGATCGAGGAACTGATAGTAGCGCTCGGGGAAGCTCGGGCCGAAATAGCGGCGCAGCATCTGCTCCAAATCCGGCGGGATGCCGGCCATGGGTGGGCGCGCAGCCTGCGCCACCGTCTTGGCCACGCCTTCCAGGGTCGAGTCCAGATCGTGCCAAAGGTTGTAGGACAGCAGGATATAACTGACCGCGGAGAAGACGAGCAGCGTCACCGCGAGGACGCCCGTGAACCACGCCGTCAATCGCGCCCGGATCGAGAGCCGTCTCATGGCAGTGGCCACTCTGCGTGGATCATGCCAGTCCGTTCACTCATTGCTGTTAGCGCGCGGATCAGCGTCGGGCTTCAGCATGTACCCCGCGCCGCGGATGGTATGCAGCAGCTTCGGTTCCTTCCCGGCATCAATCTTCTTGCGGAGGTAATTGATATAGACATCAATGACGTTCGTGCCCGAATCGAAATTGTAGTCCCAGACCCGCTCGGCAATCATCGTGCGGGTGACCACACGGCCTGCATTCCGGAGCAGGTACTCGAGCAGCGCGAATTCGCGGTTGGTGAGCGAGATCGGACTGCCGCCGCGCGTCACGGAGCGGGTGGTGGGATCGAGGACGAGATCGGCAACCTGCAGCTTGGGCGAGCGCGCATCAGTGCCCCGCCGCAGCAACGCTCGCACCCGCGCCAGGAGCTCGGCAAAGGCAAACGGCTTGGTCAGATAATCATCTGCTCCGGCGTCGAGGCCTTGCACCTTGTCCTCGATCGTGTCGCGTGCGGTGAGCAGCAGGACCGGCGTGGCGATGCGCGCCTGGCGCAATTCCCGGACGACCTGCAGCCCCGACTTTTTCGGCAGGAGGACGTCGAAAACGAAGACATCGTGGACCCGGTCCTGGGCCATCATCAGCCCGGTCTCCCCGTCCGGGGCCACATCGACCGCGTAGCCCTCCTCTTCCAACCCTTTTTGGACGAAGCTGGCGACCTTCTTGTCGTCTTCCACCACGAGTATCCGCATCGCCGTTTAACCGCAGATTTCGCAGAGTACGCAGATTGTATAATCCGGATTCGCTCCGAAGCATCGACGCCAATCCTGCGTCATCTATATCCGCGGCCCCCTTTCGATTCCACCGATTCTCATCAGAATTCTTGCCAGGAAACGATCCATGTCGTTTCGAATCTGTGCAATCTGCGTAATCTGCGGTTGCCCAGTGGTTACCCCTTCGTCCGGCGCCGGGGCGCCTCGTGGGTCGCCGTCACCACGGTGTGGATGCCGCCGCGCATCTGGAAATCGCCGACCACGCGCATCCGCCGCGGCCGAAGCACCCGAACGAGATCGTCCAGGATACGGTTCGTGACGGCCTCGTGGAAATGGCCCTCGTTGCGGAACGACCAGAGGTACAGCTTCAGGGATTTCAACTCGACGCAGCGCCGGTCGGGCACGTAGGCGATCCGGAGCGTGGCGAAATCCGGCTGCCCGGTCAACGGACAGACGCAAGTGAACTCCGGACATTCGAAGCCGATCTCGTACTCCCGTTCAGGCTTCGGGTTCGGAAACGTCGCCAAATCTTTGGAAGGTGCCGTCGCCATCATCCGCGCCTATCTTCCTCTCCACAACCAGCGATCCAGCGCCCAGCGCCCGCCGCCGGCCAGGACGAGGACCAGCAGCAGGACGAGAAAGTCCTTGTCGTAAAGCGCTGCTGGATTCCAGAACCCCTTGGCGAAGAGGTAATTGCCGATCACGAAAATACCGACCACGGCCGAGAAGCGCGTCAGCGCCCCCAGGATCAGGGCGATGGCGATCCCCGTTTCGCCCAGCGCCGTCAGGATGGCAAACAGGCGCTCATGGGGGACGACGACACCCGTCAGCCAGTCCCGATACCACGCGTGCGGCGTGCTGGCCACGAAGCGCTGGAGCTGCGGCAGCAGGGCTCCACCCGCCAGAAAGCCGTGCGCCAGCTTGCCCGTCCCGGTCTGAATCAGATACGCACCCAGGTAGAGTCGGACCGCGAGCAGCGCCAGGCTGGTGCCGGTGGATACTGGGCTGGGTCGCTGCATGCTACATCACCATGGGCGCGGGTCCGTGAGGACCGCCGTGAGTTGTTGCACCGTGATGTTGGCGCCGCTGACGATCAGGACGACGGTCCGGCCGGAGAGGCGCTCGCGGATCTTCCGGGCCGCCGCCACCGGCGCGGCGCCCGCCGCCTCGGCGAGCTGGTGCGCCTGCTCCAGCAGCCAGATCACGCCCTGTCGCATCTCTTCTTCGCTCACGAGCACGATGTCGTCGAGGCGTTCGCGCAGGATCGAGAACGTCAACTCGAACGGCGTGCGGGTCGCCACGCCCTCCGCCCAGGTGTTGGCCGTGTCGAGCGCGATGATACGCCCCGCCTTCCAGGATCGATACAGGGCCGGGGCTCGCTCGGCCTGGACGCCGATCACCTGCACGTCCGGCCGCAGGCCTTTCGCGACGAGGCAGTGCCCGCTCGCGCCGCTGCCGCCTCCGATCGGCACGAGGATGACGTCCACGCCCGGCAGCGCCTCCATAATCTCCAGGCTGGCGGTCGCCACTCCGGCAACCAGCAAGGGCTCGTTGGCCGGGTGGACGTAGCGGTAGCCTTTGGCCGCTGCGGTGGTCTCGGCCCAGATGCGGGACTCGTCGAAATCCCGGCCGACCAGCACGACCTCGGCGCCGAAGCGGCGCATCGCGGCGACCTTATCCGGGTTGGCCCCTTCCGGGGCCGCGATAATCGCCCGCACGCCGAAGCACTTGGCCGCGTAGGCAATCGACTGGCCGTGGTTGCCCGTCGAGGCCGTGATCACGCCTTGTGCGCACTCCGCCTCCGGCAAGTGGGCGAGGAGGTTGAGGCCGCCGCGCACCTTGAAGGCCCCGATGGGCGTGGCCGTCTCGAGCTTGAGGTAGACCGCGCACCCCAAGGCCTCCGACAACGCGGCCGAATGCAGGAGCGGCGTCGGCGCCAGATATCGAGACACGATCTGGCGGGCGCGATACACGTCCTGAAGCGTCGGCGGTTGCACGAGGGCCTCCTCAACGCTGCGCGGCGGTAGAATACCGCGATTTATGTCCGCCCGCAACGGCCGTGGACGCGGACACGATCAGGCTTGACGCGGACTCGTAGTGGCCATACCTTTGGTTCGATTCATCGGGCATCTGCCCGTAACAATATGGTCTGTTATCGAAAGACGCGCCACGTCACGTTTGAGGAGTGATCATGAAGATTAGTTGTTCGTGGCTGTATGCCATCGCCAAGCACGGGTACCCGCCCAGCATGCCAGATCTGCACACGGCGCTTCAAGATATTGCCGGACTCGGCTTCACCAGCGTCGAGCTCGCCGGCATCCGGGAAGACAATCTGCGTGCCGTCCACGCCGATCACGCGGCGCTGAAACGGCGCTGTGCGGATCTGGGGCTGACGGTCGCGAGCTTCCGGCCGGTCCTTCCCGACCTGGTGCATTCCGACAAGGCACGGCGGTTCCAGGCGTTGGACCTCTTCAAGCTCGCCGTCGAAACCGCCAAGGCTCTCGGCTGCGAATCAATTACGACGGTCAGCTATCCCCCACCCGTCCCGTTCGAGGGAGACATCCCGTATGTGGATGGGCCCACCTTCGGCCAGACGTACCGGGTCCGGGTGGATCCGGCGTTCCGGTGGGAGGATGTCTGGGGCTGGCTGGTGGACAGTCTGGGCGCCTGTGCCGACGAGGCGGAGCGCTCGGATCTCCGCTTCAGCCTCGAACCGCGGGCCGGCGAACTGATCAGCAACACCGACGCGATGCTGCGGCTGATGGATGCCGTGGAGGCGGACAACTTCGGCGCGGTGCTGGACACCGCGCACCTCCACGCCCAAAAGGAACTGTTGCCTCTCAGCGTGGAAAAGCTCGGGGGCCGCATTCACGCCGTGCACGCGGCGGATAACGACGGCCTGTCCAATCTACACCTCGCCCCCGGGCGGGGCACGGTGGACTGGGACGGCGTCTTCTCCGCGCTGCAGAAGCAGGGCTTTTCCGGCTACGTCGCTGTGGACGTCGGGGATGTGCCCGATGTGGACGCACAATACAAAGACGCGAAAGCGTTCCTAGAGAGCCTGGCGGCTCGCCTGAACGCCTGAAAGGCACTGAGGATCCCGGTTGTCCGGGCGGCTCAAAAAAGCCCAGGCCAAGGCGGCTCGACCCATCTTCGATGGGCGCCTCCAACGCAGCAGAGAGCCGTTGTTTGATTCCTCTTGTGATCCACACGGCCCGGCACGTTGCCGGGCCGTACCGTTTCCTGCCGGCCGGTTTGCTTGCGGCACCTTCCCCTGTTAACGTTCGCCGACGCCAACGAACCGAGGCGCCTGTGCCGTTCGCCTATTACCAGCGCCTGACCCCCCGGCAGCGGCAGATCTATCGCGAGAGCGACGCGGTCGCCGCCATCCCGCTGCCCCGTGGGCGGGAATTGCACGACCAGGTGGGCCTGCTGCGCGAGGCGCTCGAGAGCGGCGATCGCCTGCGCACGCAATTCGCGGCGGATCGGCTCCTGGCGGCGATCGCCGGACGGCTCGGCGTCCCGCCGCTCAAGACGCAGATACTGGAGGTGCGACCCGCCAAAGAGTGGGGAGAGCTGCACGGCTTGTACACCACGGCGCACGCCGGGCGCACGGCCACGGTGCAAGTGTGGATGCGCACGGCGCAGCGAAGGCAGGTGGTCCGGTTCCGGACGTTCTTTCGCACGCTGCTCCATGAGCTCTGCCACCACCTGGATTACGAGCTGTTCCGCTGGCCGGATTCCTTCCACACCGAGGGATTCTACCAGCGCGAGACGAGCCTGCTGAAACAGCTCCTCCCGCCGGAGCCGCTGGCGACAGGATCTGCCGAAGGGGGGCCGTAGGGGCGAATCAGTAATCGCTCGAACACCGCATCAGACGAAAGGGACGCCATGCCCGAGCACACCAACCGCCTGGCCAACGAGACCAGCCCTTATCTATTGCAGCACGCCCACAACCCGGTGGACTGGTATCCCTGGGGACCGGAGGCACTGGCCAGGGCGCGGGAGGAGCAGAGGCCGATTCTGCTCAGTATCGGCTATTCCTCCTGCCACTGGTGCCACGTGATGGAGCGCGAGTCGTTCGAGAATCCGGAGGTCGCTGTTCTCATGAATCGGAACTTCGTGAACATCAAGGTGGATCGCGAGGAGCGGCCGGACCTCGACGATATTTACATGGCGGCGACGCTGGCCTTGAACGGCGGTCAGGGCGGCTGGCCGATGACCGTGTTCCTCACACCCGATCAGCAGCCCTTTTTTGCCGGCACCTATTTTCCGCCCGACGACCGCTGGGGGCGGCCGGGGTTCCGGAGTCTGCTGACCCAGATCGCCAACGCCTGGGAACAGCAGCGGAATGACCTCGTCGCCAGCGCCGCCCAACTCACGGAAGCGCTCCAGGCACAGACACAGTCCGACCCGAGCAGCGTCCTGGGCGAGACGGAGATCCGCGAAGCCGTCGCCGGCCTCACCAAGAGCTTCGACAAAGCCTATGGCGGATTCACGCCCGCACCCAAGTTCCCGCCCGGCATGAGCCTGCTGCTCCTCTTCCGGCACTATCGCCGTACGCAGGATGCGGCGGTCCTCGCCATGGCGACCAAGACGCTCGACGCCATGGCCGAGGGGGGCCTCTACGATCAGATCGGGGGCGGTTTCGCGCGCTACTCGACCGATGAGCGCTGGCTGGTGCCCCATTTCGAGAAAATGCTCTACGACAACGCGCTGCTGACCCGCGCGTATCTCGAGGGGTTTCAGGTCACGGGCAACGGCGCGTATGCGACGATCGCTCGCGAGGTGCTGGACTACATCCTCCGCGAGATGACCGGCCCCGAGGGCGGGTTCTACTCGGCGACGGACGCCGACTCGGAAGGGGTCGAGGGCAAGTTCTACGTGTGGACACCGGCCGAAGTCGAAGCCGTGCTGGGGGCCGATGAGGCGGGGCCCGTCTGTACCTATTATGACATCACCGAGGAGGGCAACTGGGAGGGGAAGAGCATACCCCATCGGCCGCGTCCGCTGGAGCGCGTGGCGTCCCGTTTGAGCGTCTCGCCCGATGCGCTGCGCCAGAGCATCGAGGCGGGGCGGGCCGCCCTGTACGACGCGCGCCGTCGGCGCGTGCCACCGGGGCTGGACGATAAAATGCTCACCGCCTGGAACGGGTTGATGCTCGGCGCCATGGCGGAAGGCGCCCGCGTGCTGCGCGAACCGCGCTACCTGACGGCGGCGACCCGCGCCGCGGATTTCCTGCTGACCGGGCTGCGCCGGCCGGATGGCGGTCTGTTCCGCACCTTCCGCAACGGCGTGGCACACCTGGACGCCTATCTCGAAGACTACGCGTTCCTGGCCGCCGGCCTGATTGACCTCTACGAGGCCGGCGGGAATGCGCGCTACCTGGCCCAGGCTGCGGCGCTCGCGGAACGCATCCTCCAAGATTTCGGCGATCCGGCCGACGGCTTCTTCGACACCGCGGCGACCCACGAACCGTTGATCGTCCGCCATCGTCAGGGAACCGACAGTGCGATCCCCAGCGCCAATGCCGCGGCCGCGGGCGTCCTCGCCCGGCTCGGCGCGCACTACGACCGGGCAGCCTGGCGCGAGGCCGCAGCGCTCGCCATTCAGGCCTACGGACGCCCCATGCGCGAGGCGCCGCGCGCGTTCGTGACCAGCCTGCTCGTCCTCGAGTTCCTGCTTGAGGGGCCGGTCGAGCTGGCCCTGGTCGGCACGCCCGGAGAGGTCGGGTACGAATCGTTTCAGGACGCGCTGGCCCGGCAATATCTCCCCAACCGCATCCTGGCGCACCACGACCCGGTGAGCGGGCCGAGCGATCTGCCCTTGGTCCAGGGCAAGGGCCCGGTCGGGGGGCGGGCCGCCCTCTACGTCTGCCGCAACTTCACCTGCCAGACGCCCGTGACCGATCCCGCCGAGGTGCCGCAAGCGCTCCAGCGCCCGGCCGAGCCGCGGCGGGTCGGGATCGCGGCCCGGCGGCCCGGCCGCGCGACGGCGGCAGCCACCGCCGCCCACGCCAAGCAGTTTCCCGGCATCCTCCAGCACGGATTCGGTCCGCTGGGGAGCACGGGATTGACCGTGAGCCGGCTCGGATTCGGCGGCTACCGCGTGGACGATGAGACCCCGGAGCACGCGGCCGCACTGGACGCGGCGCTCGACGCCGGCTGCAACCTGATCGACACCTCGACCAACTATACCGATGGCGCCAGCGAGCGGCTGATCGGCACCGTCCTCAACGAACGGATCCGGTCCGGACGATCCATGCGCGAAGCGATCGTCGTCGTGTCCAAGATCGGTTACGCGCAAGGGCAAAACCTCGCCCTGGCGCAAGAGCGTGAAGTCGCTGGGCACGCCTTTCCCGAGATGGTGAAGATGAGCGACGACCTCTGGCATTGCGTGCATCCGGTCTGGCTCGAAGATCAGCTTGCCCGCTCGCTGGACCGCCTCGGTCTGGAGAGCTTGGACGTGTGCCTGCTCCACAACCCGGAATACTTCTTGTCCCAGGCGGCCGAGCGAGGCAGCACACAATTGGATGACGTGCGCCGGGAGTTCTATCGCCGATTGACCGAGGCCTTTGGCTATCTGGAGGCGCAGGTGCGGGCGGGCCGGATCGGCTGGTACGGCGTCTCCTCGAACACGGCCGCGTCGCCTCCGACGGATGCCGACGCGACGTCGCTCTCGCTCATGCTCGACGCGGCAGAGGCGGCGGGCGGACCGGACCACCATTTCCGCGTGCTGCAGCTCCCCATGAACCTGGTCGAATCCGGTGCCTTCCGCCAGCCCAACACCGGCCCGAGCCGCGATCGGACCCCGCTGGAGTGGGCCACCGAGCGGGGAATCGGGGTCCTCGCCAATCGACCCCTAAACGCCATGGCCGGCCGCACGTTGTTCCGGCTGGCCGATTTCCCCGAGGCCGTCGTGCCTGCCGAAAGCCTCGACCAGAGCGCCCGCAAAGTTGCGGCCCTCGAAGACGAGTTCCGGGCCGGCATCGCGACCCGGGTGCGGGCGGGCAACGGCGGCCCGCCACCGACCGAATGGTTCCGCTGGGCGGATCAGCTGCGCGCGATCGGCAGCCAGATCCAGGGCCTCGACCACTGGGAACAAATCGAAGCCTACATGATCACCTCGGCCGTCGCCCAAGTCGTCTCTGTCCTGGATCACGGATTGGCGGGACAGCCGTTGGCGCAGACGTGGCAGGCGTGGCGCGACCGCTATCTCCCCGCGCTGGACGCCCTCCTCCATGCCCACGCCGTCCGCGCAGCCCAGCAGAGCCAGGCCAAGAGCAACCAGGTGACGGCGGCCCTCAACCCCCAACTGCCCCTCGCCCGGCGCGCCGAGCCGTTATCCCGCAAGGCGCTGTGGGCCGTGGTCAGCACCCCGGGCGTGAGCGCCGTCCTCCTCGGCATGCGGGACCCCGACTACGTGACCGACGGCATGGCCGTGCTCGGCTGGCCGCCGCTTCCGGATGTCGGGCGCGCCTACGCGGCCGTCAGCGCAATGCGCTGAGTCTCGCACGCCAACTTCCCCTTGACAGGCAAGCGACCCCAGCGGTATCAACCAGCGGGGAAGCTGAAGAGCAGAGGGGCAGGGGCGAAGGGAATGCCCGCTTCGTTTTATCCATTCGCCTCTGCGCCTGTTCGTCTTCGCGCCCCTGTGAGTCTCTCGTCAGCGAGGAGGAGTTGCGATGCGCAAACTGAGCCGCCGTACCTTTGTCCGTCTGGCCGGCCTCGCCGCCGGCGCCGGTGTCGCGTCTTCCTGGCGGGCGCCGGCCGTGATTGCCGGGACCCAGAAGATCAGCATCCGCCTCGCCCACTTTTTCCCGACCGCCAACCCGCTGCACCTCGCCGCCGTCAAGCTGGCGGAAGTGGCCGCCAAGAAATCGGACGGGGTGCTGGACATCCAGGTCTTCCCCGCCGGCCAGCTCGGCGATGACAAGGCACAGTTCGAGCAGGTGCGCCTGGGCGGGGTCCAGATGGCGATTGGCTCCAGTGGCATCCTGGCGCAGACGATTGCCGCCTACGACATTTTCGAGGCCCCCTACCTTTTCGACGACGAGAAGCATTTCGCCAAGGTGATCCGCTCGCCGATCCGCGAAGAGCTGTCCGAGCGCCTGATCAAGGCCGCGGGCGTCCGCACGCCCTCGCTGGGCTTCGGCGGATTCCGCAACGTGTTCACGAAGAAGCGCGTCGCCGCCCTAGCCGACCTCAAGGGAATGCGGATCCGCACGCCCGAGATTCCAGTGTACGTCGAGACCTTCCGCGCGCTCGGCGCCAGCCCGACGCCGCTGCCATACCTCGAGGTGTACCTGGCCTTGCAGCAGGGCACGATTGACGGGGCGGAAAACCCGCTCAGCTCCGGCACCGACCAGAAATGGCCCGAGGTGGCAAAGTTCGTCGCCCTCACGCGGCACCAGGCGACCGGGCAAAGCTACCAGGTGAACGAGCGCTGGTATCAGAGTCTCGCGGCCGATCTGCGCAAAGTCATTGATGAGAGCTGTATCGAAAGCGCGGATTTCCTGGCCGTGCAGATGGTGGAGCGGGATGCGAAGTTCGAGGCCACCCTCAAGGGCATGAGCGTGACGATCAGCGCGCCCGACCTCGAGCCGTTCCGCAAGGCGGTGCAGGACGTCCCCAAGAAGTTCGAGGCCAAGTGGGGGCCGGGGGTGTACGACAAAATCCGGAGCATGAAGTGACCGAGGCGGGGCGGCGCCTCTGGCGCCTCCTCGCCTTCACCGAGGAGGCCATCTGTTATAGTTTCCTGGCCCTGCTGGTGGTCATCACCAGCTTGCAGGTCTTCACCCGCTACGTGTTGAACGCGCCGCTCTCCTGGACCGAGGAGGCGGCGCGGATGGTCTTCACCTGGATCATCTTCATCGGGGCCGCGCTGATCGTCAAGCGCGGCTCCCACATTTCGATTGATTACCTGGCCAAGATTCTCCCCGCGGCTCCCCGGCGCTGGCTCCTCCTCGTCTCGCACGCCTTCACGCTGACGGTGGTCCTGATCCTCGCCGTCAAGGGCGTGCACCTCCTGCAGATCACCGGCGCTTCCGAAAGCCCCGCCCTGGGCATCCGCTGGGTGTATGTGTACGCGGCCTTCCCGCTCGGCATGGGCCTGATGGCGATCCGCTACGCCGCAGCGCTGGTCGCGGTCTGGCGCGGGCGCGAGCCGGACGCGGCGGCGGCGAGCCTGGAGCCGCCGCCATGACGGTGGCCTGGTTCTTTATCGCGCTGGTCGGGCTAATGGCCCTCAGCGTGCCGATCGCGTTCTGCATGGCCGGCGTGGCGTTGGGCTACGTCCTGTTCACCGGCACGGTGCCGATCGAGCTGATCGTTCAACGCATGATCAGCGGCACCGACAGCTTCGTCCTGCTCGCCATTCCCTTCTTCCTGCTGGCGGGCTCGCTCATGAATGCCGGCGGGGTGACTCACCGCCTGATGACGTTCGCGCGCTCGCTGGTCGGTCACATCACCGGCGGCCTCGCGCACGTGACGGTGGTCACCAACATGATCATGGCGGGCATGTCCGGTTCCGCCGTCGCGGACTGCTCGGGGACGGGCGCAATCCTGATCCCCGCGATGATCCGGGACCTCTACAGCCCGGCCTTCGCGGCGGCGATCACGGCCACGGCGGCGACGATTGGACCCATCATTCCCCCCAGCATCCCGATGGTCATCTATGCGGCGATCGTGAACGTCTCCGTCGCCCGGCTGTTCGTCGGCGGGTTCATTCCCGGCGTCCTGATGGGCCTGTTTCTGATGACCATCGCCT
>DATJQT010000199.1:0-3679 GCA_035505475.1 Vulcanimicrobiaceae bacterium
TGCGTTCGCACCAGCGGATGCGCGCTGCCTTCAACCTTCTCTTGACCGCCTCGTCCAGCTGGCTGGCGTGCCGTGATGCTGCCAGCCGGCCCAGCGGGCTGTCGTCGGGTTCCATCACCGATTGCGCCGCCCCCAGCACCCCACGCATCGACATGCGGACTTTGAGCGGGGCGATCATTGCCTTCATGGTGTCGCTCAAGAGCGCCTAGGCCAACGCCGAGTTGGCCAGCATGGTGTCACCGCCGAAGGGGGAATGTCGACCCCGTGCAGCATACTGATCGCCGGCGGCCGGGCGAGAAAGGGCGAATCCGTATGCCAGCCGGTGCTGAAGATCATGGCCACGCGGGCGTCGGCTTCCTTGATCACGGGTTGGACGTTGGCGTGACCTTCCACTCCCTTGGTGTACGCATCCTCGGCCAAGTCACCGAACCTCAGGCTGAACGCTGCCTGATCCGCGTGACTGATGTGAACCAGTGCGCGTACACCTTGAGCGTCACGCCCGGGTCTGAGTGACCCAACAGATCCGCGACTCGAGTGACCTTCTGTCCGTCAATGATCAAAGCCGACGCGAACGTGTGTCTGAGCGAGTGAATTGTGACCTGCCGCAACTTGGCTCGCTTCAGAGCGGGGCGCAAGCCCTCCTGCGCGATGGTGCTGCGGTGCCGAGGTGTACCTTCGGCATTCGGAAAGACCAGACCCAGCGCACTGGGTGGACACGCGAGCTTCCATCGCTTCAGTGCAGACAGCAGCTCTGGTGTCAGGGGAATCAATCGGCGTGAACTTGGCGTCTTCGGTTCGTAAAACCTGGGCTTTGAGGTTCCTTCCGAGGTCCGGTCCTTGGCCCATGATACACTTCGGCGGATCGCGATCGTGGCGGCGTCGAAGTCAACGTCGGGCCAGGTGAGTGCGGTCAGCTCACCAACGCGCGCGCCCGTCAAGACCGCAGTCAGGAAAAACGTGCGATAGTAACCCTGGTCCGCTTCTGCGATGAGACGTGATGCTTCGTCGGGTGACAGCACGCGATCTGGCGCCGGAACTGGTATGCGGACGTGCCGGTTCAGGTCGCAGATTTCGAGGCCTCTCCTGAGGGGCGCCGTCGTGGCACGAACTGCACCCACTACCCGGACGGCGTGTGGGGTTATCTGCCATCCGCTTATGTAGTAGCGGCACAAAATGTACGTGTACTGGAACGCAATCACGCAACGTTACGAAGCAAAACACCCCGTAGCGGCTACACTTGGCCGCCATCGGTGAGCGAACACCTCACCCGAGCAGCATCGCGCCTTCGCTCAAGCTGGTGCGCGCAAAGCGTTGGGAAGGGCTCGACGCCGAGGCGCGGCGCTCGGGAGTTACCATGTGCTCGGTCTCGCAGTGTTGCAAATGGGGAAAGGAGCCATGACCCTTCTGAGTAACTCAACCAGAACGCGCTGCGGTGAGCGCCGCAGCCAGAAGGGAGGCTCCGATGGAGAAGATAGGTGGCACATCTTAAAGTGCGGTCCGGGCTTTCTGCGGGCGCTGTTGTTGCAGTGTGCGTGGAGTGCCGTACGCCAAGGTTGCGACACGGAGCTGCAGGAACGCTTCGCCAACCTGGCTCCGCGGATTGGGCGCAAACGAGCGATCATCGCGGTGGCCCGGAAACTGGCGATCAAGGTGCGCGGGCGCTGGCGCCGCCACCTGCTGGCCAGCGAGCCAGCGGCGGCAGTGGCGGTGTAGCCGTCAGAGGAACCCGTCGGCACCGGCGGCAACGGGAACTCGCGCGCGACTCCCTGCGTGCCCCCTCTTGGTCCACCACTACTCACAGCGTATTGTCAACCACTGCGCAGAACAGATTGTGGACGCTTCAGAGTTTGGCAGGAGTCGATCATCATTGCGAAGCACTGGCTGCGGCCACGAACAATAACTTGGTGGGTGTCCCCCCGGGGCACACACGAATGGCAGAATGGCCCGCCGCAGCCGGTGAGGCGGAGAGAGAGAAGACCACCCCACCGCGGCGCCTGGCTTTTGTGGCCGCGCCGCCCCCGCGTTCGTACGCCCGCTGCACGGGCTATTCCCCACAGCGAGATCTATCGGCACACTCGGAAGGTGAAATATGGCTGTGATTGCGCGTGTCGAGCAGTGGCCCGTGTGACTGACAGCTGAAAGGTAGTCGAGGGCGGTCAAGACTAGTCCTGGACGATCTTCGAGTCGCCGCGCCCCCAGTAGCGGTCCTTGAGCAGCCGCTTGTAGAGCTTGCCGGTGGGGAGGCGCGGGAGGTCGCTGTCGAAGTCGATGGAGCGCGGGCACTTGTACGCCGCCAGACGCCCGCGAGCGTAGGCGATCAGCTCCTCAGCCAGCGCTGCATCGGCGCTCACGCCCGCAGCGGGCTGCACGATCGCCTTCACCTCCTCTCCGAACTCGGAGTTGGGCACGCCGATCACGGCCACGTCTTCCACCTTGGGATGCATGATCAACTCGTTCTCGACCTCCTGGGGATAGATGTTGACTCCCCCCGAGATGATCATGAACGACGCCCGGTCAGTGAGGTAGAGGAAGCCCTCCTCGTCGAGGTGGCCCACATCTCCCAGGGCCGTCCAGCTCGGGTGCTTCGGGTGCTGAGCGCTGCGCGTCTGCTCCGGGTCCTTGTGGTACTGGAAGGGTGCCTCGTCGCGCTCGAAGTACACGATACCCGCCTCTCCGGTCGGCAGCTCGGTGCCGTCCTCATGGCAGATGCGGATCGTCCCGATCACCGCGCGCCCGACGGTCCCGGGATGCGCCAGCCATTCCTCCGGCCCGACGTAGGTCAATCCATTCAGCTCGGTTCCGCCGTAGTACTCGTGCAGGATCGGGCCCCACCACTCGAACATCTCTTCCTTCACCTTGCGCGGGCAGGGAGCGGCGGCGTGGATCGCAACCTGATGATGGGAGAGATCGTAGCCGGCGCGCTCCTCCTCCGGGAGCTTCAGCATGCGAGTGAACATGGTGGGCACCCACTGGCTGTGGGTGATCGAGTACTTCTCCAAGGCCTGCAGCGCTTCCAATGCGTCGAAGCGTTCCATGATGACCACCGTGCCGCCGAGCGACTGCATGGCGGTGCAGAAGCCGATGGGCGCCGAGTGATAGAGTGGCGCGGGCGAGAGGTACACCGAGTCCGCGTCCACGCGGAACAGACCCCGCAGCACGGCGTTCATCGCCAGGCCGCGCGATACCGAGCGGCTTGGTAGAGGTCGGGCAATCCCCTTGGGCCGCCCGGTCGTCCCCGAGCTGTAGAGCATCAAGTCGCCGAGCGGCTCCTCGTCGAGGCGCTCCGCCGGGTGCGCGTCCACGGCGGCCTCGTAGCTCTCGAAGCGATCCGACGCGCCCGCCGGCAGGCCGTCGACCACCAGGAAGCGCCGGCAGCCCGGCGCCTGGTTGGGGATCGCCGCCGCCACGCCGTGCAGCGCGCGCGAGGACACTAGCACCTGCGCGCCGCAGTCATCGACGATGTAGCTGGCTTCCGGCGCGGTCAGATAGCGGTTGACGGTGGTGAGGTAGAGCCCGGATCGGAACGCCGCCCAGGCGACTTCGAAATAGCGAAGATGGTTCTCGAGGAACACCGCGATGTGGTCGCCGCGGCGCAGCCCTTCGGACCACAGGAGCTGCGCCAACCGGTTCGAGCGTGCATCGAGCTCGGCGTAGGTGATCACCTCGCCGGTGCGAGCCG
>DATJQT010000200.1:0-15176 GCA_035505475.1 Vulcanimicrobiaceae bacterium
GGTTCTTGTAGGCCAGCGCCTTGGTGATCGCCGCGGTCAGGGTGGTCTTGCCGTGGTCGATGTGGCCGATGGTCCCCACGTTCATGTGCTCTTTCGTCCGTTCGAACTTGGCTTTGGCCATGCTGGCTTCTCCTTGGGGGCGCCCGGAGCGCTCCCAGACTTTCGCACTCTACGCCCGGTCGACCGGACGCGGCGAGGTCACGCGCTCGTGCGGCCTCCGACTTTAGCGACGATCTCTTCGGCGATCTGCGCCGGGACCGGCTGATAGCGGGCAAACTGGAAGGGCGTGTGGCTCGCCCGGCCTTGCGTTGCGGAGCGGAGATCGGTCGCGTAGCCGAACAGCTCTGCCAGCGGCACCTCGGTCCGGACGACCTGCGCCGCCGGCCGGGCCTCGATCTCGAGCACGCGCCCGCGCCGCGAGTTCAGGTCCCCGATCACCTGCCCGACGAACTCTTCCGGCACGATCACGTCGAAGCGCATGATCGGCTCGAGCAGGTTCGGCTTGGCGCGCCGGGCCCCGTCCTTGAACGCCATCGAGCCGGCGATCTTGAACGCCATCTCCGACGAGTCAACCTCGTGGTAGGAGCCGTCCACTAGGGTCACGCGGGCGTCGACCAAGGGGTACCCGGCCAGGACGCCGCCTTCCATCGCTTCGCGCACGCCCTTTTCCACCGCCGGTATGTATTCCTTCGGGATCGTCCCGCCGATGATCTTGTTGACGAACTCGAAGCCCCCCTGGGGCAAGGGCTCCATCTGGATCTTGACGTGGCCGTACTGCCCGCGGCCGCCCGTCTGCCGGATGAAGCGGCCCTCGGCAGCGACCGGGGCCGTGATCGTTTCACGGTAGGCCACCTGCGGCTTGCCGACATTCGCCTCGACCCGGAATTCGCGCAGCAGCCGGTCCACGATAATCTCGAGGTGCAGCTCACCCATCCCTGAGATGATGGTCTGCCCCAGCTCCTCGTCGGTCATCGCACGGAAGGTCGGATCCTCGTTAGAGAGCGACGCCAGCGCCATCGACAGCCGCTCCTGCCCGTCCTTGGTCTTGGGCTCGATCGCGACGGAGACCACGGGTTCGGGAAACTCCATCGCCTCGAGGACAATGGGTTTGCTCTCCAGGCACAGTGTATCGCCTGTCTTGGCGTTGCGGAGTCCCACCCCCGCCGCGATGTCGCCGGCCGCCACGCGCTTGATCTCCTCGCGCTTGTTGGCGTGCATGCGCAACAGGCGGCCGACCCGCTCCTTGGTGCCGCGGGTCGAGTTGTACACGTAGGACCCGGAATCCAACGCGCCCGAGTAGACCCGGAAGTACGCCAACTGGCCCACGAACGGGTCGGCCATGATCTTGAACACCAGGGCCGAGAACGGGACGGACTCGCTGGCCGGACGGATCTCAGCCGCGCCGGTCTTCGGATGCTTGCCCTCGACGGGGGGCAGATCCATAGGCGACGGCAAGTAGGCCACCACCGCGTCGAGCAGCGGCTGGACGCCCTTGTTCTTGAAGGACGCCCCGCAGAGCACCGGCACGACCTTCAACTTGAGCGTCGCCTGCCGCAGCGCGGCCTGGATCTCGGCGACCGTGGCCGTTTCGCCGGCCACGTACTTGTGGAGCAGCGCATCGTCCTGGTCCGCGACCGCCTCGAGCAGCTTGTCGCGGGCCGCGCGGGTCGCAGCCAAGAGCCCTGCCGGGATCGCTTCCTCGTGATAGGCGGCGCCCAGGGTCTCTTCGTCCCAGACCAATGCCTTCATGCTGAGGATGTCGAGGACCCCCTTCAGCTTGTCTTCCTTCCCGTAGGGCAGCTGCACGCAAACCGGGTTCGCCCCGAGCCGTTCGGCGATCATCGCCACCGCGCGCTCGAAATCCGCCCCGGTGCGGTCCATTTTGTTGATGAACGCGATGCGCGGGACGCCGTACTTGTCCGCTTGGCGCCAAACCGTCTCGGACTGCGGCTCCACCCCGGCCACGGCATCGAAGACGGCGACGGCGCCGTCCAGCACTCGCAGCGAGCGTTCCACCTCGACCGTGAAATCGACGTGGCCGGGCGTATCGATGATGTTGATTCGGTAGTCGTTCCAATAACAGGTCGTGGCCGCGGAGGTGATGGTAATCCCCCGCTCCTTCTCCTGCTCCATCCAGTCCATTTCGGTCGAACCCTCGTCCACCTCGCCGATCTTGTGCGTCTTCCCCGTGTAGTAGAGGATCCGCTCGGTCGTGGTGGTCTTGCCGGCATCGATGTGGGCCATGATGCCGATATTCCGGGTTCGGTCCAGCGTCTGCGTGTCCGCCACGGCTACGTCCTTCCGCCCGGGCCAAAGCCCGGGGTGGTGCTACCAGCGATAGTGCGCGAAGGCCTTGTTGGCCTCCGCCATCTTGTGCGTGTCTTCGCGCTTCTTGACCGACGCGCCGCGGTTGTTGGCCGCCTCGATCAACTCGGCCGCCAGCCGCTCTTGCATCGTCTTCTCGGATCGGCTTCGCGCGTAGCCGATCACCCAGCGCAGGGCCAGTGAGGTGCGCCGGTCGGCCCGGACTTCGACCGGGACCTGGTAGGTCGCGCCGCCGACCCGCCGCGACTTGACCTCGAGCACCGGCTTGACGTTGTCGATGGCCTGCTTGAACAGCTTCTGGGCATCCATCTTGGTACGATCCTCGATGAGCCGCATACACCCGTAGAAGATGCGCTCGGCCGTGCTGCGCTTGCCCTGCGCCATCATCGAGTTGACGAACTTGGTGACCAGCTTGCTGCCGAACATCGGATCCGGCAGGACTTCTCGTTTTTCGGCTACCTTCCGTCGCGGCATGCCCTGCTCCTCACTGCCCCGATGGGTGGACCCCCAAGAGAAGAAACCGGCACGGAAGGCGGAGGGATGCCCCGCAGTCCCGTGCCGGTTCGGTTAACTTGCCTTGGGTCGCTTTGCCCCGTAGAGCGACCGGCTTTGGCGACGATCCGCCACGCCGGCGGTGTCCAGGGCTCCCCGAATGATATGGTATCGCACGCCCGGCAGGTCCTTCACGCGGCCCCCGCGGATCAGCACGATCGAGTGCTCCTGCAGGTTGTGGCCGACGCCGGGAATGTACGTGGTGACTTCGATCTGGTTGGTCAGCCGGACGCGCGCCACTTTCCGGAGGGCCGAGTTCGGCTTTTTCGGCGTGGTCGTGTACACGCGGACGCACACCCCTCGCCGCTGCGGGCAGCTTTGGAGCGCCGGAGCCTTCTGTTTACTCGAGACGGCCTTCCGGCCGCGGCGGACAAGTTGGGAGATCGTCGGCATTGGATTTTCCGTTCCACGTACTTGTGGAGAACCGGCGGAGTGTACGCGGCCCCCCCAAGTTTGTCAAGGAGTATGTGCGCTTATCTACACGTATCTCGTGTCTGGCAACGGCCGTTAGGCCAGATTCACATCCATCGCCTGCAAGAGCTCCGCCGCCGTCTCCTGGGCGGCCGTCGCATCGGGCTCCGCCGGTGCGGGCGGCGCCTCGGGCGTGGCGATCCGGGTCTCGCGATACCAGCGCATGCCGGTCCCGGCCGGGATCAACCGACCCATGATCACGTTTTCTTTCAGGCCGCGCAGTTCGTCCCGCGCCCCGTTGATGCTGGCCTCGGTGAGCACCTTGGTGGTCTCCTGGAAGGAGGCCGCCGAGATGAAACTATCGGTGCTGAGCGATGCCTTGGTGATGCCGAGCAGCATCGCCTCGGCCGTGGCCGGACCGCCGCCCTGCGCCCGCACGCGCCGGTTCTCCTCTTCGAAGAGCGCCTTGTCCACGTGCTCGCCGGCCAGGAAATTGGTGCTGCCCACACCCTCGACCCGCACCCGGCGCAGCATCTGACGGACGATCACCTCGATGTGCTTGTCGTTGATGCTCACGCCCTGCAGGCGGTAAACCTCTTGGACCTCGTTCACCAAGTACTTCTGGAGAGCCTCCACCCCTCTGACGTGCAGGATGTCGTGCGGGTTGATCGGCCCGTCCATGAGCGGCTCGCCGGCCTTGATCTCGTCGCCTTCCAGCACCGTCACGTGCTTGCCGCGCGGAATGAGATACTCCTTCGGAGGGTCGTTGCCTTCACCCCGAATCAGGATCTTCCGAAGACCCTTGGTGATCCCGGCTAACTCCACCCGGCCGTCGATCTCCGAGATGATGGCGGGGTCCTTGGGCTTGCGGGCCTCGAACAGCTCCGCCACGCGGGGCAGACCGCCGGTGATGTCCTTGGTCTTCGTGGTCTCGCGGGGGATCTTGGCAATGACGTCGCCCGCCGCCAGCGTCTGGCCGTCCGCCACCATCAGGTGCGCCCCGACCGGCAACTGCGACTTGAACACCGTCACCCCGCTGGCATCCTTGATCGAGCAGCGCGGCTGCACCTCTTCCTTGCCGCCCGGCTCGACGATGACCTTCTGGGAGAGGCCGGTGACTTCGTCCACCTCTTCCTTCATGGTCACGCCTTCCTGGACGTCCCGGAAGTGCACCGTGCCGGCAAACTCCGTCAGGATCGAGGTCGTGAACGGATCCCATTCGACCAGGACCTGTCCGGCGGTCACCTGCTGGCCGTCCACCGCCTTGAGGCGGGCGCCGTACACCGGGTCGTATGATTCGCGGGCCCGGCCCTTATCGCCCACGATCTCGATCGAGCCGTTCCGGTTCATCACCACCAGATCGCCCGCCGCCGTCTTGACCGTCCGCAGATTCTTGAACCGGACGGTCCCGGCGTACTTACTTTCCATTTGCGTCTGCTCGGTGCCGCGCGTGGCCGTCCCGCCGATGTGGAACGTGCGCATGGTCAGCTGTGTGCCCGGCTCGCCGATCGACTGCGCGGCCAGCACGCCCACGGCCTCGCCCAGCTCGACCATCCGGCCGGTGGCCAGGTTGCGCCCGTAGCACTTGATGCACACGCCCCGGCGCGCCTCGCAGGTGAGCACGGAGCGAATGTGGACGCGGTCGATGCCGGCGTCCTCGATCCGGCGGGCCAGCACTTCGACGATCTCTTCGTTGGCGGATACCAGCACCTCGCCGGTGAAGGGATCGGCGACATCTTCCAAGGGCACACGGCCCAGGATCCGGTCGCGGAGCGGCTGGATGATCTCGCCGCCTTCGATCAGGGGGCTGACCCAGATCCCGTTGATCGTCCCGCAGTCCAGCTCGTTGATGATCATGTCCTGCGCCACGTCCACCAGGCGACGGGTGAGATAGCCGGAGTCGGCGGTCTTGAGCGCCGTGTCGGCCAGGCCCTTCCGGGCGCCGTGAGTCGAGATGAAGTACTGCAGCACGGTCAGGCCTTCCCGGAAGTTGGCCGTGATCGGCGTCTCGATGATTTCGCCCGACGGCTTGGCCATCAGCCCGCGCATGCCGGCCAGCTGCCGGATCTGCTGCCGGCTGCCCCGGGCGCCCGAGTCGGCCATCATGAAGACCGGGTTGAATTCGCCCGACTCGTGCCGCTCGATCTCCTTGAACATCTCGTCCGCCACGTGCTCGGTGACGTGGGTCCAGACGTCGATGATCTTGTTGTAGCGCTCGCCGTTGGTGATCAGGCCGTCGTGGTACTCCTTCTCGACCTTGATCACATCGCGGTTCGCTTCGTCGATGATCGCTTCCTTGCTGGCAGGGATGAGGAGATCGTCCACCCCGATCGAGATCCCCGCCAGGGTCGAGTAGCGGAAGCCGAGGTCCTTCAAGGCGTCGAGCAGCTTGACGGTCTCGCTGTTGCCCAGCAGGTAATAGCACTGGGCGACCAGCCGGTTCAGCTCGCGCTTGTTCATCTCTCCGTTGATGAAGCGCAGTGAGGCCGGCAGGTTTTCGTTGAAGAGCACGCGGCCCACCGTGGTCTCCAGCAGCTCCCCGTCCCAGCGCAGCTTGATCTTGGCGAGGAGCCCCACCTCGTCCGCATCGTACGCCGCCCGCACCTCGTCCATGTCGGCGAACTTCATGCCCTCGCCCTTCTGGCCGGTCTTCTCGCGGGTCAGGTAGTAGCAGCCGATCACGATGTCCTGGCTGGGCGCCGCGACCGGGGAGCCGTTGGCCGGGCTCAGCACGTTGTACGGCGCCCACATCAAGAGGCGCGCCTCGAGCTGCGCCTCGGGAGAGAGGGGCACGTGCACGGCCATCTGGTCGCCGTCGAAGTCGGCGTTGAAGGCGGCACAGACCAGCGGGTGAATCTTGATGGCCTCGCCCTCGACCAGGCTGGGCTCGAAGGTCTGGATGCCGAGCCGGTGGAGCGTCGGGGCGCGGTTGAGCAGGACCGGGTGCTCCTTGATCACGTGCTCCAAGGCATCCCACACCTCGGGCCGGCCGCGCTCGACCATCTTCTTGGCGCTCTTGATGGTGGCGACGTGTTCGTTGTCCTTGAGAAGCTTCCGGAAAATGAACGGCTTGAACAGCTCGAGCGCCATCTTCTTGGGCAGGCCGCACTGGTGGAACTTCAGCTCCGGGCCGACCACGATGACGGAGCGGCCGGAGTAGTCCACGCGCTTGCCCAAAAGGTTCTGGCGGAAACGGCCCTGCTTACCCTTCAGCATGTCGGAGAGCGACTTCAGCGGCCGGTTGTTCTGGCCCTTCAGCGCGCGCCCGCGCCGGCCGTTGTCGAACAGGGCGTCCACGGCCTCCTGCAGCATGCGCTTCTCGTTCCGGATGATGATGTCGGGGGCGCGCAGCTCCATCAGCCGCTTCAGGCGGTTGTTCCGGTTGATCACGCGCCGGTACAGGTCGTTCAGGTCGGAGGTCGCGAAGCGGCCGCCATCGAGCGGGACCAGCGGGCGCAATTCCGGCGGGAGCACCGGGATGACCTCGAGCACCATCCACTCCGGCCGGTTGCCGGAGTTCAGGAACGCCTCGACGATGCGCAGCCGCTTGGTGATCTTTTTCCGGTTCTGCTGCGAGGTTTCCTTCTTCATCCGCTCGCGCAACTGGTTGCCCAGCTCGGGCACGTTCATCTTGCGCAGCAGCTCGCGGATCGCTTCGGCGCCCATCGCGGCGCGGAAGCCGTCCCCGTACTCCTCGAGCGCCTTCCGATAGTTCTCCTCGGTCAACAGCTGCTTGTAGGCCAGCGGCGTCTTCCCCGGATCGATGACCACGTGCTCTTCGAAATAGAGGACCTTCTCCAGATCGCGGAGCGACATGTCGAGCAGGTAGCCGATCCGGCTCGGGATCGACTTGAAGAACCAGATGTGCACGACCGGCGAGGCCAGCTCGATGTGACCGAGCCGCTGCCGACGGGCCTTGGAGCGGATCACCTCGACGCCGCACTTGTCGCAGATCACGCCGTTGTGCTTGATGCCTTTGAACTTGCCGCAGTTGCATTCCCAGTCGCGGGTCGGACCGAAGATCTTGGCGCAGAACAAGCCGTCGCGCTCGGGCTTGAACGTGCGGTAGTTGATGGTCTCGGGCTTCTTGACCTCCCCGTGCGACCAGCTGCGAATCTTCTCCGGGGAGGCCAGGCCGATCCGGATGGCGCGGAAGCTGGTGGGGTCGACAGGCTTCTCGTCAAAGAACCCGAAAAACTTCTCCACGGTCACTCCTTTAGCCAGCTGCTAGCCGCTGGCCTCTCGCCAAGAACGGGAGAGACCAGCGACCCGAAGCTGTCACTATTCCTTCATCAGTTCCACGTCCAGGGCAAGGCTTTGCAATTCCTTGACCAGAACGTTGAACGATTCGGGCAAGCCGGGCTCGAGCGCGTTTTCGCCCTTGACGATCGACTCGTACATCTTGGTCCGGCCGATGACGTCGTCCGACTTGACCGTGAGGATCTCTTGCAAGGTGTGGGCGGCGCCGTACGCTTCGAGCGCCCACACTTCCATCTCTCCGAATCGCTGACCGCCGAACTGCGCCTTGCCGCCCAGCGGCTGCTGGGTGACCAGCGAGTACGGCCCGATCGAACGGGCGTGGATCTTGTCGTCGACCAGGTGGGCCAACTTCATCAGGTAGATGTAGCCGACCGTGACTTCCTGGTGGAACGGCCGCCCGCTCCGCCCATCGAAAAGCACGGTTTTCCCCGAGGCGGGCAGTTTGGCCCGCTTCAGCATGAGCTTGATGTCTTTTTCGGCCGCGCCGTCGAAGACCGGCGAGGCCACGCGCACGCCCAGCGCCTGCGCCGCCCAGCCCAAGTGGGTTTCCAGGATCTGGCCGACGTTCATCCGGGACGGCACGCCAAGGGGATTGAGCACCACCTCGACGGGGGTGCCCTCCGGCAGATAGGGCATGTCCTCTTCGGGCAGGATCTTGGCGATGACGCCCTTGTTGCCGTGGCGGCCGGCGATCTTGTCGCCCACCGACAGCTTGCGCTTCATCGCGACGAACACCTTGACCAATTTGAGAACGCCGGGAGCCAATTCGTCGCCCCGCTTCAGGCGGTCCTTGCGCTCGACCAGCATGGCTTCGAGTGCCTGCACCTGCTCGTTGGAATCCTCGATCAGCTTGGCGACGGAGGCGCCGGTCTCTTCGTCCAGGGCCATCGCCGCTTCGAGCATATCCTCTGGCGACATGTCGGCCAGCACCGCGGCGGTCAGCTTGTGCCGCTTCTCCAGGATCACCCGGCGGCCGCCGCGGGACTTCACGTCCCGGCCGACCACGCGGTCCTGCAAGAGGTCGCGGATGGTGACGTCGCGCTGGGCCGCGATGATCTGGATCTCGTCTTCGAAATCCTTCTGCAGGCGCGCCACTTCGTCGTCCTCGATCGCTTTGGCGCGCTCGTCCTTCTCGACCCCCTTGCGAGAGAGGACCTTGACGTCCACCACCGTCCCGCTGATGCCCGGGGGCACGGTCAGCGAGGCGTCGCGGACATCCTCGGCCTTCTCGCCGAAGATGGCGCGGAGCAGCCGCTCCTCGGGCGTGAGCACCGTCTCGCCTTTGGGAGTGACCTTGCCGATCAGGATGTCGCCCGGCTTGACCTCGGCGCCGATCCGGATGATGCCGCTCTCGTCGAGATCCTTGAGCGCTTCTTCGCCCACGTTGGGGATGTCGCGCGTGATCTCTTCCTTGCCCAGCTTGGTGTCGCGGGCCTCGATCTCGAACTCCTCGATGTGGATCGAGGTGTAGCGGTCGTCTTTGACCAGCCGTTCGCTGATCAGGATCGCGTCTTCGAAGTTGTACCCGCCCCACGGCATGAAGGCGACCAGCACGTTTTGGCCGAGCGCGAGCTCGCCCTGCTGGGTGGCCGGGCCGTCGGCGATGACCTGCCCCTTGCTCACCCGGTCGCCCTTGGCCACGATCGGCCGCTGGTTGATGCAGGTGTTCTGGTTGCTGCGGCGGAACTTCATCAGCGCGTAGATGTCCACGCCCGAACCGCCGTCCTGGCCGTCGGAGCGGGGCTCCTTCGGGTCAGACCGGACCAGGATCCGGTCGGCGGAGACCGCCTCGACCGTCCCGGAGCGCTTGGCCACGACCACCGCACCCGAGTCCTTGGCGGCCACGAATTCCATCCCGGTGCCCACCACGGGGGCGTTGGGCCGGAGCAGAGGCACCGCTTGGCGCTGCATGTTCGCGCCCATCAGGGCGCGGTTGGCGTCGTCGTGCTCGAGGAATGGCACTAAGGACGTCGAGATGCCGACCAGCTGTTTGGGCGAGACATCCATGTATTCGATGGCATTCGGCTCGACCATGACCGAGTTGCCGGCCGCGCGCGCGGACACGCGCTCGGTCACGAACCGGTTGCGCCCGTCCAGCTCGGCGTTGGCCTGCGCGACCGTGTGTCGCTCTTCTTCGTCTGCCGTCAGGTACTCGATTTCGTCCGTCACCCGCCCGCTCCGCACCTTGCGGTACGGCGTCTCGATGAACCCGAAGTCGTTCACCCGGGCGTAGGTGGACAAGGACGCGATCAGGCCGACGTTGGGGCCTTCCGGCGTCTCGATCGGACACATGCGGCCGTAGTGCGTCGGGTGCACGTCGCGCACTTCGAACCCGGCGCGCTCGCGCGAGAGGCCGCCCGGGCCGAGGGCCGAGAGGCGCCGCTTGTGGGTCAGCTCGGCCAAGGGATTGGTCTGGTCCATGAACTGCGAGAGCTGCGACGAGCCGAAGAACTCCTTGAGCGCCGCCGTGACCGGCTTGGCGTTCACCAGGTCGTGCGGCATCAGGGTCTCCAGCTCCTGCGTGCTCATCCGCTCGCGCACCGCGCGCTCCATCCGCGCCAGGCCGATGCGGAACTGGTCTTCCAACAGTTCGCCGGCCGCCCGCACGCGCCGGTTGCCGAGATGGTCGATGTCGTCCACCTGGCCCTCGCCGCGCTTGACCTTGAGCACGTAGCGAATGACCTCGATGATATCGTCCTTGCGGAGCACCCGCTCCTCGAGCGGGATCTCCATGCCCAGCTTCTTGTTCATCTTGAGCCGGCCGACCTTGGACAGATCGTAGCGCCGCGGGTTGAAGAAAATGTTCTCGAGCAGCGCCTTGGTGCTTTCCAAAGTCGGGGGATCGCCGGGCCGCATGCGACGGTAGATCTCGACCAGCGCCTCGTCGGTGCCCCGCGTGGTGTCCTTAAGCAGCGTCTCCCGGATCTCGAACACCTCGCGGTTATCGGGGCCCGAGAGCACCTGGATCGCGTCGATCTTCTGCCCTTGCAGCTTCTCCAGGAGCTCGCTGGTGATCTCCTGTGCACATTCCGCCAGGACCTCGCCGGTCCGGGCGTCGACCACATCTTCGCTCAGAATGCGGCCGATCACGTCTTCCTTCGAGACCGCCACCTGCTTCACCTTGGCGGCCATCGCCCGCTTCAGACCGTTGCGCGTGATCCGCTTTCCGGCTTGGATCACGGTTTCCTTGCCGTCGGTCACTTCCTTGGCGGCGCGGTAGCCTATCGCCCCCGGCGAGGCGAGGTCGAGCCGCACGTCGCGCTCCGTCAGGTGCAACGTGTCCCGGCCATAGAACAGTCCCAGGATTTCCTTGTTACTGAAATAGCCCAGCGCACGGAGCAGGATCGTGGACAGAAACTTCCGCCGCCGATCCACGCGCACGTGCAGGACATCGTTCGCGTCGAACTCGAATTCCAACCACGAGCCGCGGTACGGAATCAGGCGGGCCGAGAACAGCGTCTTCCCGCTGCTGTGGGTCGTCCCGCTGTCGTGATCGAAAAACACCCCCGGCGAGCGGTGCAGCTGGCTAACCACCACCCGTTCCGTGCCGTTGATGATGAACGTCCCGTGCTCGCTCATCAGGGGCATCTCGCCCAGGTAGACTTCCTGCTCCTTGATGTCCCGGATGCTCCGCGCCTCGCTGCCGACCTGCTTGTCCCAGACCACCAGCCGGAGCGTGACCTTGAGGGGAACCGAGTAGGTCATCCCCTTTTCCCAACACTCTTCGGCGGTGTATTTCGGATCACCGAACTCGTAGCGCACGAACTCGAGCGACGCAGAGTCGTTGTAGTCCGAAATCGGAAAGATACTGCTGAAGACCCCCTGCAGGCCCGAGTCATCCCGCTCTTGCGGGGCGACTCGGACCTGGAGGAACTGCTCGTACGAGCGCTGCTGGATCTCGATCAGGTTGGGGATGCCGATGATTTCATGAATCTTGGCAAAGCTGACGCGATCCTCGCCCCCGGCTCGTTTGACAACTGCCATGCGTTACTCCCTCACCTGCGTGTCCGGCCATCAGTGCGCGGGTCTGCCCATCAGGGCTATTTCAATTCGACGGTGGCCCCGGCGGCTTCGAGCTTCTTCTTCAGTTCTTCGGCTTCCGCTTTGGAGACGCCTTCCTTGACCGGCTTCGGCGCCCCGTCCACCAGGTCCTTGGCTTCTTTCAAGCCGAGACCGGTGATCACCCGCACCTCTTTGATGACCTGAATCTTCTTGTCGCCTGAGCCGGCCAGGATGACGCTGAACTCCGTCTGCTCCTCGGCCGCCGGGGCTGCCGCGCCACCGCCGGCCGGAGCAGCCGCGGCCACCGCGACTGGGGCTGCCGCCGACACGCCGTATTTTTCCTCGATGCCCTTGACCAACTTGTTCAGATCCAGCACCGTCCAGGAATCAATGGACTCCAACACGTCACCGACTGTCACCTGCGCCATCACATCCTCCTCTCGAATACCTGCGATCAGCCCATACACCGGTGAGGCGGGTCCTACGCCGCCCCCGTCTCTTTCCGCTCCCGTACACGATCCAGTACGTTGGCGAAGCCCGACAGCGAGGCCGCCAGCACTCGGGCCAGCCCTGCGATCGGCGCCTGCATCACGCCAGCGAGCCGGCCAAGCAGCACCTGGCGATTCGGCAGGTCGGCAAGACTTGCAATATCGGACGCGGTGACAACCCGTCCCTCGACGGCACCGCCCTTGATCGTGAACGTCGGCCGCCCCTTCGCCCACTGGGTCACGGCCTTGGAGGCCGCCACTGGATCGGTGACGCTGATCGCCACCGCCGTGGGTCCCTCGAAGAGCGCCGACAGACCGGCCACCGCCGTGTCCTGCACGGCCCGCTTGGCCAGCGTGTTCTTGACCACCGTGTACTCGACCTGGCTCTTGCGGAGGGCCGCCCGGAGCTCGGTGATGTCGGCGACCGTGAGTCCGCGAAAATCGGTCAGGACCGCGCCCCGGGCCTTGCCCAGCTTTTCCCGCAGTTCCGCGATCGCTGTGACTTTCTCTTCCCGCGCCACGACAGCCTCCTCTAGACTTTCACCAACGCCTGCACGGCGTTGGCGTCTACCCGGACCCCGGGACCCATGGTGGATGAGACCGTTACGCCCTTGACGTAGCGGCCCTTGCTCGCAGCGGGCTTCGCCCGGAGCAAGGCTTCCAGGACCGCGACGGCGTTTTCGGTAAGCTGGTCGGGCGTGAAGGAGGCCTTCCCGAAGGGCACGTGAATGATACCCGCCTTCTCGACCCGGAATTCGATCTTGCCGCCCTTGAATTCGCGGACAGCCTTCCCGACCTCGAACGTGACCGTGCCGGTCTTGGGGTTCGGCATCAGGCCGCGCGGGCCTAACACCTTGCCCAGTCGGCCGACCAGCCCCATCACATCCGGCGTGGCAATCGCCCGGTCGAATTCCAGCCAGCCGCCCTGGATCTTCTCGACCAGGTCCTCCGCGCCGACCAGATCGGCGCCGGCGTCCTGGGCTTCTTTTTCCTTCTCCCCCTTCGCGAAGACCAGGACCCGAACTTTCTTCCCGGTCCCGTGGGGAAGCACCACCGTCCCGCGGACCATCTGATCGGCATGTTTGGGATCCACGCCGAGCCGGACCGCGAGGTCGAGCGTCTCGTCGAATTTGGCAGTCGCGTTGGACTTGACGAGCGCGACGGCATCCGCCAGCGGCAGTTCGCCGTTGCCGTCGCCATTCCCGTCGATGCGCTGCTTAACTGCCGCTGCGGCTTTGGCGTACCGCTTGCCGGTATGCGCCATCAGAGCCTCCCTCCTGTGTGGTCCCCGGCGCGGCTGAGGTGGGCCGCCGCCGGCGGAACGGTTCCTACCCGACGACTTCGACGCCCAGGCTGCGTGCGGTCCCCTCGATGACTTTGACCGCTGCGTCGATCGTGTAGGCGTTGAGGTCCGGAAGCTTGGTCTTGGCGATGTCCTCGACCTGCTTCCGGGTGACCTTGCCCACCTTGTTGCGATTGGGTTCTTTGGAGCCCTGCGCAATCCCCGCCGCCTGCTTGAGCAGCACCGACGCGGGCGGGGTCTTGGTGATGAACGTGAACGACCGGTCCGCATAGATCGTGATCACTACCGGGATGATCAGCCCTTCCTGCGCCTGCGTCTGGGCGTTGAAGGCCTTGCAGAATTCCATGATGTTGACGCCGTGCTGGCCCAGCGCCGGACCCACCGGCGGCGACGGATTGGCCTTGCCGGCCGGCACCTGGAGCTTGACCTGGGCAGCCACTTTTTTGGCGATCCGCTTCGTCATTCGGCCTCCTTCGCACAGGCAGGGACAGCGGGAGGGGCGCCCTCCTGCAGGCTGCCAGTCGATCCGTTCTAGACGCGCTCCACTTGGAGGAATTCGAGGTCCACAGGAGTGGGGCGGCCGAAAATGCTCACCATCACCTTGAGCCGCCCCTTGTCCGGCTTGACTTCATCCACGACGCCGGTGAAGTTCGAGAACGGCCCATCAATGACCCGGACACTCTCGCCGCGGCTGAAGAGGATCCGGTGCTTGGGGCGCTCGGCGCCGGTTTCGACCTGATGGAGGATCGCCTGGACCTGTGCCTCCGGGATCGGCGTGGGCCGGACCCCGGGCCCGACGAAGCCGGTCACCTTGGGCGTGTTCTTGATCAGGTACCAGAGGTCGTCGGTCATTTCCATGCGCACCAGCACGTAGCCAGGGAAGAACTTCTGCGACGCCTCGCGCCGCTTCCCCTTCTTCAACTCGACCACCGTCTCGGTCGGGATCATCACCTGCGACACCATCGTCGCCAGCCCCAGCGCGGCGACGCGCTGCTCGATGCTCTGTTTGACCTTGTTCTCGAACCCCGAGTAGGTATGGATCACGAACCACTGGTGATGCGGAGGCAGCGGCGGCGCGGGCGGGGCGGGCGACGGCGCTTCCTCCACGTCCGGCGTGGCGGCTTCGGGGGTCTCCTGCTCGGTCGTCATCACGCGCACTCTCCGGCCGGGAGCTACCTCAGGATGGTTCCCAGCGCCTTCTGCAACACCAGATCGACGAATCCCAAAAAGAAGGCGACCACGAAGCTGGCCACGATGACCACCGCGGTCGAGCCGATGACTTCGTTCCGTCCGGGCCAGGTGACTTTCTTGAGCTCAACCCGCACTTCCTTGAGGAACTGGAGCGTCGAGCCCCAGAGCGTCTGCAGCCGTTCGATCACCGGCGCCATCGTCTCTCGCCCTTTCTGGTCCCCGCAGGCAACCCGCCGACCGGTTCCTGTGCATGGCAGGCCTGGAGGGATTCGAACCCCCAACCTACGGATTTGGAGTCCGCCGCTCTACCGTTAGAGCTACAGGCCTCTGGCCTCCCCACCTACTTGGTTTCCCGGTGGGGGGTGTGTTTGCGGCACCACGGGCAATACTTCGACAGTTCCACCCGGTCGGTCGTGGTCCGCTTGTTCTTGGTCGTCGAATAGTTGCGGCGCTTGCACTCGCCGCAGGATAACGTAATCTGCTCGCGCATGATCGGCCTCGGCCTCCTACTCCACCACCTCGCTCACCACCCCGGCGCCCACCGTCCGGCCGCCCTCGCGGATGGCGAAGCGGAGCTCCTTCTCCATCGCGATGGGCTGGATCAGGGTGACTTCCATCGTGACATTGTCGCCCGGCATGACCAT
>DATJQT010000201.1:0-19411 GCA_035505475.1 Vulcanimicrobiaceae bacterium
CGGAGGACTCATGCTGATCAGGACGCAGGCGTTCGCTCGAGCGGGGTTGATCGGAAATCCTTCGGACGGCTACTTCGGGAAGACCATTTCGCTCACCGTCCGGAACTTCAGCGCGCGCGTGACGCTGTATGAATCGCCGCGCCTGACCGTCCGACCGGACCGCTCCGACCGAGCGGAATTTGCCAGCTTCGCCGAGCTGACGGATGAGGTGCGGGTGCATGGCTATTATGGCGGCGTCCGGCTGATCAAGGCGACGATCAAACGGTTCAATGACTACTGTCGCGAGATCGGGCGGGTTCTCGACCGCAACTGCACGATCGAATACGAGACCGACATTCCGGTACGCGTCGGGCTGGCCGGGTCGAGCGCGATCATCACGGCGACGATGCGGGGGCTCATGCAGTTCTTCGGGGTGGAGATCCCGCAGCCGCTCTTGCCCGGCTTGGTGCTCAGCGTGGAGCTGGACGAGTTGAAGATCGGTGCCGGACTGCAAGACCGCGTGATTCAAGTGTATGAGGGCGTGGTCTTCATGGACTTCGACCGCGAGCGCATGGCGCGGGACGGCCACGGCCTGTACGAGCCGATTCCGCCTCGAATGTTGCCGCCGCTCTACGTGGCCTATCACAACAACTTGGCTGAGGGCACGGAGGTCACACACAATGATCTTCGCAGCCGGTATCAACGCGGTGAAGCGGCCGTGCTGGAGGCGATCAAGCGCTGGGCCGAGTTGACGCAAGAGGCCCGGGATCTGCTTGTCAGCGGGCGCGGCACGGAGATTGGTCCGTTGATGGATGC
Source organism: Vulcanimicrobiaceae bacterium (assembly GCA_035505475.1). Classification (GTDB taxonomy): domain Bacteria; phylum Methylomirabilota; class Methylomirabilia; order Methylomirabilales; family 2-02-FULL-66-22; genus 2-02-FULL-66-22. The sequence continues at coordinate 796 of DATJQT010000201.1, forward strand.
GAATTTCGACCTGCGGGCACAACTGATCCAGATCAGCGCCGGCAACCGCAACCTGGTGGACATCGGGCGGCGCTTGGGCGCGGCGGTCAATTTCGCCGGGTCCGGCGGGGCGGTGGTCGGCTGCACCGATGGCGATCCTGAGCGCCTCCGCCGCCTGGCGGCGGCCTACGGGGAGATGGGCGCGCGCCTCATCATTCCACAGATCGAGGCCGACAGCGCAGGCGAAAGCGAGGTGCGGGCGTGAACGCCTCGACCTCGCGCGTTCCTGCGGTACGCAAGGCCGTCATTCCTGCGGCGGGCATGGGCACCCGCTTTTTGCCGGCAACGAAGTCCATGCCGAAGGAAATGCTGCCCATCGTCGATACCCCCGTCCTGCAGTTCGTGATCGAAGAAGCGGTTGCCAGCGGCATCGACGACATCCTGATCGTGACCGGCCGTGGCAAGCAGGCGATCGAGAACCATTTTGACTTTGCGCCGGAGCTGGAGGCGTTCCTGACCACGGCCGGCAAGCATGAATTGGTGGGATCGGTCCGCGGCATCGGGGAGCGTTGCCGGATCCATTACATCCGCCAGAAGGAACAGCTGGGCCTCGGGGATGCCATCCGGCTGGGGCGCGACCATGTCGGGGGGCAGCCCTTTGCGGTGCTGCTGGGGGACACGATCATCGACCCACCGGCGGGCCAAGCGCCGGGGCTCCGGCAGCTCCTGAATGTCTACGAGACACATGGCGCCAGTGCCGTCGCCGTCCATCGGGTGCCCCGGGCGTGGGTGACCCGTTACGGCATCGTGGACGGCACGTCCCTGGACGGGAATCCCGATGTGATCCGGCTGCGGCAGCTGGTGGAAAAACCCGCCATGGACCGGGCCCCCAGCGATCTCGCCATCGCCGGCCGCTACGTGTTCACACCGGAAATCTTCGATTGTCTCGACACCACCGGCCGCGGCATCGGCGGGGAAATCCAGCTGACCGACGCGATGAACCAGCTTGCCCAGCGGACGGCCGTGTACGCCTTGGCCTGGCAGGCCCGCCGCTATGACATCGGCAACCGCGTCGAGTATGCAAAGTGCTTCATTGAGTTTGCGCTGCGTCGGCCGGAAACTGCTGCCGCCGTCCGAGAGCACCTCGCCCACCTGCTGCGTGCCGATGACCGCGAGTCAGGGGCGATGACGCACGGCAGAAATGACCAATAGCACCTGCCCGATGTTCGGGGTCAAGGGTGAAGCGTTCATGGCCGATAGACATTAGAGGGTCGTTCTTTGGTCGTGATTGGACCTGGCGATTCGGCCGCGATTGCTGTTATCGGTCCTGACTAGCGCTCGTAGGATTGCGTCCGGAGGCCGCGCATGGAACGGAACCTGGCATCGATCCGCCGCCTCGAAGAGAGCATCGGCCAGGCGCTCGTCGGCAAACCGGACGTGGTGCGCCTGGCCATCGTCGCACTCCTGGCGCGCGGGCATCTGTTGATCGAGGACGTGCCCGGCGTGGGGAAAACGACGCTGGCCCAGGCCCTGGCGCGCTCGCTCGGCCTCAGCTTCCAGCGCATCCAGTTCACGAGCGACCTCTTGCCCTCGGACATTCTCGGCATCTCGGTCTTTGATCCGCGCACGACGGAGTTTCAGTTCAAGCCCGGGCCGATCTTTGCGAACATCGTTTTGGCTGACGAGATCAATCGCACCACGCCCAAGACGCAGTCGAGCCTGCTCGAGGCGATGAACGAGGGGCAGGTCTCCCTCGATCATCATACGCACCTTCTGCCGCAACCCTTCATGGTCCTTGCAACGCAGAACCCACTCGAATACCAGGGCACCCATCCGCTCCCGGAATCCCAGATGGACCGTTTTCTCCTCCGGATTCGTGTCGGGTACCCGGACGAGGAGTACGAGCGGCAAATTCTGTGCGGCGCCGGCGCCGTGCGGTTGGACCGTGTCCGGCCTGTGCTTGAATCGGCGGCGATCACGGAACTGCAGAAAACGGTCGAGGCGGTCCGTGTCGAGGACGCCGTGCTGGATTACCTCATGGGCATCGTGCAGGCGACGCGCACGCACGACGCGTTGGCGCTGGGGGCCAGTCCTCGCGGGGCGTTGGCGTTGCTCACGTCCGCCAAAGCCCTGGCGCTGGCCGACGGCCGCGCCTACTGTGTGCCGGACGACGTGAAACAACTCGCTGTGTCGGCCCTCGCCCACCGAGTGATCTTGCGCTCGCGGTGGGACGGCGGCAGCGACGGGTCGCTCGACACCGAGCGCGTGATCCGCGAGATATTGCAGTCGGTGCCCGTGCCGCGTTAAGAGCAGAAATGCGAGAGGGCGAGAGGGCGGGGGGGCGAGGGAGAGAAATGGCCAAGCGACGCGCGCAGCGCCAGCCCGGCAGGCGGTCTGGGCTCCGCCCCGCTGATCCCTCGCGCGTCTCTCACGGCGTTCCTGTCCCCCTGCACCTGCCCACCCTTGCGGCCTTTGGCGCCCCCCCTCCTCCACGCAAATGGTACTGGCTTCCGCGCACCATCCGCCCCACGCGCGAGGGCTGGTGGTTCGTCGGCGCCACCCTGGTGATCGGGCTGGCGGCCACCAACACCGGGAACAATCTCCTGTACCTGATGGTCGCCATGCTCCTGGCGTTTCTGGCGGTCTCTGGATTGCTTTCAGAACAGAGCCTCCGGCGCGTGCGCTTGGAGCGGGAAATGCCGGAGCGGGTGTACGCCGGAACGCCGGCAGCGTTCGGAGCCACGCTGCTCAACCGCAAGCGGTGGATGACGTCCTTCGCCCTGCACCTCAAGGAGGCCAACCCCGCGAGCGGGTCGGGCGTGCACCGGTTCTTTCTGGCGATTCCCCCAGATGGTTCCGAGACCTGGCTCTATACGCTGACCTTCCCGCGCCGGGGGCTGCAATATCTCCCGGGGCTCATCCTGTCCACCCGGTATCCGTTCGGGCTCTTCGATAAGATCGCCCGTCCCGCGCTGATCAAGCCGATCCTAGTGTATCCCGCCGTGCGCGCGCTTCCGCCCGCCGAGGTTCCGGCCGCGCTGGGTCTGGGCTCGCAGGAGCGTCACCGCCGCGGCCGCGGTGCCGGGCTGTACAATCTCCGGCCCTACCGGGCGGGGGACGATTTACGGCTGGTGCACTGGAAGACCTCCGCCCGGGCGGGCAGCCTGGTGCTGAAAGAGCTGGAAGACGAGGAGCACCCGCAGGTCTGCGTGATCATGGAAGACCCGCCGGTCGATGCGTCCGCCGACCAGGTCGAGGCCGATCTCAGTTACGTCGCATCGTTGGCGGCGCATGCGATCCGCGGTGGCGCGCAGATCGAAGTGGTCACGGCCGAGGGCACGAGCGGGTTGGGCGCCGGCGAGCGCCACCTGGACCGGATCCTCGAGCGCCTGGCACTGTACACGATTCCGCGGGCGCCGCGCCCCATTGATGCGGGAGGAGAGCGGGAAGTTCGGGTGCGTCTGGGTCGGCGGGGAGTTGCATGAGCCTCGTGCTGACCTTTCGGTTGATGGGCCACATTCTGGTCCTGGATGCGCTGGCAGCGCTCTACCTCACGGACACCGTGCATCCGGCTGCACTTGTGCTGGTGGCAGGGCTGACCGCTGCCGCCTGGCGTCCAGATCTCTTTTCGGAGCGCCTCGGCCAGCTCCCGCATTTTTGGGAACTGTTTACCGTCGGCTTCCTGATCTTTGCGCTCGCGGATTTGCTGTTCCTGGCAGATTCGATCATTGCGGCGCTCCTGCACCTGCTTCTATTCCTGGTCGTGTACCGGCTATTTCACGCCCGCACCCCCCGCGAGCATTTGGAACTCGTGCTCCTGACTTTCCTGCAGCTTCTGGCAGCATCAACCTTGACCGCGAGCTTCGGGTTCTTGTTGGTGTTCTGTCTCTACGTCGTGTTTGCGATCTGGGCCTTTATTCTCTGGGATCTGACCCGCGAATCGGAACTGGCCGCGTGTCCCGGTCGCGCCACACAGGTCATGCCGAGTGGGTTCCTGTTGAGCGGAGGATATGCCGCGGCGCTCGCGCTGGCACTCACGGCCATCCTCTTCTTCTTCATCCCACGCCTTGGCCAGGCGTTCCTCCCGTTTCGGGCGCCGCTCGGCGTGCAAACGACCGGCTTCACGGATCGCGTCGAACTGGGGACGTACGGCAGCATTCAAACCGACCCGACCGTGATTATGCGGGTGAGTTTCCCCGACGATCCGAGCGCGCTGTCTCGCCTCGGCGACCTGCGCTGGCGGGGGATTGCCCTGGACCGGTTCGACGGTCATACCTGGTCACTCAGCCGCTCCGATGTGCACCCGGTGCGCCAGGCCTGGCAGGGCCGCTATCTCATCGCACCGTACGAGTTGGGCGTCCCGTTCGTCTCGGCGGAGGTGTTCCTAGAACCGATTGGGACGACGGCGGTGTTCGTGCCCCCCCGCGTCGTCGGCATCGAGTTGCCTTTGCCTAGGCTGGGCATGGACACGGCGGGCAGCCTGTCCGTTCCCATTCCGCCCGCTGGTCGGATCCGCTACCAGGTGCTGTCGCAGGTGGCTGGCCCCAACCCAGGTCGGCTGCGCACGTCGGAATCTCCCGAGGACTTAGCAGGGCTGCGCGCACGCTACCTGCAGTTGCCCGCGCTCCGACCTCGCGTGCGCGCGCTCGCCGAACGATTGGCGGCAGGAGCGGCCACTCCCAGCGAGGTGATCGCGCGCGCCGCAACCCACCTTGAACGGAATATCCGGTACAGCCTCGACCTGGGGCGGGCCACCGGACGGGATCCCCTCGAGGAATTTCTGTTCGAGCGCCGGACCGGGAACTGCGAATATTTTGCCTCCAGCTTGGTGGTCTTGCTCCGCGCGGTGGGCATTCCCGCCCGGCTCGTCAACGGGTTTCAGCGCGGCGAGTGGAACGAAGTCGGCCAGTACCTGGCCGTGCGGCAGCGGGACGCGCATAGCTGGGCCGAGGTTTATGTCGACGGGCATTGGCTCACCGTGGACCCGACCCCTCGGGCGGCGTTCGAGGAACGCGCCTTCGGTCAAAGTGGCTGGATCGCCTTGAGTTTCGATGCGCTGCGCTGGCGCTGGAACCGGTACGTCGTGGACTACAGTCTGCTGGATCAGGCCAGTTTTGCCTTGCGCCTACGCCAGCGGTCGATGGCATTTCAGAGCGCCACCGGCCGAACGCTCGGGCAATGGTCGGCCCTGCTTGGGCGGGGTGTCGCTGCGCTGCGCCGGCATGCACGCGGGCTCCTCGGCGGCGTAGCACTGGTGGCAATTGTCTGCATCGCTCTCCGCCGCTGGCGGCTGGACGCGCTGGACTGGCGTTGGGTGCGGCGTGCCCGCCGGGACCACGCGCCCGTCGCGTTTTACGACGGCATGTTGCGCCTCCTCGGGCGACGGGGGTACCGTCGGAGCCCAAGCACCACCGCGCGCGAGTTTCTGGGCACCCTGATCGCCGAGCCGCCGCTCCACGGCCGCGCCGAGGCGCTCACGGCATTGTACGAGCGTGTGCGTTTCGGGGGCCAACCGCTCAGTCCCATGGAATACGCGCACGCCCGGACCACCCTGCGCGAGATTATGGGGTTGCCCCGCGGCCGCCGTTGATCTCTTCCTCATTGCCCCTGCCTTCGCCGATCCGCGATCCACCTTGACAGTCATGGACCGGTTGCGGCATGCTCCCTCGGTCTGCGACGAGTGGGTTTCGTTCGGGACCGACGGACACCTTCGGGGAGCGGCCCCCCTAATCGAAGTGGAGGGTTTGCCGCCCGATGCCGCGGGGCTCACGCCTCAGGACCGCCGCCTGTTTTTCGCCTCCATGCAGCCCGGCACCGGCGTGCTGTCCGTGGCAGAGAATGGGGTGTTCGAGGTCACGTCCGTGACGCTTGCCGCCATCGCCCCCAAGCTCGGTCCGGGTGCGCCGCCGCCCTTCTTGTCCGGTCCGCGCGCCCGGCGCGGTCCGCCAACAAACCCCTAGCTGCTCAGGCAGGACGTGGAGCCGCAACGGCGCTTTTTGCCCGTGTGCCGTGAAGCCTGGAGAGGAGTCGGTATGCTGAATACGTTGCGCTCGAGCCGTGGCATGGTGGTTGCGCCGCATCATCTGGCGGCGCAGGCGGGCTTGGCGGTCCTGCGGGACGGCGGCAATGCGATCGAGGCAGCGGTGGCGACCGCGGCCGCGGTGGCCGTCGTCTATCCCCACATGAACAGTATCGGGGGCGATAATTTCTGGCTCGTGGCGGAGCCGGGGAGTGCTCCCAGAGCGATCATGGCGACCGGAGGCGCGGGAAGCAAAGCGACGCCCGAAGCCTACCGGGCGGCGGGGCACACGGCGGTTCCGGCGCGAGGGCCCTGGGCCGCGAACACTGTGGCCGGCGCCATTTCGGGCTGGGAGGCCGCCCTAGAGATTGCCCGGGAGTGGGACGGCCGGCTGCCGCTGAGCCGCCTCTTGTCGGATGCGATCGTGTTCGCCTGCGACGGATTCCCTGCCACGAAGAGCCAGTCCCGCTACACGGCGCTGAAGCGAGGCGACCTCGAACCCGTCCCGGGCTACGCCCAGCAGTTCCTTCCGGGTGGCGCCGCGCCCGAAGCCGGAGCGACCTTCCGTCAGCCGCGTCTCGGGGAAACGCTGAAGCGCTTGGCCCAGGCGGGTTTGGCAGACTTCTACCGTGGCGAGATTGCGGCGGCCAATGCGGCAGACCTGCAACGACTTGGAAGCCCGGTGACGACCGACGACCTCGCCGCCCATCGGGCGATCGAAACGACGCCGCTGCGCGCCGCGCTGCGCTCGGGAGACGTGTACAACGTGCCGCCACCGACCCAGGGGATTGCCTCGCTCATCATCCTGGGCGTCTTCGATCGCCTCGGCTGTCCCACGGCGGACGGGTACGCGCACCTGCACGGGCTGGTCGAATCCACCAAACAGGCCTTCCTCGTGCGCGACCGCATCGTCACCGATCCCGCCTACGCGACCGAAGAACCGCACACGTATCTCGCCGCCTCGGAGCTGGACAAGATGGCGAGCCGGATCCGCGCCGATCGGGCCCTGCCGTGGCCCGCGCCGCCCGGCGGCGGCGACACGATCTGGCTGGGCGTTATTGATGGCGCCGGGCGGGCGGTCAGCCTGATCCAGAGCATTTACTGGGAGTTCGGGTCCGGTGTGGTGCTCCCCAGCACGGGCGTCCTCTGGCAAAATCGTGGAATGAGTTTCTCCCTGGCGGACGGGGCCTTGAACCTGCTCCGTCCCGGCCGGAAACCATTTCATACGCTCAACCCGGCGATGGCACGGCTGGCAGACGGCCGCCTGATGGTATATGGCACGATGGGTGGCGAGGGGCAGCCGCAGACGCAGGCCGCCGTGTTCACGCGCCACGTGCTCTATGGTCAAGAGTTGCAAGCCGCGATCACTGCGCCCCGCTGGCTGCTGGGCCGTACCTGGGGCCAAGCTAGCACCAATCTGAAGATCGAGAACCGGGTTGATCCGAGCGTCGTGGCCTCCCTGCGCCAAGCGGGTCACGACGTGGAGTTGATCGAGCCGTTTTCCGATCTGATGGGGCATGCCGGTGCGATCGTCCGCGACCCGACGGGCGCCTTGTCCGGCGCCGCCGATCCGCGCGGCGACGGGATCCCGGCGGCGTATTAGCGTAAAGCGTATGACATCACGCGGCAGCCGCGAACGCTCGAACCGTGAACCTTGAACTAATAACCGTGAACCCTCTCCCATTCCGGCTTGCCTGCGCTGCCAGCCTCTACTATGCTTTCCCGTGCAGTCTGCCAGAGGAGGGCGCCCATGACGTGGTTAAAGGTATCCGATGCGCTGAAAGCCCCGGTCGGCACGGAGTTGACCGTGAAGGGCTGGATCCGCACGCGACGCGACTCGAAGGCGGAAGGGGGCCTCTCCTTCTTGACCGTGCACGACGGGACCTGCCAGGACCCGATCCAGGTCATTGCGAAGCACGCCCTCACGAATTACCAGACGGACGTGCTGCGGCTCTCGACCGGCTGTGCGGTCGAGGTGGATGGGGCACTGGCGGCGTCGGCCGGCAGCAAGCAGGCGGTCGAAATCCTCGCCTCGGCCGTGCGCGTCATCGGCTGGGTGGATGACCCCGATACCTACCCGGCCAGCGCGAAGCGACACAGCTTCGAGTACCTGCGCGAGATCGCCCACCTGCGTGTGCGCACCAACACCTTCGGGGCCGTCGCGCGCGTGCGCCACACGCTGGCCGTCGCGCTGCACCGATTCTTCGACGAGCGCGACTTCTATTACGTGCATACGCCAATCATCACGACATCGGATGCCGAAGGCGCCGGTCAGATGTTCCGCGTGAGCACGTTGGACCTGCTGAACCTGCCGCGCAGCGCAGAAGGCGGCGTGGATTTTTCGCAGGACTTTTTCGGGCGCGAGGCCCGACTCACGGTCTCCGGGCAGCTCAACGTCGAAACCTATTGCTGCGCGCTGACTCGCGTGTACACGTTCGGGCCCACCTTCCGGGCCGAGAATAGCAATACCAGCCGCCACCTTTCGGAATTCTGGATGATCGAGCCAGAGATCGCCTTCGCCGCGCTGCCGGAAAATGCGGATCTTGCGGAGAGCATGTTGAAATACTTGTTCGACGACTTGCTGCGGCGGCGTGCCGATGACATGGCCTTCTTCGACCTCCGCATCGAACCCGGTGTGGTGGCTCGCCTCCGGCACATCATCGAGACCCCGTTCCGGCGCCTCACGTACACCGAAGGCGTGGATATCCTGAAGAAATCCGGCAAGAGCTTCGAATACCCGGTGGAGTGGGGGACGGATCTGCAGAGCGAGCACGAGCGCTACCTCACCGAGGAGTATTTCAAGCAGCCGGTGATCCTGATGGATTACCCGAAAGGCATCAAGGCCTTCTACATGCGGTTGAACGATGACGGCAAGACGGTTGCCGCGATGGATGTCTTGGTCCCCAAGATCGGCGAGATCATCGGTGGCTCGCAGCGTGAGGAGCGCCTCAGCGTCCTCGACCAGCGGATCGAGGAGGCCGGCCTCCGCAAAGACGATTATGGCTGGTACCGGGATCTCCGGCGCTACGGCACGGTGCCGCACGCGGGATTCGGGCTGGGGTTCGAGCGGCTGATCCAGTTCTCTACGGGCATGGGCAATATCCGGGATGTCATTCCGTTCCCGCGGGCGCCTCGGCAGGCGGATTTCTGAGGAGCTGTCGCAAGGCGCAGTGGACGTTTTCTTTTCAGGGTATTTGTGGTAATAAGATCGACAAATTGCATCGTCCAGCACATCCGCTGTCTTCCAAGACCACTGCCGGTCTTCCATCCCACTCGGTAGGTGAATACCTGCCAAGGAGGTTTCCATGCGACGCGCGCTGCTCTGCTGCCTGGCTGTTGCTGTCCTGTGTGGTCTCGGCATCCAGGCGTCGGCCCAATCCAAGGACCCGATCAAAATCGGCCTTGGGGCCGCCGTATCCGGTGGATCCGCCGCTTCCGGAGAAGCGATCAAGCGCGGAATGCTGATCGCGATCGACGAGATCAACGCCAAGGGTGGCCTGCTGGGCGGGCGGAAGCTGGAGTTGGTCATCCGGGATGACGAGGGGGATCCGGCCAAGGGCGTCAAGAACGCCCGTGAGCTGGTCGAGCGCGAGAAAGCCGTGGTGGTCTTCGGCGGGCTGCACACGACAGTGGCCTTGGCCGAGGTGCCGGTCTGGCTGGAACTGAAGACGCCCTACATGGGCCCCTGGGCTGCCGGAACGGAAATCGCCCAGAACGGCCAGAAGCCGAATTACGTGTTCCGCGTCTCCGCCAACGACGATTATGCCGACAAGTTCCTGGTGCGGTACGCCACCGAGGTCCTCAAGAAGAGCAAGCCAGGCCTCCTGCTCGAGAACACGGCTTGGGGCCAGTCCAACGAGGTCGGCCTGACCAAGTGGCTCGGCCAGAAGAATATCAAGCCGGTGGGCATCGAAAAATTCAACTGGGGCGATCCCGACATGAGCCCGCAGCTCTTGCGCCTCAAGAATGCCGGCGCCGACCACATCATCATGGTGGCGAATGCCCCGGAGGGGGCGCAGGTCGTGAAGTCCCGCGCCAAGATCGGCTGGGAGATCCCGATGGTGGCCCACTGGGGGATCTCGGGCGGCCGCTTTGCCGAGCTGACCGGCGATCTTTCGGATGGCGTCGCGTTCCTGCAGACCTATTCGTTCTTCGGCAAGCAGAACGAGCGCGGCGAAGCCGTGCTGAAGGCCCTCAAGGACAAATTCGGCGTGAAGGGGCCGGAAGACGTGGTTGCCCCAGTGGGGACGGCCAACGCGTATGACGGCATGCACCTGGTCGCCCTGGCGATCCAGCAGGCCGGTTCGACCGAGGGTGCCAAGGTCCGTGATGCCCTGGAAAACCTCAAGACCGAGTACCGCGGTCTGATCAAGACCTACAAGCCGCCGTTTACCCCCGATCAGCACGATGCCCTGACTGACCAGGACTACATCATGGTGGTCTGGAAGGGTGGGAAGATCGTGCCCGTCGCGCAAAAGTAGGGTGATCCTCCAGCTCATCGTCACCGGTCTGGCTCTGGGCAGCATGTACGGGCTGGTGGCCCTCGGGTACCACATCACCTGGGCCACCAGCCGGACCATGAATTTTTCCCAGGGGCAGACGGTGATGGCCGGCGCCGTCGTCGCTTACACCTTCTTCGTCGCGCTCGGCTGGCCGTTCGTCCCCGCCGTCATTGCCACGCTCGGCTGCCTCGCCGCATTCGGGGCGGGGATCGAGCGTATCGCCGTGCGGCCGTTCTTTCGCGCCGCCTCCCCCGCCTGGCTGCTCTCGACCATCGCTTGCGGCATCATCGCCGAGAACGTGGCGATGCTCACCTTCGGCAAAGATGCGCGCGCCTTCCCGTCGGCCCTGACGCAGCGCCCGATCCTGATGGGGGGCGCTGGATTCTACCCGCAGGAGTTATTGATCCCCTGCGTGGGGTTCCTCTTGATGGCCGCGGTGCAGGGCTTCTATCACCACACGGCATACGGGAAGCAGCTCAAGGCCGTCGCCTACAACCCGGAAGCGGCCGGCCTGATGGGGATTCATCTGCCGCGTGCCGTCATGTCTGCCTACATCCTGTCGGCCCTGCTCGCCGGCATTGCCGGCGTGCTGCTCGCGCCGGTGCTCAACGTGGCGGCAACGATGGGGACCATCATCGGCCTGAAGGCTTTCGCCGTTGCGATCATCGGCGGGCTGACCTCGGCCCCTGGGATCATCGTGGCAGGCCTCGGCTATGGCTTGGTGGAATCTTTCGTGGCGGGATACCTGTCCACGGGCGCGCGCGAGATCATCGGCTTCGGGCTGGTCATCCTTGTGCTCATTGTCCGGCCCTGGGGCTTGCTGGGGGCCAAGCCCGCGAGGCGCATCTGATGCGGCGCGCCGGCTGGATCGTCCTTGGCGCAGCGGTGGTGCTGCTGCCCACTGTCACGGCCAACACCTACTATCTTTACATCGTGGCGAGCGCCGGCCTCTTGACTATCGTCACGGCTGGGCTGAACGTGCTCGTAGGCTTCAGTGGGCAGATGTCGCTGGGCCACGCCGGTTTCTATGCGATCGGCGCCTATACGGCTGCGATCTGCACGGTCAAGCTGGGCTGGAATCCGTGGCTGGCTTTCCTGGCCGCGGTCCTCTGCGCGGCGCTGGTGGGGGCCGGTGTCGCGGGGGCGGCGCTCCGGGTATCCGGACCGTATCTCGCCATGGTGACGATCGCGTTCGGCATCATCGTGGAAGGCATCCTGGTAGAGTGGATACCGGTCACCGGCGGGCCCGGAGGCATCTTCCGCATTCCCAAACCCTCCCTGGTCTGGTCCTACGTCCTCATCATGGCAGTCGCGGCACTGGCGCTCTGGCTGACCAGGAATCTGCGCCATTCGGCTTGGGGCCGGGCATTCCTGGCGGTGCGAGGGAGCGATGTCGCCGCGGAATCGCTGGGACTGTCCGCGTATTACGTGCGGATCGTGGCGTTCACCGTCTCGGCCGGATTTGCCGGCGCGGGCGGTGCGTTATTCGCCTTCATGAACGGCTACATTTCGCCCGACAGCTTCACGCTCCAGACCTCGATCCTCTTCTTGCTCGCGCTCCTCTTTGGCGGCGAGGGCACGGTGGCCGGGCCGGCGGTGGGCAGCCTAGTGTTGACGCTGTTACCCGAGCTACTCACCTCCTTGACAGACTACCGCCTGATCATCTACGGCGGCCTCTTGATGTGCTCGATCTACTGGCTGCCGGCTGGGGTGGTCGGCGCATGTCGCAGCCGGCAATCCGATAGCAGCGACCAGCCGCCGGAGCCAAACCGGCCTGAGTTGGAATCCCAACCCGTGCGCCCGGAGCCGGCGACGGACCGCCTGATGGAAGTCGAGGGGCTCTCGATCACATTTGGGGGCGTCGCGGCGCTCTCCGGCGTGTCTTTGTCTCTGGGCAGGGGAATTCAGGCGGTGATCGGGCCCAACGGGGCAGGGAAGACCAGCCTCCTGAACGTGCTCTCGGGGTACTACGTGGCCAAAGCCGGTCACATCCGTTTGGACGGCGAATCGGTGACCGGGCGGCCGCCGTACGCGATTGCCCGCCGGGGCGTGGCGCGCACCTTCCAGACGCCCCAGCTCTTCATCGATCTCACCGTCCTGGAAAACGTCGCCGTCGGCGTGGCGGGGTCCCGACCGGGCATCATCCTCGCCGCGATGCTGGGCCTTCCGATGGAGGTGCGGCGGGACTGCGAGATTCTGCAAACCAGCCGCGTGCTGCTGGACCGCGCCGGGCTCGGGCCATGGGCGCACGCGCGGGCCGAGTCGCTGCCTTCGGGCCTGCGCCGGCGGCTCGAGATCGTTCGGGCGCTGGCGACGGCACCGCGCCTCCTCATGCTGGATGAGCCCGCCGCCGGCCTGTCGCCCACCGAAATACAAGAACTGGACGCCGACCTGAGCCGGCTCCGTGCCACGGGACCGTCCGTATTACTGGTCGAGCATCACATGGATCTGGTGATGGCCATTTCGGACCACATCACCGTGCTGGATTACGGCCGTGTGATTGCCAGCGGCACGCCGGATGCGGTACGGAGCGACCCCGCCGTGATCGAAGCGTACCTCGGGGCAAGCGCATGAACGGTCTCGCGCTCTCGGGGGTCACGGGCGGCTATGGCTCCATCCAGGTCTTGCGCGAGATTTCGCTTCGCGTCCACCCCGGCGAGATCGTGACGATCGTGGGGGTGAACGGGGCCGGAAAAACGACTCTTCTGAGGAGTATTGCCGGGGTCCTAAAGTCCTGGCGGGGCCAAATCACGCTAGACGGGGAATCTATTATCGGACATCCCTCGTACTGGGTCGCCCGGCGCGGGCTGGTGTTAGTGCCCGAGGGCCGCGGCATCTTTGGTGACCAGACCGTGCGGGAAAATTTGTTGCTGGGCACACTGGCCCGGCGGGATGGAAAGGATGCGGCAGCCATCGGCCGCGACCTCGAGCGCAGCTTGACCCTGTTTCCAGCCCTCCGCGAACGGCTCGATGGACTCGCCGGGGGCCTCTCGGGCGGGCAGCAGCAAATGCTGGCCCTGGCGCGGGGCATCATGGCGGCCCCGAAAGTGCTCCTCCTCGACGAGCCGTCTCTCGGCCTGTCGCCCATCCTCGTCCGGCAGATATTCGAGGCCATCGGGCGGTTGCGGCAGGAGGGACTAACCGTGCTCTTGGTCGAGCAGATGGCAGGGCAGGCCCTCGCGCTGGCGGACCGCGCCTACGTGCTCGAGCAGGGGCGGATCACGCTAGAAGGTGCGGCCAGTCAGGTGCGCGAGAATCCCAGCGTCATGCAGGCGTATCTGGGGCGAAATCGCGTAACCTAGGCTGGGACCGCTCAAAAAGGGCGATTGCGGTGATTGTCTTGGCCGTCAGCGACGGCATCGCAGACCGGTTCGCACAGATTTCCTCCGAAGCCGGGCGCGTCCATTCCGTGTTCACCAGCGCCTGCAACATCCAGTGGAGTGATGGCAGACTCCTCGCGTTGCACGGACCGGGATGGCTCCGTGCGCCGTTCGCAGCGGCCGTGCCGCGCCTGCCGAAGAATCTTGTTCCGGGGGGAGTCGTCCAGCGCACGGGCAGCCGCATCCAAATGCTGAATTCCGAAGAACTCGTTGCAGACCATGCGGCACGGATCGAGACGGGTATGCCTGCAGCCCGTGACATGGAGCCGGCCCGTCTTGCAGGTAGCCTGGCGCAGTGCGGAAGTGCACGCCCTTTCCTGCCGTCGGCCGAACCGGCACAGCGCATGATCGCCGCAGCGATCGCTCGCCGGGACAGCGGACTGTTTCTCGCGAGTGTGCGGCAGTTGATCGGCCTGGGCGAAGGACTGACCCCGGCCGGGGATGACTGCCTGGTTGGCATCCTCGCGGTACTGTTTCGATTCGTGCCGGGTTGGGTCGAGGAGTCTGCAGTAAAAGAGCAGGTTGCGACGTATCTCGACGACCACACCACCACGATCGGCCGCGAGTTTGTGTGGTATGCGTTACGGGGCGCGTTTTCGGAGCCCATTGTGCGCCTGCTGACGGCAGACTCGGATGCAGCAGTGCAACGGGCGGCGCAGACGCTCTGCACCTTTGGGGCAACATCCGGCGCGGATACCCTGGCCGGAGTCAAACTCGCCCTCGACGCGCTGACCGGTTCTGCATCTCGATGCCGTTCCACGCTCGTGGAGGAGACATGAGCATCGCCTCGGCAAATCACGAAGCCCTGCGCCGGCTCACAGAGGCCCAGATCTTTCTTGTAGACTGCCGGCCTGCCGCGGAAGCGCTCGATCTCACCGGGCAGGTCGTCCTCCACGCCGGGCCGCCACTAGCCTGGGACCGGGCGTGCGCGACGGTTCAGTCGGCAATCCTGTGTGCGGTCCGCTACGAAGGCTGGGCCGCAGACGATGACGCCGCTCGGCAACTGGTCGAAGCGGGGCAGGTGACGATCGGGCCCTGCCATCACCGGGGAGCCGTCGGGCCGATGACCGGAATCATCACGCCGTCCATGCCGGTCTTCGTGGTCGAGAATCGCAGTGCCGGCACACGCGCTGCGGTGACTATTAACGAGGGCCTCGGGAAGGTCCTGCGCTTCGGTGCCAACGATGCCAGTGTCGTGGAGCGGCTCCACTGGCTCGCGCGCGAGGCCGGTCCCATTCTCGGCAACGGCCTGCGGGCAAGCGGGGGGATCGATCTGCGGGCCCTGATGGCGCAGGCGGTCCGGATGGGCGACGACATGCATCAGCGGAACGTCGCGGCTTCTTCCTTGCTGACTCGCCGTCTGATGGGTCCCATGGCACGGGCGAACCATGATCGAGAGGCGGTGGCGCGCATGGCAGAGTTTCTGGCCGTCAACGATCAATTCTTCCTGAATATCGCGATGGCGGCGGGGAAGGCGATGACGGAGCCGTGTCTGGGAGTGGCCGGGTCCACCATGGTCGCGGCTATGGCGCGGAACGGAACCGATTTCGGCATTCGCGTGGCGGGGATGGGCGATCGCTGGTTCACCGCGCCGGTCGAGATGCCGCAGGGGCTCTATTTTCCCGGCTTCGGACCGGAAGACGCCAATCCGGACATGGGCGATTCCGCCATCGTCGAGACGATCGGTCTGGGCGCCTTCGCGATGGCGGCGTCTCCATCGGTCGTGCGCTTCGTCGGCGCCGGTGGATTCGCAGACGCGATTGCCGCCACGGAAGAAATGAGCGAGATTTGCCTCGGCGAACACCCGCATTTCAAGATGCCCACCATGGACGAACGGGGCACACCGGTCGGCATCGACATCCGCAAAGTCGTCGAGACCGGCATCACGCCCATTATCAACACAGGCATTGCCGGGAAGGTTCCCGGCACGGGCCAGATCGGCGCAGGCATCGCGCGCGCGCCGCTCGCCTGTTTCACACAGGCGCTGGAAGCGTTTGCCGCCATGTACGCTGTACGCTGAGGAGCGCGGGTCATGGACATGATCCTCCGCAATTGCCGATTGCCGGACGGCCGGACGGCCGATCTCGGCTGCCGGGATGGCCGCATCGCCGAGATCGGCGATCTGGCGACCCGCTCTGCGCAGCGCAGCCTCGACTGCGACAATCGACTAGTGACGCCCGGTCTGGTCGAGTCCCACATCCATCTCGATAAAGCACTCCTCTCGGCCTGGACGCCGAGTGTGGAGGGGACGCTCGCAGAAGCGTTGCGGATCACCGGCGAAGCCAAGCGCGGCTTCACCGTGGACGACATCCGGCAGCGCGCGCGGGCCGTGCTCGACCTCGCTGTGCGGCAGGGGACTACCGCGATGCGCAGCTATGTCGAGGTGGATCCCATTGTGGAACTGAAAGGGATCGAGGCGCTGCTCCCGCTCCGCGACGAGTACCGGCCCGCCTTGGATCTGCAGCTCTGCGCCTTCGCGCAGGAGGGGATCCTGCAGTCGCCCGGGACCGAGGCCCTGCTCGAAGCAGCCCTCCGACGGGGTGCGGACCTGGTCGGGGGCTGCCCATACAACGATACGGACGCCCACGCCCAGATCGACATCGTGTTCCGGCTGGCGCGGGATTTCGACATGGATGCCGACTTCCACGCCGATTTCTTTGATAACCCCGACCACTTGCACGTGCGCTACATCGCTGAGCAGACGGTGCGCTGGGGCTGGCAGGGCCGCGTCGCCGTCGGCCACATGTCGGAGCTGGCGGCGCTCGACCCAGAAGAACTGGCGCCCATTATTGCGCTGATGCAGTCTGCCGGTTTGGGCGTGATCATGTTGCCGGCAACCGATTTCTACCTGATGGGCCGGAAGGATATCAAGAATCCACGCCGCGGGCTTGCCCCCGCGAAACGCTTGCTCGCCGCCGGCATTCCAGTTGCGGCAGCGACCAACAACGTGCAGAATGCGTTCACGCCGGTTGGCAACGCCAACCTCCCTTTGATGGGATTCCTGGTGGCCGTGGGCGCCCACATGGGCACCGCCCGCGACCTGGCCGAAGTCTTCGCCATGCTCACCACGTATCCCGCGCGCATTCTGCGCCTGCCCGATTACGGCCTTCACGTAGGAGCGCGCGCTGACTGCGTCGTCTGGAATGCAGAGCGGGTGGAAGACATCGTCGCGGGCGTCGCGACGCCCCGGCTGGTCGTGAAAGCCGGCCGGGTAACGGTGGAGCATGAACATTGCACCCATGAGCCTTGGCGGTCTCGTAACTGAATAGGAGAAAAGCAAATGGCGAATCGGGCAAAGTATGTCTGGCTGAACGGCGATTGCGTGAAATGGGACGATGCGAAGATCCACGTGAGCACAGTGGCGGTGCTGACCGGGGCCAACGTCTTCGAAGGGCTGCGGGGGTATTATAACCCTGACGAGCGGCAGGTGTACATCTTTCGATTGCAGGAGCATCTCGCGCGCTTGCAGCAATCCATGAAGGTGATGCGGATGACCCCGCCGTTCTCGCCCGAGGCACTCGCGGCGGGCTGCACCGGCGTCGTCGCACAGAATGGATTCCGCGAGGATGTGCAGGTCCGGCCGACTGTGTACTTCGGCGAGGGCGGGCTGTACGCTTACACGCCCCAGACGGTCACGACGGGCGCGTTCATCCTAGCGAATCCCCGCCGCTGCACGCTGGACGACGACAAGCCGTTCGCCTGCTGCGTGAGTGCCTGGCGGCGCATCGGGGACAACGTCATGCCCCCGCGCGTGAAGGCGGGCGCCAACTATCATCAAAGCCGGCTGGTGAACGTGCAGGCTGCAGTGGACGGCTACGATGGCGCGATCATTCTAAACGACCGGGACAAGGTGGCCGAGGGCCCGGGCGCCTGTGTCATGATCGTGCGCGACGGCCGCCCCATACTACCGCCGGTCACGGCCGGGGTGCTAGAGAGCATCACTCGCGCCACGCTGCTCGAGCTCTTTGTGAACGAGATGCACCTCGACCCGCTCGAGCGAGAGGTGGACCGCACGGAACTCTACCTCGCAGACGAGGTCTTGTTCTGCGGCTCTGCCTGGGAGGTTACGCCGATCACGTCCGTGGACCGCTATCCGGTGGGCAGTGGCAAGGTGGGGGCGGTCACGCGCAAAGTCCAAACGCTCTATCAGGACATCATCCGCGGCCGGATGGCCAAGTACAAGCACTGGCTGACGCCGGTGTATTGATCTGCGCGAGAACCCTATCCACGCCCTCACAGCCGCCTTCTGCCGCAGGATGTGCTCGCTGATCCCGAGGGACTGGGCGGCCTGGGTCTGCACGCCGTGGTGCTGGTCCAGGGCCGCCTGGATCGCCTGGCGCTCAATCTCTGCAAGCAGGTCGGGTAAGTCCTTCGGCAACGGGTCGGCGCTCTCCTCGACAGAATGATCGAAACCTCGACAAAGATGTTGAAAAGCACCCGGCGGTCGAGCCCTGGATAACGGGCAAAGACTCTACTTGGCACTGTAGGGCTCTGTAGAGTATTCTTAAACCCCTTCGCACTCATATCGAATCAGAGCCAGGTGCACCTGCAGGGCGTCAGCGAGAGGCTGCGCAAGGCAGCCTCCCGTTATCTCAACTCGGGCCGTGTGGACAAGGAGGGGGTTCATGGGTTCGGACAGTCTGAGCATCACCGACAATCGCACCGGCAAGACGTACGAGGTGCCCATTCACTACGGCACCTTCCCGAAGTACGGCGCCTCGATTCGCGGCGCGGAC
>DATJQT010000202.1:0-21753 GCA_035505475.1 Vulcanimicrobiaceae bacterium
TGACGCACCCCCGGCTTGATACCTGATTCACGGCAGCGCGCCAGGCCTCCGGATCCGTCCCGTGCTTTGGTAGCCCATCGAATACGGCCTGCGTGCCCAACCGGCGGTTGAGCATATCGAGTTTCTCTTGAAAGTGCTTCATGGAATCTGCCGACGTCGCTGCCACGCGCATGCGGCCGACCACCCCATCTCGATGCGCCTGGACGACTGCCGGCAGAACGGTCCCGCAGGTGCCGGTCCCGCGGCCGCAGACGTGCATCCCTGCCCCGACGATCACTACGTCAATCGGTGCCCGGTTGCTCATGCCGACTCCTCGCGGATGTGCCGCTCTCTTGGGAGATGCTGGCGATCACATGGGCGCCGGTCGCGCGGTCTCCGTGCCGGGGCCACAGCTACATCGGGAGTTCGGAAAAGGGCGGCTCGGCATCGGCATCCCACCAGCGCCGCAGGAAGAGCCGAGCCAGCGAGGGGTGCCGCAGGAGGAAAAGAATGATCTCGCGGTGCCAATCGAAACTGATGACCCCGCGCAGCGACCGGCGCATCTGTTCGGTCGACAGCGAACGTAACAGCTCGTCCACGTCGGCGTCCGTCATGCGGGAGAACAGCCGCCGAAACAGCGTGCCGATGCGCAGATCGAGGCCGATGCGCCCGCGCCAGCGTGTCTCATATTCGGACAGACTCTCGCGGCGCACGCTGCCAGTGCTGAGGGCCTTGGCCGCAGTCTCGGCCGCCGCCTGAGCACTCAGCATCCCGAACAGGATACCGCCCCCGGAGGTTGGTTTGACCTGCCCTGCCGCATCGCCCACCGCGAGGACCCGGTCGGCCGCCGTGCGCGGCAGCGCCACGATTGGCAGCATCCAGGTGCGCGCCAGGAGACGTCCATCGGTAGGCAGCAGATAGGGAAACCGGTCCGCACAGAGCTTCTGAAGATACTCCGACGCATTGGAATGGCTGTTCACCCCAAGCCGTACGAACGGCCGGCCGGCCCGGCGCAGCGGGACCGCCCACCCGAATGCCCCGGGCGCGACATCGCGGCCGAGGAAGACCTGCGGATTGGCCAAACTGTTGCCGGGCAGCTCGGCATGCGCGCTGCGCCAGAGCAAAGGGCACGTTCCCAAGCCGAGGCGCTCCTGAAAAATGAACCGCGGACCGCCCGCCAAGATCAGCAGCTTGCAATAGAGGCGCCGGAGTTCCCCGTCGGGCCGCCGACAGGTGATCACGACCGCGCTGGAATCCCGGACGACATCGACGGCCTGCGCATTCAGATACACGGTCGCGCCGGCTGTTTCCGCCTGGCGGGCAAGCGTCCGGTCTAGCTCTGCCCGGTCGATCACGTGCGCCAGCGGTTGCTCGCTCGTATGCGTAACCTGGACCCCAGCGGGCGAGTTCACCGTGATGGTCTGTATGGTGCCGAGGATCAGGTGTCGCGGCAGCTCGAACTTGATGAAGGCATCGGTTCCGAGCACGCCGGTGCAGTCCACGGGCTCGCCGATCACGGCATGCTCTTCGAGGACCGCCACATCGAAGCCCTGGGAGGCCAGCAATCGCGCGGCCGTGGAGCCCGCCGGTCCGGCGCCGATGATCACAATGTCATGCGCAGATTTCATAGGCAAACTCTGGCTCCCTCGAGGCGTGCCCAGCCTGGGTGCCCAGGTGGAAGAGCGCCGCGGTCCGAAAAAACCGGCGGATTTTAGCACAGAGACGTAGGAACGAGAAGGAATGTTGTTCGGCAGGGGCGTGGCGGAGCAACGATCCAGGAATGAGGCAGACTTACGACGCAGCGAACCACGTCACAGTTTGCTGCAGACCGGCTTGGAGCGGCGTGTGTGGGCGCCATCCGAGGATGCGTCCAGCACACGAAGCATCGAGGGCGCTGCGGCGCTGCTCCCCCGGCCGCGCTGGCCCGCGCTCCACATGCACCTCGCGGGCCGAGCCCTTGCGCAAGAACTCTACCAGGGTATTTACAGACGTTTCAACGCCGGTGCCGACATTACATACGGTGAGCCCACCGGACAGGTGTGCCGAGGTGGCCAAGAGATTGGCCTCGACGATGTCGGCGACGTACACGTAGTCGCGGGTCTGCTCTCCGTCTCCATTGACCGTAAGCGACCGGCCGCCGATCAGCGCGCGACTGAAGATCGCCACCACGCCCGCTTCGCCGTGCGGATTCTGCCGCGGCCCGTATACATTGGCATAGCGGAGGGCGACCGCGGAGAGACCGTACATCGCATGGAACGCGTGCAGGTAGCGCTCCACAGCCAGTTTCGCGACGCCGTACGGGCTGACCGGCTCAGGGAACACGGTTTCTGCTGTCGGTAATGTCTCTTGATCGCCATACATGGCACCGCCGGTCGAGGCGAACAGCACCCGCCGGACGCCGTGCCGGACGGCAGCTTCCAAGAGATTTATCGTGCCCAGGATGTTGATGTCGGCGTCGTGCCGCGGGTCGCGAACCGACGCCGACACGCTCATCTGGGCGGCATGATGGCTGACGATCTCTGGCTGGAACTCTTGAATGGCGGAATGAATCTCGGCGCTCCGGACATCCAGCTGCCAAAAGCGATGGCCGGGGTGGACGTTGGCTCGGACTCCGCTCGAGAGATCGTCGACGACCGCGACCTCGTGCCCCGCCGCCCGGTACGCATCCGCCACATGCGAGCCGATAAATCCCGCGCCGCCCGTTACCAGAACGCGCATATCAAGCGTCCAGGCCGAGCGAGCGCACCAGCCGAGTCAAGTACTGGGTGTCGATCTGCCGATACAGGCGCAGCGCCTTCTCGGGCAGGCTGAAGTACCGTCCGCGGAACCGGAAACCACTCCCCTCCCGCTCACTGACGGTGGCAAACAGGTAATCGTGCACAATATGGTCGTCTGGGGTGCCGGGCACCTGGCGCGCGGTCGCCAACGCGACCTCTTTTTCCAGCGCTTCCCATTGCCGGGCGGACGTGTCGGGCCGTTCGAGCAGATGGGAAAGCTTGCGCGACACGGCTCCGGACAGGCTCGGCCCATCCACCAACCGAGCCAACGTCTGACGGGCGACGCGCGCGGTTTCATTCCCCGCTTCGGAATGTGCCGCGAGGGCCAGCACGCGGCTGACCGCGCTGCGATACGCCTCCTGGAACAGCCGCCGCCCGACGGATCCCTCCGGCGATAATCCGAGCGAGCGGAAGAAATTGCGCTGCCGGTCCGGCGAAATCTTGTACCAAAATTTCCCGCCGGTCGCTTCCGCGAGGATGCGGCGAGTGCGAACGCTCTTGCCGTCCCCGGAATGGATGCCCATCACCGCGCCGAAATGACGGGCAATCCCGGCCAGGATACGCACGCGCTGGGCGAACGGACCGGCCGGGTCCTTGACGTCCACGTCCAACTTGCTGAAGCCCAGCCCGGGGGCCAACGAGAAGGAAGGAATCCGCCGTCGCGCCAGCTCCGCGCACAAATAGTAGAAGTGATGAGGCTCGCTCATTCCTGGGACCTCGTCCACCGAGACTTCAATCGCGAACGGTCTCCGCCCTTTGATACGGCGGATTTCCCTGCAAGCGTCCTCGATGGCCGCGATCGGCTCCCGGAATCGTACCGCGCAGTCGGCCAGTTCGGTGGCCGTCATCGTGATCGTGTGGGCTTTGCCACCCGCCGGATCGGGGATGCGGACACGCCGAGTAGTATAGCGCTGGAGCAGGTCGCCGCGCTCGCCCGGGGAGAATTGCGCGCGGAACGCTGCCTCGACCTCTCCGGCACGGCCCTCCGCCATGGCCTGCATGAGATTCGGCTTCCCCCCGTAGAAACAAAAATGGGGATCGAGCGTGAACAGGGTCCGGTCGGCGGCTTCGCGGATGAGCCGATGCGCGAGCGCCTGCCCCGCACCGGTTGCACTCCGCAAGGGTAAATGGTCCGCGTCGGCCACGATCGGTGTCGGATCGCCGCGCTCGATGCGAGCAGCGGTCATCGCGACGAACTGACCCGTGATCGACATCCCGGTGTGCCCGAGCGGTACCAGCCCGACGCCCGGCAGGTCGATTTGCGGAAGGGGCTGTTTGGTGAGATCAGCGAGCGGCGCCAGTTCGCGGTACACGGAGCTTTGCATGACCGAGGCGCAGAGACCGAACTTGCGCACAATCGCCAGCGCCGCCGGGATATCGAGGACACCCATCCGGCAGCCGATCCCGAGGCCCGCCCGCGTCGGCACGACGGGGGCGTAGGCCGGCGCGACCTCGCCCAGGAAGGTGCGCAGGCGGGGAAGATCGAAGGGAAACACGTGGACGGTCACCGGCCGCCCGGCAATGCTGCTTTCTCCGATGCAGATCGCATTCCCGAACGCGACCAGCGCCTGCGTCCAGCCTGCGGTAATCGAGAGCAGCACGCGCTGGCCGTCCACGAGCACACCCATCAGGAACAGGCCGAGCTTGGGATGCGCCACCGCAGACGCCGGCACGAGCTCAACCGGCGGCTTGGAGGCCGCCAGAATCAGCCGATCCAAGCCGCGCGCACTCTCTGGATACCCGTTGGCCACGGCCCGCGCCAGAGGTGTGAAACACCCCTCACGCACTGCCGTTAACGCCATCGCGCCTGCGCGGCGTTCGTCCCAGGTCAACGTGTCCAAAACACCAGGGTTCGTCGCAGGAAAGATCCCTTCGCCAGTCATCGCACCCTCACCGAAAAGGTCCACAGCGGAAAATGAGTATGCAGTCGGTCAGCCCGACGAATGCGCCTTAGCTTCGGCGCTCAGCGACCTCGTCCAAGAGCCGCGCGTAGCCGTTCAGGAACATGGCCCGGAAGTACATGAGCGGCCCGAAGTCTTTGAACTCCTTCGCGGCCAGACCGTCGTCGTCGTAGGCGCGCCGGAAGCCCGGCACCTTCGCCCGGAGTTCATGGACGACTTCCGCAGGCGTGGGCGCGTCGATCCGCGAGGCTACGGGGGGATTGGCCGCAATCAACTCCTCGGCGGTGCTCCAGTTGATCGTGATGTGCATCGCCCCGCCGACAAACTCGGTGAAATGATACGTGCCACGCGCGCCGCCGCCCAGCATGATCATCGCGGGGAAGCGCTGCTTGATCACCGCGTATTGCCGCCGCGCGAGGATGCAGCCAGCCTGCTGCAGAATCGCCGGCGCGATGGCGATCCGTTCGGCCTTGACCGTCTCGGCCATGTACTGGTCGAAGATTCCCGTGATGTGGGTCAGGTAGAACGGCGGCCGGTGGCCCGATTTCTTCGCGGCGCGCTCGTAGGCCTCAGCCATGGCCACAGCTTGCGCTACCCCGAACACCTCGGTGGCGCAAATGGGAATGTTGCGGGTCACCAGCTCTTCGATGGCCGCCATGCCGGACTCGATCACCGGAATCTTGGTCATGAAGTTTGGGCCGAGCTTACAGCAGCGCATGGTGACGTCCACGATGTGTTCGGTGTCATCATCTGCCCGCGGGTCGTCCTGGATGGTCACGAAACCCAGGGTCCTCTGGCTCTGTTCATACACCGGCAAGAACATCCGCATGATGCGCGCCGAGGCCTCGTGATAGACTCGCTCCGCGGCTTCGTCGTTGTCTTTGACCTCTTGGACCACGCGATCGATCACCCCCCGGATATAGGCAGGCTCGCTCTGCAAGAGCTTGGCGCAGTAGGACGGGTTCGTCGTGCAGGCGACGGCGCCAGCCGCGATCGCCTGCTCGGTATCCGATTGCGAGGGGTTGTTCACCCAGAAACGGGTCGGGGTCTCCGTGTGCACACGCTGAAAATACCCGGTCCCCATATTATCCTCCTTTCAGATTGTCGAACGGACATTCACGAAAGCACAATCTGTCCCCGGCTGATCTGTTGCAGTGTGTCCACAAACAGGCGATGCTCGTGGGCCAGGACCCGTTCGGCAAGCGAGTCCGCCGAATCGTCTGGCATCACGGCCACCTGTGCCTGGGTGAGAATGGGGCCGTGGTCGTACCGATCGTCCACCACATGCACGGTCACCCCGGTCACCGCTTCGCCGGCCTTGAGAACCGCCTCGTGCACCCGTTTGCCGTACATCCCCTCGCCCCCGAATTTCGGGAGCAGGGCCGGATGGATATTCAAGATGCGTCCCCGGTAGGCGGCCAGCGTCAAGGAACCAATCCGCTTCATATACCCAGCCAGGATCACGAGGGTGACCCCGTGCGCTGTGAGCGCGTCGAGGATGGCCCGATCCTCTGCAGCGCCCGGATGCGTCGTCCCGCTAATATGGTAGCGCGGGATCCCTTCACGCGCGGCGCGCGCAAAGGCGGTGGATTCGGAGTTATTGCTGATCACCACGCAGGCCACAGCTTCGAGGCGGCCCTGCTTGCAGGCGTCGATGATCGCCTGCATGTTGCTCCCGCCATGTGAAGCCAGGAATCCCAGCCGCAAGGCTTGCGACCCGCTAGCCATTAGCCGCAGGCTCCATCCAACAGTATACCCCCCAGCGACAGCACAGCTCCGTCTTCGTGTTCGTGCCCGGTCCCTGTCGTCTCTTGCTAGACAACCGCGATCGCTTCGACTTCGATCAGAAAATCCGGGTGCGCGAGCGCGGCGACGGCCACCAGCGTAGAGGCCGGCAGCTTCTTTCCGAAGAATTCCTCACGAATGGGCACAATGTCTGCCCGGTGTCGAATGTCCGTGAGGTACGTCGTCAGCTTCACCACATTGGCCAGCGTACCACCACCCGCCTCGACCTGAGCCTTGATCGCATTGAACACGGTTCGGGCCTGTCCGGCGATATCGCCCCGGTGAGCGGGATGACCCTGGCCGTCGTACGCGACCTGGCCCGACAAGAAAAGGAGTGTTTGGGCACCAGTGACCTTCATGGCCTGCCAGTACCCGGTCGGGTCGAAAACGCCTGGCGCACAGTACGGTTGAATGTTCGCCATGGAAAGGCCCTCCTCGCAGGATGGAAACGCGCAGGTTCACCGCAGCGTATTTCGAGCGTATCCCAGGCATCCGCGCGAGACAAGCGGGAAAGCGTGGCGGTCTGGCTGACCTATGTGGCCTGACGAAGGCGCAGCAGCATATCGGCCGTGATCCGCGCCGCAGCGCGGCACACGTCGGGACAGCCGCTGGCGTCATGCCCACCGGCCGCCTCGAAGGCCTTGAACTCTTCGGGATCGTATAGGCGGTAGGGGCGGCCGAACTTGATGCGGTGCACTTCGGCGCACAGCGTGTGGCCGACCTCTTTTCCAAATCGTTCGTACAGCTCGGTCGCGATGGCGCGCGCGGCACGGAGCTGGGGGATATCCTCCAGCCGCTCTCGACCGACGGCCGCGCCGATCGCCAGCATGCCGCCTGTCAATGCGCCACAGGTTTCGCCGCGCCCGACGACCCCGCCGGAGAGGCAACTGCCGGCCTTGAATACGCTCTGATCGATCCCGCCTACCGTGGCTTGCAGAGCCGCAAGCACCGCCTGTGTTCAGCCAAAGAATTGTTGCTCGTTGTCCGCCGCCAGATCCCCCGCCTGGTTCACCAGCTGCTCGCGCGCATCCATAGCTCCTCCACTGCAGGCAAAGCGGCCCGGAAAACACGACGGGGCGCCGGAGATCCGACGCCCCGCCAGATCATACTAGCTCATGGCAGATTACCAACCGTCGCCCGGCTTCGCCGCCCACTCGATCCCGAGCTCGGCCAGTTTGGCGAACGTGGGCCAGCCGGTCTCCGGATCCCACCCTTCCATCTGGTAGTACAGGCGCAAGGCGCGCTGGAACATCTCCGGATCGATCCGCACGTTTTTCAGCGGTCCCTGGGTGAACTCTTCGTGCAGTCGCTTGGGCAGCCGATCGTCTTTGGGCGTGAAACCTTCCCGGCAGTTGAACGCGCGGGCCAGGGCCTTGGCGCGCTCGCCAACCTTGATCAGCTCCCACAGACTCGTGTCCCAGCCGGTGACCGCGCGCATGGCGTTCGTGACTAGCGTGAGGCCGACGGCGTCGATCGGCGCCGCCGCCAGGTGGCACACGCCGATGCAGCTGCACAGGGACCACCAGTGGTTGGCATACGTGAAGGCACGGACCTTGCGGGGCGACAGCTCCAGACGCTTCATCGGCTCGGCCAGGCCGAGCGGCTCTAGGGGATGGGCGCCTTCGGGGTGGAACCCTTCATAGATCGGGTCATGCGGCGCGCGCATGTGGTCTGCACCCGCCGGCGCCGTGGCATACGCGAGCCCGAGGCCCTGCTTCCCGCGCGGCTCGTGCATCGGGATTTCCTGCTTCTTCACCGTCAGAGCATACCGCTCGGCGCCGCGGCCGATGTGCTTGGCCGCCCGCTCGGCTCCGTCCGCCAAGATGTTACCAAACCCTTCCCGCTTGGCGATCTTCTCCGTCATCGCCAGCAGCGCCTCGGCATTGCCGAAGCACAGTTCGATGCCGTCCGTATCCTTGGTCGTCAGGATCCCATTCTGGAAGCATTCCATCGCAAACGCAATCGTCATCCCGACTGAGATCGTATCCATCACGTATTCGCCGCAGAGCTGGTGGAACTTGGCGATGGCCTTCAAGTCGCCCACGCCGCAGGCGGAGCCGCTGGATGCGATCGTCTCGTACTCAGGCCCCCCGTAATTGCTGGTGACGCCTAGCTCAGGGACGTTCACGTCGCGCTTACATGCCACGGCGCACGCAAAGCAGGTGCCGCAATCTTCCAGAATTGTTTCCGCCATGGTCTGGCCGCTGATCGCCTTGGCGTGCTCGAACTGGCCCTCCTGGAAATTGCGCGTCGGGAGGATCCCGTCGTTGCTCATGCCCACCACGTTCCGGGAGGTCCCGAACTTGTGGACCATGTCGTTTTCCCGATCGTAATGCTCGCGGAACCACTTGATCGCGGCCTGCAGGTCTTCCTTCTTCTTGGGCTCGAGCCTGTCCTTGCCGCGCACGACGATCGCCCGCAGCTTCTTGCTCGCCATGACGGCGCCCAAGCCGCTCCGGCCGTTGAAGTGTTTCAGTTCGTTGACGATGTTGGCGTGCAGGCACCCGTTCTCGCCAGCGATGCCGCACTGGAGGACGCGGGCCCGCTTATCCGTCTCGGCCGTGAGCAGGTCCTGCACCTCGCCGGACAGCTTACCCCAGATGTGCGCGGCGTCCCGCAGCTCCGCCTGGCCTTCGTGGATCCACAGGTACACGGGCTTGGGCGATTGGCCGGTCGCGACGATGCCGTCGAAGCCGGCGAATTTCAGTTCCGGCGCCCACCAGCCGCCGGCTTCGCTTTCCCCATACCCGCCCGTCAGGGGCGACTTCGCCGCCACCGTGAACCGGTTCGTGCCGGACAGCGGAATCCCGTTCAGCGGGCAGCTCGAGAACACCAGGATGTTGTCCGGACCCAGCGGGTCGATGCCGGGCTTCAATTCCTTCATCAGGATCGAGGCCGCCATCGCCGCCCCGCCCATGTAGAGCCGATAGGTCAGCGGCGACGCCTCTTCCACCGCGGTCGTGCCCTCGGTCAGATTCACTCGCAGATATTTCCCCGTGAATGCGCCCTGCATGCCTGTCCTCCTCGAGATGAAATTGATGCGAAACCCCGGCAGGTGGAAGAAAGTCCGGGGGGTCATTCAAGTCGGCAGTGTACTTTACTCTTTCCGGTTTTGAGGCGCAAGCCGCAGAGGCAAGAAGAGCGTCCAAGGCAGACAAATGCCTTCATGGTCGCCGTGTCGACGATTCTGGAAACGAAGAAGCTTGCGCTTGACCTTTGGAGAACATGGGCGCCATAATTGGCTGCACTCGTTGCCGTACGTTCCATCTGTGCCCAACCTGCACCTTAGAGAAGGAGGGATCAACCAATGCGACGGGCAAGCTGGTTTGCGGTGGTGCTCACGGTCCTGTTCCTCACCCCGGCGGTCGTCCTGGCCGGCGCGGCCAAGACGATCACCCTGTGGTACCCGGCAGGTGATATCACGGCGGGCGCCGCCCACTTCGCAGACAAGAATCTCTTCAGCGAATTCGAAAAGAAGTACAACATAAAGGTCGAGGCGGTGGCGCTCGACTACGACACCATGCAGCAGAAGATATTTGCGGCCGCCGCCGGGAAGAATGTCGCGGACGTATTGTTCGTCGACTCGTCCTGGCTGCCTGGCTTCCTCAAGGAGGAGATGCTCGAGCCCGTGGCGGATGCCAAAGCGAAGGCCTGGCTCTCCGCCGTCTCGCCGGAAATCGTGGAACTGTCCGACTACGGCAAGGGCCGCATGTGGGGCTATCCGCAATACGGCATCGACGTGTACGGCCTGACTTGGAACAAGACCCAGTTTAAAGACGCCGGCTTGGATCCTGAGAAGCCGCCCAAGACCTGGGACGAGTTCCGGGAATATGCCAAGAAGCTTACCAAGACCGAAGGCGGCAACATTACCCGAGTTGGATACGCAATCCGCCACGTCGGCCATCCCCACGGCGTCGTTCACAAGCATTTCTGGGCGATCTACGGAACCGGCGGCGCGTTGATCGATGACCCCAACCGGCTCCGCGGCGGCAAGGCCTTGATCGACACGCCTCACACCAAGGCCGCCCTCAAGCTGATCCTCGACATGCTGGATGTGGACAAGTCCACCAGCTTGAATTTCCCGGATCCGCGTGCGGCGTTCCTCAAGGGCATTGCCTCGATGCAGATCAGCGAGACGGTCAGCATCAAGGCGCGCCAACCGAAAGAGGCGCCGGACCTGAAGTGGGGCATGGCGCTTCCACCGGTCGAGAAGGCCGGCGACAAGCCGGTGACCTTGCTGGGCGCCTGGCTCTACTCCGTCCCGAAGCAGGCCAAGAACAAAGCACAGGCCTGGCAATTGATCGAGTGGCTCAACAGCCAGGAAAAAGATTTCGAGCTGTGCAAGCAGTACGATGCCTCGCCACGCTACAAGGCCAACTGGGAGAAAGAACCTTTCAAGTCCGATCCGTACGATCAGGGCCTGAAGCAGATGTATCCCTATGGCAAGAAACTGCCAATCAACCTCGGGCTGAATGGGATCATGGATGCCATGGGTGGCGCGATCCAGAAAGTCTGGCACCACGAGGCGACGATTGACGCGGCGCTCGCCGAGGCGCAGCGCCAAGCGGACAAGGCCATCGCGGACGCTGCCAAGTAGGTTTTGCGTACCGGACTGCCCCACCGCTGTTCCGGTGGGGCAGTCTTCTCTGTGAGCAGTCCAAAGGACACCATGCAGCCTGGACGCGAGGGGGAGCAGAGTCCGCGGCCGGCATCTTATCCACGGCGGACCATCTCTCGGCTGCACTCCCGGCATATCTTTCACGCGTATCTGTTCATTGCGCCCGTTGTTCTGCTGTTCGGCCTGTTTCGCGTCCTCCCGTCCGTGCAGACTCTGCTCTTCAGCTTTTACAAGGTCGAGTTGCTCAAAGACCGACTCACATTTATCGGTCTGGACAATTTCATCTCCCTCTTCTCGGATGAGATCTTCCAAAAAGCGACGGTGAACACGCTGACCTACGTGATCACCATCGTCCCAATCTCGGCCTTCCTGGGGTTGCTGCTCGCCGTCCTCTTCAACGCCAAGTTCGCGCTCAAGGAGTTCTTCAAGGCAGTGTATTTCTCACCGATGGTCACCAGCACCGTCGCCGCCGCCATGGTCTGGTGGTGGATGTACAACCCCCAGTTTGGCATCTTCAACGTGCTGTTGAGGCTGGTCGGCTTGCCGGGACAGCCGTGGCTGATGTCAAGCCACATGGCGTTACCCTCGATCATCATCTTCAGCGTTTGGAAGAATCTCGGCTACAACATGATCATTTACTTGGCGGGGCTGCAGGCCATCCCGCAGCAATTTTATGAGGCGGCCACCATCGACGGGGCCGGCCCGGTGATGCGGTTCCGGCATGTCACGATTCCGCTGCTCGCGCCGACGACCACCTTCATTCTGATCTACGACACCATCCTCGCGCTCCAAGTGTTCGATCAGGTCTTCGTCCTCACCGGCGGTGGGCCGGCCAACTCGACAAATGTCGTCGTCCTTGACCTGTACCGGCAGGCATTCGAGCGGTACAACTTCGGCTATGCCGCGGCCGAGGCCATGGTGCTGTTCCTCTTCATTCTCGCTGTGACGATCCTACAGTATTACTATAGCCGGCGATACGAAGTGGCCTACTGATGCGGACATTTTGGGCACCTATCGGACGGCTCGGGGTCTACATCGTCGTGGGTGGGGTGGCGGCGATCATGATCCTGCCGTTTTACTGGATGGTGATCACGTCCTTCATGCCGGCACCCGACATCCTCTCGTTCCCACCGAAATGGTTTCCGACACACGTGACCTTTGAGCATTTCGTCGTCGCGTTCGCCAAGGCGCCTTGGCTGTCGTACTACTGGAATAGCTTGGTCGTTGCCGTGGGCTCGGTGAGTTGCTCGCTGTTATTTGGTCTCTTTGCCGGGTACGCGTTCGCGGTGTACCGCTTTCCGCTCCAGAACTTGTTTTTCCTGCTGATCCTGGGCACGCTAATGGTCCCGGTCCAGGTCACGTCGGTGGCCCTGTACATTCAGCTCTCGAAGATCGGCTGGGTGGACACGTTCCTGGGGATCCTCGCCCCCAACTTCGCCAGCGCCTTCGGGGTGTTCATGCTCCGTCAGGGCATCAAGCAGATCCCCGTCGACGTGATCGAGGCCGCCCGGATTGACGGCGCCGGCGAGATGCGGATCGTCCTCACGATCATTGCGCCGCTGATCAAGACCACTGTGGCCACCGTGGCCATGATTTTGTTCCTGGGCTCCTGGAACGATTTTCTCTGGCCCGTGATCATCATCAATTCGGCGGGGCTGCGCACGCTGCCGGTGGGCATCGCCCTGTTCAAAGATCCGTACGGCAACATCAACTATGGACCGCTGATGGCCGCAACGCTCATATCCACGGCCCCGATGCTGATCGCCTACGTTGTCTCGCAAAAGTACATGATCCGCGGAATCGCTATGACGGGGCTGAAGGGGTAAGACCGGCAACGATAGCGGCAGAGACGGGGCAGACGCGGCACGATTACGAATGCGGTTCATTTAGGGAGAACACAGGTGAGCACAGGACACCTAACGCCGGAAGACGCCGCTCGACTGCAAGAGTTCATCGGCTACGGGTCGAGCTGGTTGGGCCCCGCCCTGGTCTCGGGTGAAGGCTGCCGAGTCACCGATATTCACGGCAAGACCTACCTCGACTGCACCTCTCAGGCGTGGTCGCTGGCCCTCGGCTACAATCATCCCGAGGTGATCGAGGCCGCCGTCGCGCAGATGCGGACGCTGGCGCACGTGCGCGCCGGATTCCCGACGATTCCGCGGCTGCTGCTGGCCAAGCGGCTGGCTGAGCTGTGTCCGGGGCAGCTGAACGTTGTCGTGAACGCACCGACCGGGTCACTGGCCGTCGAAACGGCCATGAAGCTCGCGCTGGTCAACCGTCCGGACGCGCATCGGTTCGTGACTTTCTATCACGCCTATCACGGAAGCACCTTGGCCACCATGGCCGCCGGGTGGATGCCGACACAGACTCCTGGACGATTTGGTCCTGGGAAAAAGTTCCTGCCCTTCATGCACAACTTTGTCCGGGTTCCGAATCCGTATTGCTACCGCTGTCCGCTGGCGAAGACGTACCCCGACTGCGAAGCGGCGTGCGCCGCCATGCTCCGCGATACGATTCAACGAGGGGTGGACGGACCCGTTGCTGCGGTGCTCCTCGAGCCCGTGCAAGGGAACGGTGGGCAGATTCCCTTCCCGGCCGCATTCGTGCGAGAGGTCCGCCGCATTTGCGATGCGTTCGGCATCCTGTTGATCTTCGACGAGATTCAAACAGGGTTTGGCCGCACCGGGAAGATGTTTGCGGCCGAGCTGCTCGGCGTCACGCCAGACATCCTTGTCCTCTCGAAGTCAATGGGCGGGGGATTCCCGATCGCCGCGGTGGTGGCCGACGACCGCTTGAAGCAGTTCGAGCCGACAGGCGAGGACGTGTACACGTTTGGCAGCAACCCGGTTGCGCAGGCCGCCGCCCTCAAGGTGATCGAGGTATTGGAGCGCGATCGCATTCCAGAGCACGCCGGCAAGATGGGCGAACGGTTGACGGCAGGGCTGCTGAAACTACAGAAGCACTACCCGCAGATGGGGGACGTGCGCGGGCCGGGCCTCTTCATCGGTGTCGAGCTAGTCAAGGACCCGGTCACGAAGACGCCCGCAACCGCAGAGGCGAAGCGCATCGTCGAAGAAGCCTGGAAGAGGGGTATGATCTTGGCCACCGCCTCCGCCCTACCAAACGTCATTAAATTCAAGCCACCGCTGATCATCTCCGAAGCAGAAATCGACATGGTGCTGACGATTTTCAGCGACTGCCTACGCGTTGTATTTGGATGAACCCGCCGTTTGCCTGTTAAGACAAACCTGCACCGCCCCTGTCGGATATCTCTGTCGCCAATCAGGGTGCCGGGCTGCGGATGATGACACCCTGACCGGTGGTGCCTTCTTGGCGCGCAGGGGCTGGGGGTGGCGCGGCCGATTTCTCGGGGGGGGCGCCCGGACCAAGGATGTCCCGGCGGCCGCGGAGCGGAATAGTGAACGTGCTATCGCCCGAAGCGGACGTCAATACCAGTTCCATCTCTGCGCCGGTGAGAACCGTTTCATCTGGCGAATAATAGAAGTACACGAAACCGGCAGCGGCAGCGCCGGGTGCAATGGGGGCAGTCGGCAGCGCTCGTGCCACGATATCCTTTTGCTGACCACTATTTTGGGCCGCCATTGCCGACTGACCCACAATCTGGATAGGAAAAAAGCGCCACCATCCCGCTCCGGTCTTGAGCAGGCTGGCAGTTTCCTCCGGGGAAAGGGCTGCGGTCTTGTTCCCTCGAGGCGACGTTAAGCTCGCTTGAGACACCTGGACCGCCTCGGTCCCTCCGTTTTCGATCTGGACCCGGATCGGCAGGACGCCCAAATCGCCAATGGGCCCCGCGTCCGGAAATGCCGTCTTCACTTGCTCGTTTCGGAACAGCGGGTCAGCACCGACCCGGATCGCCGCTTGCCGCTGCCGAAAGGGATAGTCCTCCAGCGCGCGGGTTGGAATCGCCTCCGGGGTGCTGCACGCCGCGCAGGCGAGCAGCAAGGACATCCAAGCGGCCCAAGTGGGTACGCCTGTTTTCGCCACGTGCTTCGAATTTGGGCGGCGAGCTAGCACCTCGTACAGCCTCACTTCCAGAACGTCAACCACCAGAAAGCGGTCCGCGGCACCTCACCGGCTGTGATTAACGGCGTGCGCCCGACTTCCTTGTCGCCGATACGGACGATATACGTCCCGACCGCCTGCCCCTTGGGCAGTGGGGCGCGGAGGTTCGGCTGAATCTCGATGGCGGTCTTGATGTTGTCCTTGTCCTCGCGTTTGACCATAAGCTGAACGTCTTGCGCCGCCATCGGGCGGAACGCGCGGACGGCACGCGGAATCTTCACGTCCGTATCCAGCACAGTCCCGCCCTTGATAACCGTGACACCGATGTACCGGTTGAAGCCTTCCCCTAGCAGTCGCGCCGCTACCTGAAATCGAGCGTCGTTCGTCGGAGCACCCATGACAAACGCGATCAGGCGAAGCGGTCCGCGGGTCGCTGTGGCTGTCAAATTGTACCCCGCCTGTGTGTAATGCGCGGTCTTGATCCCATCCGCTCCGGCAAAGGTACCGATGAGTTTGTTGCTATTCCGCAGGATGAAGGTGCCGTCCCTGAATGGCGCTTCCTTGGTGCTCGTCCACCGCAGGATGTCCGGAAACTTCAGCAGTTCGCGTGCCAGGCGCGCCATATCCCTCGGCGTGGTCACATCGCTTGATTGCCCCGGGCCGGGGGGCAGACCGTGCACCGAGGCAAAGCGCGTCTCCTTCATGTTGAGAGTGGCTGCTCGGTCGTTCATCCGCTGGACCGTCGCCGCCACGCTACCCGTGAGGTGCTCGGCCAATGCGACGGCGGCATCATTGGCCGACCCGATCAGCATGGCGGCCATCATTTCCTCAACCGGAAAGACCTCCTTGTGTTTTAGGTAAACGCGCGATCCCCCCATATGGCTAGCCCACGCAGATGTCTGAACGGGATCGCTCAGCTTCAATTGCCCATCGCGGATGGCTTCCATGACCAAAAGGGCTACCATCATTTTTGTCATCGAGGCCGGAGCCCCTGGGCGGTCAGGCTCCTGGCCAATCAGCATCTCGTCCGTCGCGGGGTTGACCACGATCCAAGCAGGCGTTGCCGGCGCCCCAATTTTCGGGGTTGCCGTCTTATTCACTGCCGTCTTTTGCACAACGGTCTTCCGGGTCCGGGCCGATACCGGTCCGGCAGCACAGACGCTCAACGCCATGATCAGAATTGCTGCGACCATCCGCACCCACCGAGCCACCGTCCCCGCCCCCGCTCCCAGCCGATTGCTCCTGCGCATTGCGATGCACTCCTGACATACTGCGAATTTCCGGATGAATTGGGACGATGCGGAGGATGCCACGAACCATGCTGGCACGTCAATGCCAGACAAAACCCTGGCGGGCCTTCTTCGGAAAAAGGGGCAAGACGAGAGATGATGCAGTTGGAGTGTTCTCAGGGAAGAGGGGAACGATGAGGCTATAATTGAGGAACAGCTTCCGCCGTTCAGAGTCCGTGTTCAACTCGATCGGAAGCGTACACCTCTCGATGCCGGGTAAGCAACGGACAGCGTTCGTGCCCACGGCAGACCATTTTCAATTGACCCCACGGTCTCTCGGGACTATGCTCCCGCGTAACCCCTGGCTCTCCTAGCCGATGTTTCCACGCCTCTCGTGTCCAGCCTAACCCTTGCGTATTCCGCGGCAGGCCGCACCCGGAAAGTAGAGGACGATGCCCTACACGAGGGCGTTGTGTGTGTACCCACACGCCGCCGGACTCCCCGAAAAAAGTACTGCCCGCCGATCGAGCTCGAGTACATCGCCACCGCTCTCGAGGGGCTGGTCGATACGATCACGCTCGTGGACATGCGGTTCGAGCTGGACATCGGGGCCTTGATCGCGAAGTATAAAACCCGATCTGCTCTGCCTCTGCGTAAACTGGGACTATCAGCACGCGGCCGCCGTGGCCGTCGCCAGGCGCCCGCCGGCGTCACGGTGATCTTCGGGGGCCGGCACGCCACAACGGCGGTGGAGGCGCTCTTCGCCGACACACCCCACCTCGACGTGATCGTCCGGGGTGAGGGGGAGGAGATCATCCGGGACCTCGCCAACGGACCTCCGCGTGAGCAGATCACCGGCATCTCCTACCGTCTGAACGGCGGGCTGGTACACAACGCGAACCGCACACTCACCCGGCTGGACGATGATCTCCTTCCCGACCGAACGCTCCGGCGCGCCGACTACCGGTTGCTCTACAAGGACATGGATCTCGGGGTCGGTGTGGATTTCATCTCCACCTCCCGCGGCTGCCCGTTCCGATGCGCGTTTTGCACGTTTTCCAATAACCCGCTGGGCGAGAAGCGGGCCTGGAGCGGCCGGTCGGCGGCGTCCGTCGTGGCGGAGCTCCGGACCATCACCGCCTCGTTCGTGTTCGTGGTGGACGACAACTTCGGCGCCGACATGCGCCGGGTCGAAAAGATCTGCGACGGCATCCAGGCCGCCGGGATCCGGAAGACCTTCATTGTGGCGGTGCGGCTCGAGATCTTCAAACACCCTCAGATTCTCCGGAAGATGTTCGCGGCCGGGTTCCGGATCCTGACGATCGGGATCGAGTCGGCCCAGGACAAGACCCTCAACGCCATGCAGAAGGGGTTCGACACGGCGCAGGCCGAGAAGGCCTTCGCCGTCATCCGGAAGGTGGGGTTTTTCATCCACGGCTACTTCATCGTGGGCTGCCTCGGCGAGACCGAGGCGGAGATGCTTGAGATCGCGGCCTTCGCCACCCGCCTCAAGGTAGACACCATCGATCTCTGCCTGTTGCGGACGGAGACGTTTTCGCCGCTCAACGCCCTGATCGCCGCCTCGGGAACGTACCATGCCCGCGCCGATGGGTACGTTGTATCCGAAGCCTACGACCTCGACAAGCTGCAGGCCATCCGGCGCCACATCCGCAAGAACTACTACACGCTTTGGAGTCTGGTTCGGATCGGGGCGCGGATCATCCGCGTCCACCCGTTCAGCGGGCCCGCCCTCCTGCGCCTCGCCCTGCGGTTCCTCTCCCTCGGTCTCGCGAGCCGCAGACCCAACGGCCACGAGCGGGCGGAGCTTTCGACGGCGAATCGTGGCTGAGGGAACGGGCAACCGGATCATGGCCGCCAGGAGGTCCCCACAACAAGTGCACTCGAGGAGATGGGCACGAATCACACGCACCCTGCGTGAAACGGCCCCAGCCCCATCCCGCCGGTAACCCGAAGAGGTGTAACGTTTCCGCCCGCCTGACGCCCCCCATCGTCGAGCGACACTGTCAATGCACGGCACACGCCGTCACGAGCCTAGTCCCGCCGAAATGGAAACCCTCCACCGCCTCGTGGTGACGGGTTAGTCGCAGGGCCTGCACCAGACCCGGCGCCTGGAGCGCGAGGCCCGGAGGGGCCCGAGATTCTTTTCTTCTTCTCAATGGAACCGCGCACAAAGCAAAAGGCCCGCGGGCTGTCCCGAGGACCTTTTGAACATCGCGGCCAGACTGCCCTAGATAACGGGCGTCACATTCGCGGCCTGCAGGCCCTTCGGGCCCTGCACCACATCGAATTCGACCGCTTGCCCTTCGGTCAGGGTCTTGAACCCGGTGGCCTGAATCGCGGAATAATGCACGAAGACGTCGTCCCCATCGGGGCGCGCGATGAATCCAAAGCCCTTCGCATCGTTAAACCACTTGATCGTTCCCTTGCTCCGCATGGACTCCACCTCCTCTCGGATTCGCATTCTTACTTCTCATCATCGGATTTCTTCGGGGTCTCGAAACCATAGCAGGGTGCTGAAGAACCCGCTTTTCGCCAGGTGGCTCAAAAAGGCCCTGGCGACCCGTCTTCGATGGGCACCCCGGCGCGGCGCCGGGTACCCGTTCCGATGGGTGGCCGCAACGCCGGGGACACCCGTCCGAAGGACGGGTCCGGCCTTTTTCAGCAGCCGCTAGGGGGTCTGCGGACGGCGAGGGCGTGTGGACGGTACGGGTCCCTCCAGCCCGAGCAGATAACTGTTCGCCTCGGCCCGGTCCTCATGGGCCTTGCACACCCCCGGTGCTTCCCCGGTGGCCTGTAACCGTTCCGCCAATTCGTGCAATCCTCGCCAGGCCACAGTGGTCTTGGAGACCACGGTGATCCTGCACACCGGTCGCCCACAAAGGCCCAACCCATGATTGTTCTGGTAGATACACACCGGGATCATCCCATCCCTCGCTGGGGCAGCGTTCTCAGCTCGCGCACATTTGAGACGCCAAAAGGGGTGCCGAGGGAATCGACCGGTCGTGCGCCGGAGTTCGCCAGCACGCCAGGGCGTCACTCGACACCGACCGGCACCCCCCGCGCCAAGCGTTCAACGCGGGCGTACCCCTTTCGGAGCACGACCGTCGCCTGCGCACCCCACGCCGCCCAGTACGCCACCAGCGCATTGCGCAAGCATCGCTCACTGCACAGGGTGGTCGTGCAACTGTTCGGATCGTCGGGCCGCGGGACCAGTCCGCCACAAATCCGGCACAGCCCGGGAAAATCGTCCTCGGTCGGCCCGTCCGAATGCGGTCCTTCCGGCATGACGCATCCAGGGGTGCCACTGGGGGAATGTTCGTCCGCTCGTGGCCTCGATCCCTTCAGGGGTTAGAACCGCCGCTGGCCACCACCGCCCCCACGCCCGCCGCCGAATCCTCCGCCGCGCGGCGCCTGCTCGCGTGCCTCATTCACAGTGAGTGCCCGGCCGCCCACCTCGCGGCCATTCATGGCAGCGATGGCTGCTTGGGCATCGGCCTGATTGGCCATCTCGACGAAGGCGAACCCCCGCGGCCGTCCCGTGTCGCGGTCGGTTATGACCTTCACGTCCGCAACTCCTCGTCCACCCTCCTCGAACAGCGTGCGGAGCTGGGCCGCATCCACCTCAAACGGGAGATTGCCGACGTACAGTCGCGTGCCCATGTGTGTCCCCTTTCGTCCCTTCGTTGGGACTGCGGAGCGGCAGGCTCTCTCTGCGGGGTCGTCGGCCGCTCCTACGACGACCCGGCTGAAACCGCCCAGCGGCGGTTACTCGAGGTACTCCCCCCGCTGGAGAGCGCGGAGGCGCTGCTTGCGGACGCGCCGCAGGGATTCGCGCGCCTTGCGGCGCCGGCGGTCGCCCGGCTTCTCGTAGTGGCTACGGTGCTTCAGGTCTCGGAGGAGGCCGTCCTTGAGCACGAGCTTCTTGAAGAGCCGCAGGGCGCCCTCGAGCCCGCGCTCGCCGACCCGCACTTCGAGGGGTGGATGGCGCACGGCCCCGCCCTCACCGAACGCGCCGGGTCCTTCCTGCCCATTCCCGTCCCGCATGAGTCCTCCGGCGCGAGCGACCACTCGCGAAGGGAGCCCAAAAACAAAACGCCGCGGGAGGGGGTCCCCGCAGCGTGTCTCCGCACTGGCAGCGTAGCTGAACCGTATCCCAGACGAGGCCACTCTAGGTGTCCGTCCAGCGCCTGTCAAGGGAAATGGGGTGCCATGAGCACCTGCACGTCCGGACCCCACGCGGTTCGGGACGCGACCAGCAATCCGTGAAAGCCACGCGTCAGGTTGCTCGCGCCCACGACCACAACTCTCGCGATCTGGTCCATTGAGTCAGGCTCCGTACCGCGGCGCATCCCGCGCTTTGACATTCCAAGAATATGGAGAGCTAGCAGCCTGTCGGAGAAAAACAACCGCGCAGCGCCCACTTTTCGGGCGCATCGCGCGATGTGTTTTCGCGTATAGTGGGCGCAGGAAAACCTTCAAGCCGTACACGCCCGATCAGCGGCTGCTCTTGCCCCCAGCCTTGCAGGACTGGTTGCCGGAGGGCCACCTGACCCTCTTCATCAGCGACGTGGTGGATCGAGCGCTGGACCTCACGCCACTCGTCGCGGCCTACGAGACGAAGGATGGACGGGGTCAGCCCCCGTACCACCCCGCCCTGCTGGTGAAACTCCTCGCGGACACCTACTGCACCGGCAAGCCGTTCTCCCGGAAGCTCGGGCGGGCCACCTATGAAGAGGTGCCCGACCGCGTCCTGGCGGCGAACCAGCATCCGGACCACGACAGCATTGCCGCCTTCCGCCAGCAACACCTCGCCGCCCTGGCGGGGTTGTTCACCCAGGTATTGGCGCTCTGCCAGCGGGCGGGCCTGGTGCAGCTGGAACACGTGGCCCTCGACGGGACGAAGGTCCTGGCGAATGCCTCCAAGCACAAGGCCATGAGCTACGGCCGGATGGGCGACGCCGAGCGGAAGCTCGAGCGGGAGGTGGCGACCCTCCTCGCGCAGGCCGCCCAAGTCGATGCGGCCGAGGACGCGTAGTACGGTCAGGGCAAGCGGGGGGACGAGCTGCCCGCGGAGCTGGCCCACCGCACGCGCCGCCTGGCCAAGATCCGCGAGGCCAAGGCCGCCTTGGAGGCCGAGGCCCGGGCGCACGCCGCTGAGGCCGCGATCGCCGCGCAGGCCAAGGTGGCCGCGCGGGAGCGACAGGCCCAGCGCACCGGCCGGCCGCCGCAGGTCGCGGACACCACGCAGGCCACGCCGAAGCCCAAGGCGCTAGGACCGCGAAAAACCGGCTGCCTCGGCCGGCATCAAGGGTGTCCTCGGGGACGGCAGAACAGATGGCCGCGCGCGCTCCGTGGGTTTCACTGGGGCAAAGTGTTATAATGCAGGGCCGCTCATTTACCTGTACTATGCCTTGCACGTC
>DATJQT010000203.1:0-23346 GCA_035505475.1 Vulcanimicrobiaceae bacterium
GCCCCGGCGGCGGTGGTTCCCCGTCCAGGTCAGCCACTGCGGGAGCGGCCCGCGCCGGTCACTCCCGGGGGCCGCCATCGGAGTCCCGCTTCTGGAGAATGCCCTGCCTGAGTGCCTCGCGGGCTTTCACCCCCTCCTTCAGGTCGCGATGCGCCGGGTGCGCGATCTCCCCGAGGAGCCGGGACCGGTCGCCTGCCCACAGGTCCCGCATCAGCTGGCGTGCCGGCGTGGTGCGCGCCAGCTCGTGCATCCTGGGCCCCTCCTCCGCCCCGCATCCCCGGTCGGGCCTCGCCCCGCTCAATGCGACAGCAGCGTGGGGACGGTCATGGCCTGCAGGATCTCGCGCGTGACGCCGCCCAGGACGATCTCGCGCATCCGCGAGTGGCCGTAGCCCCCCATCACCAGCAAGTCGGCCTGCAGGTCGGCGAGCCGGGAGAGCAGCAGGGCGGCCACCGTGACGTCGTCGGCGTGCAGCCATGACGCCTCGGCCTTCACACCGTGGCGGGACAGATGGAGCGCCAAGTCCGCCCCGGGCACCTCACCTTCGCCACTCACCCCATCCCGAGGATTGATGGCGAGCACGGTGACCTGCGTCGCGGTCTGGAGGAGGGGGAGCGCATCGTTGACCGCCCGGGTCGCCTCGCGGCTCGCATTCCAGGCGACGAGCACCCGTTCGCCGATGGTGCGGAAGGTCCCGGTGTACGGGACGGCGAGGATGGGGCGGCCGACCCCCAGGAGCAACTGCTGGGGTATCTCCCGGAGGGACTCGCTCCCCGCCGCGTCCGGGTCCGCCTGACCCACGATGACCAGGTCGGCATAGCGGGCGTGGAGCATGGCGATCCTCCCAACGTCCCCCTCCCGTGCGCGCCATTCGGTCGTGATCCCGGCGACCTCCGCCTGCTTCCGGAAGAGCTCCCGGGCCCGGCCGGCCATCTCCTGCTGAGCCTGCCGCAGCGCCTCGAGCGCCTCTGCC
The DNA here is from genome assembly GCA_035505475.1 of Vulcanimicrobiaceae bacterium. Classification (GTDB taxonomy): domain Bacteria; phylum Methylomirabilota; class Methylomirabilia; order Methylomirabilales; family 2-02-FULL-66-22; genus 2-02-FULL-66-22. The sequence continues at coordinate 974 of DATJQT010000203.1, forward strand.
CGCGAGACCAGATAGGACGGGACGATGGAATTGCCAACCCTGAGTCCGGCCGGTACGTCGGTCCGGGCATACCCGGCGATCACCGGCGTCTCGTACACGTAGAGACCGATCACATGGGCGCCGAAACGAACCGCCAGCCGGACCGCGAGGTCGAGCCGTCCCGCGCAGGCGGCGGAATCGTCCACAACCACGAGCAAATCTTTAAATATTGCCATGGCGGCAGCCTCCATGCTCCCGTGAGCGGCCCGTGCTTCCGCAAATCGCCTGGGGCGGCCTTTTCCCGAGGAGGGGATCGGATTTCCAGCGCCCCCTTTCCAGTTCACGCAGCCAGGTAGTCACGTCACAGCACGGGTGCCGAGTCGTCACGTTTTCGTCTTCACGCGACCGGTTCGCCCGCGTAAGGAATCGACTTGAACGTGACATTACACCGGAGGTCCGTCACCCCTTCCACCTGGCGCGCGACCGGTGCCACCGCCTCCACGCCCTCCGGCCAGTGCGCCGTGCCCGTCACGGTCACTCGGCCGTCATTGGCGGTCACCGTGAGAGCCGCATCCCGTGTACGGTCATCCGCGGCCAGGGCCGCCGCCACCCGGCTCTGGAGCACGAGGTCCCGGAGCGCCTTGGCCGATGCGGGGGTCGGTTGAAACTCGGGACGCGCAGCGAGCCGCAGCACCGCCTCGCAGGCGGTGTCCAGACTGATCCGGCTCAAGTTCAGGACCAGGTCATACAGTAGGGGATCGTCCCAGTTGACCCCGAACAGGAACTGACTCCACTCGCGCCGCTCCCGGTCTACCCGCGCGATGTGCGCCAAAGCGGCCTCCCGTGTTGTGTGCTGCGGGAGGGCCGCTTGGATCCGGAACTCCTGATCGGCGGTCGCCCTCACGCGGAGGACATGGGTGATCCCGGGGAGGAGGAGATGACCCACGTGGCCGTGATAGACGAGCCGGCCATCACGGGCGTGTTCGCAGAGGGCCGCCCGGACGAACGTGAGGTACGCCGTCCGCTGGCCCATCACCCGGTGCCAGAAGGAGGGTCGCTTCTCCAGGGCGGCCGTGATCTCCTCGGCCGACATCCCGGAGGCCCAGGCCGCTTCGAGGATCACCTCCCGGCTGACACACGGATACCCGAGCCGCTCCGCCACTTGCTGGGCGAGCGCACTCCCCCCACTATAGGTGCCGCGGGAGATCGTGATGATGGCCATGGCCGTCCTCCTTCCTGTTCGGCGAGACCCTGCTGCCCGCCGCTGGACGCGCCGGGCTGGCGCCGTCTCCCTCTCCCCGTAGGCATCGCAACTCACGCCACACGGGCCGGCAGGTACGGAAGCTGCCCGGACACACCTAACTGGTCTGGGACGGCGGACCGATCCCTATGCGCGAGCGGACCTCGGCCCAACTCCGCCGCGTCAATTCCTCGAGGGCCTGCCGCGATGCCGTGGTCGGCTGGAACTCCGGGCGGTGCGCCGCGTCGGTAACCAGCGTGCAGGCCGTCTCCAGGGTCATCCGGCTCATGTTCAGGACCAGGTCATAGAGGAGCGGGTCATTCCAGTCGACCCCGAAAAGAAATCGCGTCCAGTCCCGGCGCTCCGTGTCGACCCGCTCGAGATACGCGCGGGCCTCGTCAGGCCCGAGCTGGTGATCGCGCTCGATCGCTCGGATCCGGTACTCTCGGTCCGCGACCACCCGCACACTCAGCACGTGGGTGATGCCGGGCAGCAGGAGTTGTCCGAGATGGCCGTGGTATACGAGTTGGTCGCCACGCGCGCGTTCACAGAGGGCGGCCCGCATAAAGACCAGATAGACGGTCTGGTCCGCGACCATTCGGTTGAGGAGGGAGGGGCGCTTGTCTATGGCAGCGCTAATTTCCTCGGCCGGAACCCCATACGCCTGTGCCACGGCCACGACGTCCTCGCGGCTGACGCACCGATACGCCAACCTCTTGGCGACGGCGGCCGCCAGCGCCTCACCCCCGCTGAACGTTCCCCGAGAAATGACAATAATCGGCATGGTCCCTCCTCACGAATACACGCCCCTGGCCACCGCTCGCACGGTCAACAGTCGCAGTCGCTCCGGTCGATGATCGCGTCTCCGCCCCCAGCACTCTCAGGACCTCGTACTGGTATCCGATCTTCGCAATGGGGTGCGCACAGCCATGCGTCTGGTGCTCGCCCGCGGGGGGGCACTTGCCTGGCGCCGCGGAGTGTGCCGTTTCCGGGTTCGGTTCTGGAAACACGAGGGAAACAGACACTAGAAAACAGGTTGGCTGAACCGGCAACATGGATCGGCACCGGCGGCAGAATACGGAGAAAAGGCGGAGAAGAAGAGGCTATGATTTGCCGAGGGGACCGGACGCAACGGACGGCGGGGAAGGCATGCGAAGTCCTGCCCTCGCGTCGCGAGGCAGTCGGTGGGAGCAGGTGCTCACACACCTTCGTCGCCTCCCAGAATTGCGAAAAATCCAGACCACTTAGACCACTCCAGGCGCGATGAACCGGCCGCCCTTACGCTCATCACCGCTACTACTACCAATAATATGGTACATGGACCCGAATCCGACAAGGCCAGCGATCATCATATTAGCAGGGGGTTACGCACAGCACTGGTCAGGACGGGTCCGCGCGGTGACACGGCCACGTGATAGCGGAGGAGCGTTTGACAAAACCCGAGGGACGTACCACCTTATTACGTGGGGGGAAGGGATCCTTTCGCGCGGTGCGTCAGGTCAGCGCGCATGCCGGCGCTCCAGCCCGGAGGTGGACCATGGCAATCATTTGCATCTCGCGCGGGACGTTGAGCGGTGGGGAGGCGGTCGCAGAGCGAGTCGCAGAACGGTTGGGGTGCCCCTGCCTGAGCCGCGAACGGAATCTAGCCACGGTGGCCACCCGCTACCAGATCACCCCGGAGGTGCTCACGGCCACCTTGGACAAACGCCCCTCCTTCTGGGAGAAGGTGCTGGGCGAACGGGATCTGTATCTGCTCTGTGTGCGGGCCACCCTGCTGGATCAGGCAAAAAGCGGTCAGCTCGTCTATCATGGCTACCTGGGGCAGTTCCTCTTGCCGGGTGTTTCCCCTGTCCTCCGGGTTCGCCTCATCGCGGAGCCAGCGCTTCGGGCCCGGGCCGCCATGGAGCAGCGGCAGCTTGCGGAGGCCGAGGCGCTCGCGTATCTCGACCGGGTGGACCAGAAACGTCGGGACTGGACCCGCTTTCTGTTTGGCGTGGACTGGGAGGACCCCACGCTTTACGACATCGTCCTCAATCTGAGCCGCCTGCCGGTGGAGGCGGCCGCTGACACGGTCGTCGGCCTCACCAAACAACCCGAATTCCAACTTGACTCCCTGCAAGCCATTGAGGACCAAGCGCTCCGGCATCGGGTGCTGGCGGCTCTGGCCCTGGATTATCGGACACGCGGGGCCGATCTCGAGGTGACCGCCCAGGATGGCACCGTCACGATTATCGGTACGACGCATTGGCAGGAGGTGCTCGAGGCGGTGCCCCTCGTGGTGCGCGACATTGCCGGGGTGCAGGATGTCCGGACCGAAATCACAGGGGTGAAGCCTCTGCACCCGCTGAACTTCTACTAACACAGGTACGCGGTTCCTGATCCGCCCCGTGGTCCTCCTGCCCGGTTGGTTCGGCGAGGTGCAGCGTACAAGAGCGTGCACGAAGGCGGCGTTCTATCCATAGCTACTCGGGGTCTCCTGTGAACGCCGTCTCACAAGCGCCATTGCCCGCGCGGCCCAGGTGAAAATTGACGTTGCTGCTCACACGCGGTGCCGCTGCGGCCGGTCTCAAGATGTAAGACTTGAAGCGGGATCCCGATCCACAACAGTGCACACATTATTCCCGCTGTCTTCGTGATTGACACGGCGAGATTGCTCTTATAGCTTCCATCCCGACCAACTCCAGAATTCGTCTCGTCTTGGACTTGCTGGTTCACCCCCTCCTGCATGGTTGCCCATAAACGGTTGCTCAGAACTGCCCGGAACAACCATCTGCGAGGGGCGCGCGCCGACATTACTTTGTGGAGAGAGACTACCGTGCCATCGGCAGCAAAAATTCTGGTCGTGGACGACGACCCCCGGACACGGTTCGCGACGCTGCGGATCTTGCGTGACGCCGGGTATGAGGCCCTGGAAGCGGCAACAGGCGCCGAGGGCCTGACCCTCGCCAGGCAGGGCGCTCCCCATCTCATACTCGTGAACCTCTGTCTCCCCGATATGGGTGGGCCGGAGGTCTGCATGCACATTCGAGAGGACGCGCGAATGGCCGCTCTCCTGGTCGTTTTGGTGTCAAGCAAAGAGGAGTCTTCGCTGGCCCAAACCGATCAACAAATGACGGGCATCGACGGGTGCATCGCGCGATCCGGCAGTGATCGAGAGTTCTTGGCACGCATAGAAGCCTACGTGCGGATCGCAGAGGCCGAGGCGAAACTCCGTGAGCATGAAGAAAAGTACCGTCAGCTCTTCCACACGGTCTCGGACGCGATCGTCATCTTCGACGCCACGACGCGGCGCGTGATCGACGTAAATAAGTGGGCGCTGGGCCTCTACGGCTACACGCATGCCGAATTTCTGAGCCTCTCCCTGCAAGACCTCACGATAGACCTGCCGGCGTCGGAAGCCTCCTTCCGAGAGACTCTGGCAGGCCACCGCCGGACTGTGCCGCTGCGGTACCACCGGAAAAAGGACGGTACGGTCTTTCCGGTCGAGATCGCCACCGCGGCCTTTCTGCTGGCGGGGCAACCGGCCGTCTGCGGTGTCATCCGGGACATCACCGACCGCCAGCGGGCGGAAGCGGCACTCCAGCGGCAGACGCATCAGCTTCGGGAGCGCGTCAAAGAACTCAATTGCCTGTATGAGCTGACCCAGTTGGTGGATCGCCCCAACCAGTCGGTGCCTGACTTCTGTCAGGGCCTGGTGAACCTCATCCCGGCGGGATGGCAGTATCCGGAGAAGACCGGCGCCCGCCTGGTGCTCAATGACCAGTGCTTCACGACCGGAACATTCCGGGAGACGCCCTGGAGACAGACGAGCGCGATCGCCATCCATGACCAGCCGGAGGGCACGCTGGAAGTCCATTATCTCGACAAGCCGCCGACGGAGGGCGAGACCCCGTTCCTTCCGGAAGAGCAGACGCTCTTAAACGAGTTGGCCAGGCGCGTGGGGAAAGTTCTGGAACGCTGGCGCGCCGAGGCCGCGGTCCGCCAGAGCGAATCGCTGTTCCACGCCCTCGCCGAGGTCTCCCCGGTCGGCATCTTCCGGACCGATGCCCACGGGAACTGCGGATACGTGAACGAGCGGTGGTGTGAGATCGCCGGGATCGCACCGGAACAGGCAATGGGCGAGGGCTGGGCCCAGGCCATTCATCCGGCAGACCGAGAACACGTATTTACAGAATGGTATGCGAGCGCCCAGGCGCACCGGCCTTTCAAAATGGAATACCGGTTCCAGCGGCCGGACGGGCTGGAGACCTGGGTGATGGGCCAAGCCATGCGCGAGCCGCCGCATGAGGGCGAAACAGCGGGATACGTCGGCGCCATCACCGACATCACCGACCGCAAGCGGGCGGAGGAAGCGCTTCGGGAGAGCGAAGGAAACTTGAATCGGGCGCAGCGGGTCGCGCAGGTCGGGAGCTGGACCCTGGATGTGTCGAGCCAGGTGCTCACCGGGTCCGACGAGTTCTATCGGATCCTGGGTTTCCCGACCGGTGCCCCATTGACCTTCCCGCGGTTTCTTGAGGCGGTGCATCCCGACGACAGGCGCCTTCTCGACGACGCGTGGAAGACAACCTTGGCCCGCGGACGGTCGGCCCTGGAGTACCGGATCGTGGTGGGCGGGGAAACGAAGTGGATCAGCGGCCTCGCCGAAGCCGAATTTGATGCCGCTGGGATCCCCCAGCGCGGGGTCGGTACGATCCAGGACATTACCAAGCACTGGCAAATGGACGAGGAGCTACGGGCTCGGACCCGGCAACTCGATGCGCTCCGGGCGGTCAGCGCGGAGATCACCCGGGAGCTCAACCTGCCGGCCCTGTTCGATCTCATCGTGCGCCGTGCGATGGAGCTGGTGGGGGGCGCAGGTGGAACCATCTACCTGTGGACCGAGGAGAGCAAGACCCTGACCCCGCGGGCCTGGGTCGGGCATCGTGGCGACTGGGTGCGCAATGGACAGGTCCGGCTGGGCGAGGGACTCGTGGGCCTGGTGGCCGAGCGGCGCTCAGGCATGATCGTCAACAACTATCGCACCTGGCCCCACGCCCGACCATTCATCCTGGAGCAAACCGATCTTACGGCCGTGGTTGCCGAGCCGCTTCTCTGTCGCGATCGCCTCTTCGGCGTCATCGCCATCGACGACCATGATGCGGGGCGGCGCTTCGCGGAGCGCGATCTCGACCTCCTCCGCCTTTTCGCTGCCCAGGCCGCCATTGCGGTGGAGAATGCGGAGTTGTACGACCAGGTGCGCCGGCACACGGAGGAGTTGGAGCGAAACGTGCAGGAAAGAACCCGCGAGCTACAGACCGCCAACGCGGACCTGGAGGCCTTCTCATCTTCCGTGACGCATGACCTCCGGGTCCCCCTGGTGAGCATCGACGGCTTCAGCCGTCGGCTGGACGAGAAATATTCGAGCGTGTTGGACGACCGGGGCAAGGGGTATCTCCAGCAGGTGCGAGCGGGTGCGCAGCGCATGGGCGAGCGGATTGAGGCCCTGTGGGCCTTGGCGCAAGTGAGCCGCCAACCGTTGCTGCACGAAACCGTGAACCTCAGCGCCACGGCGCGGGCCATCACCCGCGAGCTGGGCCACCAGTGTCCGGACCGTGTCGCCGACGTCCGCATTGAGGAGAACCTGGTCGTGCAGGGCGACGCCCGGCTACTCCGTGCGTTGCTGGAGAACCTCCTCGGGAACGCGTGGAAGTTCACGGCGTACCGGTCTCCGGCCCGGATCGAGCTGGGGCGGCTGATCGGCGACGCCGGCGAGGCGATCCACTTCGTCCGGGATAACGGGGCGGGGTTTGACATGGCGCGCGCCGACCAGATGTTTCATGCGTTCCAGCGGTTGCATAGCGCCCAGGAATTCCCCGGGACCGGTATTGGTCTCGCCACCGTGGAGCGAATTATCCGGCGCCACGGTGGCCGCGTCTGGGCAGAGGGCGTGGTGGATGGGGGAGCCACCGTGTATTTCACGATCGGCACCGACAGTGGGGCGCGAGAATAACGGCCAGCCGCGGGACTCATTTTCGTGACAGCCAGGGCGGGCTGCTGGTCAAGATGCAGGCCATCAGCAGCGGCGATCGGATCTGGAATGGGGTCAGCCGCGTGCCCTTCGATCAGGTCCAGCTCTCCGACGAGACCCGCGCCCTGCTCCGGCGTGGGTTGTTCGTCGAGCCCCTGCCCGAAGTGTCGCGGGTGGTGTTCATCTCCACGCCGCATCGGGGCAGCTTCGTGGCGGGACACGCACTCATCGCCAACCTCGTCCGGCGGCTGCTGACCCTCCCCGTCATGCTCACCGGGGTGGCGGCGGACCTCGCCCGGAACCCGAACGCCTTTGCGGGCGGGGTGATCCCCGTTGTCCCCTCGGCGGTCGACAACATGTCGCCGGAGAACCCGTTTATCCGGGCACTGCAGGAGATCCCCGTCGCCCCGTCCGTCACGGTCAATTCGATCATCGCGGTCGAGGGGGATGGGCCGGTCGAGGAGGGCGACGACGATTTCGTGAAGTATACGAGCGCCCACATCGAGCCGGTCGAGTCCGAGCTGGTGGTGCAGTCGGCTCATTCCGTGCAGGGCAATCCCCACGCCATCGAGGAAGTGCGCCGGATACTGCGACTGCATGGAGGAATGACAGCGGGCCCGGTGCCCGCGGGCCGATGAAACCGGCGAGCGGTTCTGGTTCGATCACCGGGGAGCCGGGGTACCGTCCGATCACCGCCCTCCGCCGGGTCCCACCGCGACGCTGGCTCGCGGCCGCGCTCTGCGGCGTCCTACTGGGCGGAAGCGGAGCGCTGGCCGCGGACGGTGATCCGACCCCCTCGGCCTCGCCCGATCTCGTCAAGCAGGCCAACGCGCCCATCTCTAGTATTCTGCAGGTCCGCCTGCAAAATTCCTATGTGCCAAAATTCACCGGGGTCTCCGGGCAGGGGAACACTTTCAGCGTCGCCGTGACCATGCCCCTCCCGGAATTCCGGCTCCTCCCGGTCCCGCAGTTGTCGCTCCTCACCCTGCCCGCCGCCGTCACGGTGCCGAGCGGGCTGACCGGGGTCGGGGACCTCCGGTTCGTGGACATCGCGGTCATGGACGCCGGGCACGACATCCTGTGGGGGGTGGGGCCGACCGTCGTCTTCCCCACCGCGAGCCAGCCCACGACCGGGCTGGGCAAGTGGCAAGTGGGCCCCGCCGCCGCGATCGCGTTCGCCCCGAAGCGGTGGCTGATCGGGGTGCTCGCGCAGAATCCGATCTCCGTGGGCGGCGATTCCACACGGGCCCGGGTCAACACCTTGGTCCTACAACCCTTCCTCATTTACCAGTTCGACCACGGCTGGTTTGTCCGCTCGCAGCCACAGCTGCTCTTTGACTGGAAGACCGGCAAGCAGATCCTGCCCATCGATCTCGGCGCGGGCCGGGTCTTCTCGCTCGCCGGACAACAGCTCAACTGTTTCGTCGAGGGGTTCTGGAACCTGACGCACGACGGGCCGGGGCCCAGCTACGGGTTCACGGTGGGCGTGTCGTTCCTGTATCCGGGCTTTTGGGAGCGCTGGAACAAGAAACCGGCGCCTGCGGCGGAGTCCGCGGCACATAACCAATAGCCTGGAGTGTTGCGCAACGACTGGATAGCTGACGGCGGGTTGCCAGATCGGCGATAGGACGGGAGAATGGGTCGTGTCTAAATCTGTAGGAATCGAGTTGCCCCTGCACAGAGCAGTGCTGCCTGAAAGGAACCAGTGATGGCAAACAAGCGAATGGCTCGTCTCGCGATGGCCGGAGTGCTCGTCGCCGTCTTCACGCTGGGCTATGTGTGCGGGTCGGTGAGCCTGCGTCCCGCCGGCGCCCAGCTGCCTCAGCTTCCCGGCGGGCTCACGGGACAGGGCGGCGGCCCTCTGGCCGCTGCCGGCCAACTCGGCTCCTCCATCACGGAGATGGAGCAGCACGTCACCGGCCTCCAGAAGAATCTCGACACCCTCAAGAAAATCCAGTCCGCACTGACGGGCAAGTAAGGGTTCGGGTTTCGCGCGGCTGGCGGTAGTCCCGCAGGAGAGCCCCAGTTCCTCCTTGCCCAGCGCACGCCCAACTCCCGCACGAAGTGGTGCGCGCACACAATTCCTACCCGGGGGTGATCATCGCGCCATCGGTCGCCTGACGCCTCACACCGCCCTGGGGCACACACATGGTGTGATATGCGGGCCCCGGCCAGTCGCTTGCCTCCCCGTGCAGGCGGCTCCCTTCCTTAGCAGCCCGTTGATATATTCCTGCAATGGAGAAAAGACGCTCGAATTTCCCAGGAAACTCGCAGAGTCTTTCATCGCAAAATGAATAAATCAACAGGCTGTTAGCTCCGCCGCTAGTTCTTCCAAACTGCCGTACACGAGGGAAGCCTGCCGAGGATCGGTCGCGACACGGCCTGCGTATCACGCGAGAACGAATGGCGGGCGATCTGGCTTCCTCTCAAAACCGCCACCATCCGGTCGGTTGGGGGCCCGGTGGGCAGGACAGAACTTTCAAGACTTCGAAGAAAACTACATTAGGTAAATAAACATGACTATGAGGAAGGTGGGAATCAATATGCCGATGGAGTACATCATGTACCCGAAGAAGCTCGGCATCTTGATCTTGGCTTCCTCGCAGATAGCTCGGACCATCAGGTTGGGGGCATTGCCGATGTAGCTATTGGCGCCCATGAACACAGAACCGAGTGAAATGGCCAGCAGGATTTTGACCGCGATCGGACCCGTGTTGGTGAGCACGACCGGCAGGACTGGGTCGGAGGCGAGGAGCCCCTTGGTCACACCCTGGCCCAGCGCAAAGTAGGTCGCGTAGGTGGGAGCGTTATCCAGGAACGAGCTGAGGCCTCCAGACATCCAGTAGAATTGCCAGGGTTGTGTAATGCCCGTCTCGGGACCGTAGGCTTTCAGAAGACAGATGGCGGGCGTCATGGTGATAAAGATGCCCAGGAACAGCACGGCGACCTCGACCATCGGCGCGAACGTGAACGTGTTGCGATCGCGTGGGGTCATGTGCTGGTGGGAACCGGCCTTTCGCGCCCGCTCTTTCGAGCGATAATCCGTGGCGAAGGACAGGAAAGCCATCAGGATCAGCATGGGCTGCTGCATCCAGGCGAGATCGAGCTTGGCGCCGTCCGGAAGATCGTAGCGCCGGAGCAAGATGACGGACAGCAGCACGCCCCCGATCAGGAGGAAGTTCACGTGTCCGTGCAGGCGCGGGCGGCTGCGATCGGTGATGCGGTGCCGATCGGTTTCATGGGAATAGGCCCAGCTATCCCATAAGTAATAGACGCCCAGCAGTATGCCGACGGTGGTCAACCACATGGGCCACATCGCAAAGAGGGTCCAGGAGAACGGCACGCCGTACAGGTAACCAAGGAACAGCGGAGGATCGCCAACCGGTAGGAGCGCTCCACCAATGTTGGAAACGAGAAAGATGAGAAAGATAAACGTATGAATCTTGTTTTGCCGATGCTTGTTGGTGTTGATCAGCGGCCGAACGAGCAGCACCGACGCGCCCGTCGTCCCGATGAAGCTTGCCAGCACCGCGCCGACGCCCAAAAAAAGCGTGTTCATCAGCGGAGTTGCCTTCAGATCCCCTTCCAGATAAATGCCGCCCGACGCGGTGAACAGGGCGAGCAAGAGGACGATGAACCCGTAATAGTCATGGAGCACCTCCACGAGCACCTCTTGCCCGAGCGGACCGATCCACAAGAGATAAGCAAGCGTCGGGAGGGCGCAGAGGAAGCTGACGACCGCCTTGTTACGGTTTTGGTCCCACCATGTCCCGTGGACCAGTGGGATAATCGCCATCGAGAGGAGGATCAGCACAAAAGGGATCACGGACCAGGGCGAGAGCAGTTTTCCGAGGATTTCCTGCGTGTCCTCGGCCGTCTTGCTCGCGGGTCCTCCGGGGCCGATGAATTGGGCTGCAGCCTGGGCAGGACCGAGTCCAGGCGTGACCGCCTCCGCCGCCCATCCGACATTAGCGACCAGTGTCACCCAGGCGAGCAAGAGACAGGCGAGTAACAAGAAAATTCGACGGGTCATGGCTCCTCCGGACAATGCTTGCTTGAGACGCAAAGAGTATCGCGATATGGGTGATACCGCTGCTGAGCCGATTGCAAAAAAATCGAGAGACCCTAACACACACCGCAAAAAAATTAAAGCCTCTGCAACGGATACGAGTGATCCTCTAAGGGGCGAGCGTTCCCTGCTGCTTGACAACGGGTGGCATGCGGCATAGGATTCGCCACGAGCCACAGGAGTTACTCCTGTGGCTCGTGGTTTGGGGGGAGCATGCCCTATTCCCTGAAGCGCTTCGTCTTGGGCCGGCCGCTGGCCTCCTCGGCAGAGAAGCACGAACGGCTCGGCAAGATCGCGGGCCTGGCCGTTTTTGCCTCGGATGCCTTGTCGTCCGTTGCGTACGGCACCGAAGAAATCATGCTGGTCCTGGTCACCGCCGGGACCGCCGCCCTCGCCTACTCGTTCCCCATCATGGTCGGCATCGTCATCCTGGTCGGGATCGTCGCGGCCTCGTACTGGCAAACGATTCACGCGTACCCATCCGGCGGCGGCTCGTACATTGTCGCCAAAGATAATCTGGGAACCCTTCCCGGACTGATCGCCGGCGCGTCGCTGCTGATTGATTATGTCCTCACGGTCGCCGTGAGCACCGCCTCTGGTGTGGCGGCCATCACCTCGGCTTTCCCCGCGCTGTTCCCGTGGCGGGTCGAGATCTGTATCGTCACGGTCATCCTGGTCACTATCGCCAATCTGCGTGGTGTCCGGGAATCGGGCCGGATCTTCACGGTCCCGACCTATTGGTTTGTCGCAAGCCTTGTCATGTTGATTGCGGCCGGGTTTTATCGCGTGCTGACCGGGAGCGTTCAACCTTACCCGCCGGAACAGGTCGAGATCACGCACGCCGTCACAATCTTTCTCATCCTGCGGGCGTTCTCATCCGGCTGTGCCACCCTGACCGGTATCGAGGCAGTCAGTAACGGCATTCCTGCCTTTCGCGCCCCCGAAACCAAAAACGCCAGCGCCACGTTGGTCTGGATGGCGGCCATCCTCGGCGCCACCTCGGTGGGTATTGCCTGGTTGGCCCATGCGTACCACGTCACACCAAAAGAATCAGAAACCGTCGTCTCCATGATTGGGCGGGCCGCACTGGGTATGAACGTCCTCTATTACAATGTCCAGGCAGCGACGGCGCTGGTGCTCTTCCTCGCCGTCAATACATCCTTCCAAGATTTTCCCCGCCTCTCCTCGATCATGGCGCGCGACGGCTTTATGCCCCGGCAGATGGCGAACCGGGGCGATCGGCTGGTCTTCAGCAACGGCATCATCATTTTGGCCGGACTCTCTATTCTCTTGCTGATCGTATTCCGGGGGGAGACGCACCTCCTGATCCCGCTCTACGCCGTCGGCGTGTTTCTCTCTTTCACGCTGTCGCAGGCGGGAATGGTGCGCCATTGGGTGAAGTTGAAGGAGGAGCACCCGAAACCGCGCTATATCATCCTCAATGCGCTGGGCGCCATCACGACCGGCGTCGTCACAATAGTCATCGCCATTTCGAAGTTTATGCTTGGGGCCTGGATCGTCGTGGTGCTCATCCCCATCATGGTGTTGACTCTCTTGCGTATCAAGCGACACTACGAAAAGATCGCGGCCCAGCTCTCGCTCGAGGGCGCAAGCCGGCCACGGATCGGCAAAAATCCGATCGTCGTCCTGGTCGCGGGCCTGCACAAAGGGACGCTAGAGGCGCTGGAATACGCCAAAGCCATTTCACCCAGCGTCACGGCGCTGACGGTAGACCTCGACGGGACGCAAACCAGCAAGCTGCGCCAGCGCTGGCCCCAATGGGCGCCCGATGTGCCTTTGGTTGTCCTGGAGTCGCCGTTTCGGTCCATCGTACGACCGGTTCTTGACTATATTGATCGAATGGAGCGGCAGGGAGAGGGGCGGTATCTAACGATCGTGATGCCAGAGTTCATCCCTTCGCACTGGTGGGGACACTTCCTGCATAACCAAACAGCGCTCATGATCAAAGCCGCGCTACTCTTCCGCCCAGGCAAAGTGACCATCAGCGTGCCGTACCACCTCGGCGATTGAAACAGACGAATCATCGCCGAGAGGCCCGGCTTACCCCTTCCAGTCCGATGCCAGCCGCAGCGCGTCCGAATCGATACCGGCCGGCCCGATGGTCAGCTTTGCGCCAACCGGAATTTTCCCCTCGTTCCACAAGAACTTATTCAGGCAGCGCTCTGCCAAGGCAGTCCAGAATGCATCATTGAAAGGTAGAGGAGCGTGCGCGGCCCGTTCGATGACGGCCAGAGACCCCGTCTCGAATTCCACCACGACCTGCTGCTCGTGTCCGTCGGGATGCTGGACGATGAATCGGCGCCCGCCCGGTTCCCGCCGCTGCCAGTCGGGATCGCTTTCCGGCCAGAAGCGAAACCCGTTCAGGGTGAGGCGACTGACCGGAGGCGCGGTGGTTGGCGCGGCAACCCCCGGGTCCGGTGCGCTCGTAACGGCGACCGGCTTGGACAATGCGGCGGTGACCGCATTCCGGACAATTTCTGGCGTCATCGGCTTGCGCACAAAATCGGTGGCTCCCAGCTTCATGGCGTCCACCGCTAACTCGATGGATGCGTAGGCTGTCACCATGACGATGCGCGCCGCCGGATCTCGCTCTTTCATATGTCGGAGCGTTTCGAGGCCGTCCATCACCGGCATCTTCTGATCTAGCAGCACGGCATCCCAACCGGAGCCGTCCCCGAACGCCTCGAGCCCGCGCAGGCCGTCGGCCGCCTCACCTGCTTCGTAGCCCGCCGCTTCCAGGGTCATCCGCATCACCCGCCGGATGTGGTCCTCGTCGTCCACGATCAGGATACGCTTTGCCATGGGCTCCTCATCTAGAGCCGTGATCGGAGAAGGTGTTCGTGCGCGTCACGGCCACGGACACGAACACAGCGTGGAAAGGTGACATCCTGAGCCTCTGCGGTCGTTGCTGAAATCTCTCTTGCCGACTTACACTCTGGCAAGCTCCGCAAGAGGAAGGGTGAAGGTAAACGTGGTTCCGCGACCTACCTCGGAATGCACCACGATCTTCCCGCCATGCGCTTCGATGATTCGCTTGGAAATGGCAAGGCCCAGCCCAGCGTCCCCGGACGGGGCATCGGGCACCCGGACGAACTTCTCGAAAATATGCGGCAGATACTCAGACGGAATGCCGTGCCCCGTATCGCGGACAGAGATAGCCACCAGCTCGCGGCGGCGCGCGCCGCTCACGCGGATTTGACCACCCGGATCCGTATGCCGAAGCGAATTGCGCACGAGGTTCATGAGGACGCGCTCGATCTGGCCCCGATCTGCCATGACCTCCGGCAGGTCGTTAGGCAACTCCGTCGTGCAAGTCAGGCCCTTGGCCTCGATTTGCGGCCACAACGACTCCAAGCCGGCAGCAACCAGATCCGGAACGCGCACGGGCGCAAGCTGCGGCACGTCTTTGCCGGCCTCGATCCTCGACAGATCCATCAGGTCGCGCATGAGCTGCTCCAGGCGATGGCAGTCATCCTTGCAGGCCTGAAGGACTTCTTCTTGCTTGGGCGATAGCTCGCCTGCCGCTCGCTCCAACAACAGATGCACGCCCATCTGCACGCTGGTGAGCGGCGTGCGCAGCTCATGAGACGCCGTGGCGATGAACTCCGATTTGAGCCGATCGATCTCCCGAAGATGGGTAATGTCTTCCAAGAGCGTCACCGCGCCGAGCAGCTTACCCTCTTCGTCGCGCATCGGCGTGGTGCGCAGGCGATAGGCGCGTTCTGCGCCGGCCACATCCAGGGGCAGAACAGACGAGGCTTCCTCGCCGGCGACGGGGCGTTGCGAGCTGAGCGCCTCGGCCACTGCGACCGGAATGCGGCTGTCGCGCGCGATCTCGGCTACGGGTCGGCCGATGATATTCTCGGATGCTCCGAACAGCTCCTCGGCGGCCGGGTTGAGCTTCTGGACAGCCCCATCCGCATCCGTGATGATGACCGGATCGTACAAGGAATCTATGGCCGCTTCGGTCGTGTGCTGGGCAACCACGACCTTTCCCTGATCGGAGCGCCGGAGTTGGCGGATACGCTCGGCCATCGCATTAAAGCCGGCAGCGAGCGTACCCACCTCGTCATCCGAGCGGACCCGCGCTTTTGCTTCAAGATCCCCGGCGGCAATCCGCGCGGCTGTGTCGGTCAGCTCCCACAACGGCCCGACGATTCGGTTCGCCAGGAATACTGCGAATGCCAATCCCGCTACCACCAAAAATCCCGCAATGCCTAGGGTCGTGAGGAACCATTGCTGCGCCACGCCTGCGGCCCGTTCGGATTTGGCAGCCATGGCGTGCTGGTTGATCTGGAGCAGGTTGTCGCAGTCGGCGCGGAGGCGGTTGATGATGGGTTCGAGGCGCAGGAACTGATCGCCTGTCTCCGGCCGACCCTGCGCGCCGGAAGACGCATCGCGTACATTTCCGACCCCACCGAAGAATGCATCAACTTCTTCGTAGTACTCCTGCCGGTCCCGGCGAATGGCTTCGATGATGTCGCCTTCGCCGGGCTCGGTGATGTTGTGCTCGGCCCGCTGAAACGCATCGTCGAACCGGCGGCGCTGCTCCCGAAGCTGCGCGTTCGCCCGTTTCCGCTGCCCCAGGAGGGCGAAAAGCGCTGCGGAACTCTGGCGCTCCAGACTGTCCCGCATCTCTTGCGCGACGACCACGGAGTCGTAGTTGTTGGCAATGATATTGCGGGACACCCCGCCCATTTCGTGCAGGTGCCACGCGCTCCAGCCGCCCAGGAGCACGAGTGTGGCCGTAAAGACCAGGTAGCCAAGGAACAACTTCGTTCGGATGTTCATCAAATGGTCTTCCGACGGGTCCTTGAAGCTGAAAACACTAGCACCGCGCCTCGAAGTGTCAAGGTCTCTTTCGGAGGGTGACGTAATAGCAGATTACGCAGATTTCGTTTCGCATGCGGAACGCAGCCGCAGCCAATTTGAATCCTTCAGCTTTGATCTGCCCATCGATCATTAGCTGCGGAGTGCGGACCTACCGTCTCGCAGCTCGACCATTTCCTCGTAGACTTAGCGCACGGCCTTGACCGCGAGCGTTCCGCCCATCAGCAAGCCCACGTCCATGTTTTCTGCTAATTCCGCCTCGGTCCCGCCCAAGTCGAGGACCTCCTCGACGCGATGCTCGATTCAGTCGAAACAATTCTGTGACACCGCGACGGCGAGCGCCATCAGTTCTTTGTACTATTTGCTGAGGGCGCCATCGGCAAACACCTGCGGACCTAGGTCACGATAGCCGCGCAGTACGCCCCCCGGTCCGCGCAAGATCATGGCATCTAACTGTTGTTTCGCCGCTTGCGGTCCGCCAACCCAGCCATATTGTTCCGCCAACAGGTAATCGGTGTCTATGCGCGCTGGATTGTACCCCGAATTCCCGTTTTCGCAACGACATGGCTTCGATCGACGTTCCGCTTGCGAAGACTGTGCGGTGTATCCGATACTCAGACCAACGGAGGGGCCGGATGCAAAAATCAGGCAATTTCAAAAAATTCGCTACCTACACGTTGACGCTCCTCGTCGTGCTGGCCGCCACGCTGACAGTGGCCAGAGCCGCCGAGGTGTTCTTCTCGCCAGAGGGCGGCGCGCGCGCCAGGCTGGTCCAGGCGATTCGACAATCCCGCCAGTCCATTGACGTCGCCGTTTATCACATCACCTCGATAGATCTGGCGGACGCCCTGGCAGACGCACATACTCGCGGGGTACGCGTGCGAATCATAACAGACCGGGAAAAGCTGGGCGAGCCGGTCCGCGCGGCCCAGATCCTGCGCCGCTCCGGAATTTCCATGAGGGCGCTTGGCGTGCCTGCTTCCAGTCTTATGCACAACAAATTTGCCGTATTTGATGACCGCCTAGTTGCGACTGGATCCTACAACTGGACCAACCCCGCTGAGCGGGTGAATTATGAAAATCTTGTCCTGCTCAACGATCCCGATACGGTGGGACGCTTCGCGCGAGAATTCAACCGGCTGTGGCAGGAAGCCAAAGAATAAGCGGAGGGAGAAGACCACAACGCTTCCCGTCCTGGGAGGCGTTTCCATTTTACCGGTCTTTTCTTACCGTCTCCTCCACGCTGTCCAGGCATTCTTGAACAGCCCAGTGGTGGCGTGGAACTGGTACGCGTACCAGCTTTTGTAGGGCAGCTGATAATCGGGCACCGGCTCCATACGGATCGCGCGGTGGTCGCCGCAAGCCACGGCGCACAGGCCGCAGCCGATACAGCGCGCCCCGAGGTGCTGGCGAGTGCGCTGGCGCAGATCCATTTTCAGCGCCCCCATCGGGCATTGCGTGACACACTTCCCGCAATAGGTGCATCGGTCGGCTACGAAATCCGGCAGGAAGTGTGCCGGCGCGATCACGCCGGGCGAGTTGAACTCGTTGACCATTCGTAACGCATGGCAGCAGCAGCCGCAGCAAGAACACGATGCTTGCCCCTTGGCCGCCTCGACATTCATGATCCAGGTGACCAAGCCCTGCGACTCGGCCTCCCGCTTGATCTCCAAAACATTTTGGCGTGATACCGGCTTTAACCACCCCTGGCGGATTCCCTGCTCGGCCATTTCGCCCATGACTGTGCAATTTCCCAGGGGTCTGCCACAGCCCTGACCGGCAACCTCCATGGTCATGCGGCACTGGCACTGGCCGATGCCAAAAGCCGCATAGCGCTCCAAAACGACTTCCAACCGATCGGATGGCAGTGCCATCGGGTGAGCCTCGATGGTCTGACCGACGGCGAGCGCGCGGACAAATGGCGTCGGTTTGGTCTGGCCGTGCTGAAAATCGGCAATGTATCCGGTTTCATAGAGGGCTTCAAACAGCTCGGCGAAACGGCGATGCCATGGGGACAGACTGTCGGGCGATTCGCCGATCAGCACCATTTCGAAGATCCCGGGCATGATTGGCATCAGCCGATACTTTTTCTGCCCATCGGGACCGCTACTGCCGATGGCTCGCTTCACCGTCGCCAGCGTCTCAAGAATTGGCTCGACCTGTTCAACGGCTCGATGTTCGGCCTTTGCGATTGCAGCAGCGGTCATCCCCGAGAACTGTCCCAGGTGGCGCACGACCGTTGCCTCTTCCTCGGTGAACAGATGCTGGACAAAGGCCACCAGCTCGTCGCAAAGCGGCGGGCCCATCAGGAGCGCACTGGACAGCCTGGAAGCCACGGCGAGGTGGGCGGCTGTGACCCCTGGAAAATCCTTCGGGTGTTTTGCTCGAATGTTCCTGGGTCGCGGCTGAGAAGGACCGAGCACGCCTCGGTCCACCTGAACCACCCTTCGCGCCAATTCCGACATCACAGCACTCCCGAATAGCAGGCCGAATTATGCCCCATACACGCGCTTCAGCTGATCCGCTCCCCACTCAATTGCGGATTTCGCGTCCCCGGACTGGATCGCCTTAGCGAACGTATCGACCACCAGATACTTGGAAAACGCGAGCGCTGCCTTTTCGTTGGGCGGTCCGGCATAGCCGGCGTTCAATCCATACTTCCCCTCTTCCCGAAACACCGTGATCTTTGGATCCTTGAACCAGACGGGATCGTCGGACAGCTTCTTCACATGCGGGAGCTGATAGCCCTCCTGGATGCGCCACCAGGCATTGAATTGCTCGTCCTGGAACCACCACTTCAAGAACTCCTTGGCTGCGGGAATATTCTTTGAGCTCTTCAGAATGGCCATGGTGCGCGTTTCCAGGATGTAGAAACGGCCAGTCGGCCCCTTCGGCATCAGCATGTGATTCATGTCTTTCGCGATCTCTGGCTGCTGTTTCAGCGCCACGGAGTAGATACTGGAGCCGTTGTGTGTCGCAGAGATCTGGCCAGCCAGGAATGCCCGATTGTTGGAGTTGTCGTCCCAACCCAGGCCTGTCTCGTCGTAGCCGTCTTTCCAGGCCTGGATGAAACGGCGCATGCCGTCCACGAACTCGGGGACGTTGAAGGCAATAGATTTCCCGTCCTTGCCGATTTCCATCGCCCCGTGCGCCCACATATACGGATAGCTGAAGCCCGCCGGATCGCCTGGACTGTGGCCGAGGGCCTGTCCGAACGGCCGCCCTGCCGCCTTGCACCGTTTGGCGATTGTGTGATACTCGTCGTACGTAAGGTCGAGCTTCGTCCCATCTTCGGCATTGGCCACGCCGGCCTGCTTGAAGGCGCTGATACGGTAATTGATCGTCCCATTCGTGAACCCGATCGGGATGCCGACCCAGCGGTCGCCCACCTTGCCCGACGTAATCACATACGGCTCATACCCGCCCCCGCGGCGGCCCACTTCCTCCGCCTCCTCCGTCAGGTCCACCAGATGATCCTTGTACAGATGGTTCCAGGTGCGCCACAGATCCACGATATCCACGCCGCCGGCCACAACGGCGGCAGCAACTTTGGGCTGCAGGTCGGGCCAGTTGAGGAAATCGGCGACCATCGTGACGCCGGCCTGCTTGCCCCATTCCTCGATTTGCTTTTTGAACAGCTCCTGTGCGGCGGGAATGAAGTACGTGCCCTGGAGGATTGCCACGCGCGTGCCCTTGAGGAGCGCAGGCGCTTGCCCAAATGCCCGCGGCGCAGCCAGCCCTCCCGTCGTGGCCAGCCCCACCGCGGCCAGGCCACCAGCCCGCACGAAATCCCGCCGACTGATTCCCGTTCGTTTGGCCATCGGGCACCCCCTGTGTAAGCGACGCTTCGGGACAGAAGAGCGCTTGGACGACTCGCCCGACTTGCGGGCTATTCCCGCCGAGGATTTCACCCGATAGAGGATATAGGGACAGTATCACCGACTTTTTTGCAGTCAAGGCCGTTTCAACGGCGGAATAGTGTTGCCGGATTTTCGACCGTCTGCTACAAACGTCTTAGCCCAGCTGTACGGAGGGTGCATGCGGCATGCTTGGCGCGGCCCCTTGATGGCCGCTCTCCTGATCGGTATCGCGCTCTCGGCCCCCCTACCGGCTCTCGCCCAGTCTGACGAGACGTCGCAATTTCCGTTATTCCCCAAGCCAGCCCTCCTCGCGCCCAACGTCGAATTCTGGAAAAAGGTGTTCACGGAGTATCGGATCGGCGACTTCGTTCTGCACGATCGGCAGAATCTTGCCCTTGTGTATGGCGTGGTGCGCGTGCGAGAGACCGCCAGCCAAGCGCGTGCTGCCGAACTGGCGAAGCCGGAGATCGATCGCTTTCGTGCGCGGCTTCAAGCGATCTTGATCGGTCTGGCCGCCGGCACCGCGGCGCAGGAGCTCGGTCCGGACGCCGGCGCGGTTTTCGAACTGTGGGGTTGCCCGTGCGAGCCGGATGCGCTGCTCCGCGCGGCCGACAATATCCGGGTCCAGCAAGGGCTGCGCGAAAAAGTGGATGAGGGGCTGGCCCGAGCACGGCTGCTCTTGCCGCGCATTACCCAGATCTTCCGAGAACACGACGTCCCAGTCGAGCTGGCAGCGCTGCCCCTGGTGGAATCGAGCTTCAATCCGAGAGCCTACTCCAAAGTGGGGGCGGCCGGTTTGTGGCAATTCATGCGCTCGACGGGCCAGCAGTACATGAAAGTCACCAAGAAGCGCGACGACCGCCGTGATCCTATTCGGGCCACCGACGGCGCAGCGCATCTCCTCAAGGCGAATTATCAAACGCTAGGCTCCTGGCCGTTGGCCATCATTGCTTATAATCATGGCACGGAAGGGATTCACACCGCCAAGGCCGCCGTCGGATCGAATGCGATCGAGGACATTATCGCGGGGTACACCGGCCCCCGGTTCGGGTTTGCCTCGAAGAATTTCTATGCCGAATTCCTCGCGGCCCTGGAAATCGTCCATCCGCTCATCCTCGAGTGCTCGAACAAGCCCGCCAAGCCCCAGGTGGCCAGCAGAGCAAAATCCGCCAAGGTCCGCCGCGCCTCCTACCGCCGCAGCTGATCTGCTCTCATTTGCTCACTGCTGAAAGGATCGCGATGCGTCCGCAACTCCTGTTTTGTCATTACCCGTTCGGGAAAGACCTCACGCGCCTCCGTGCGTACCGCGAAGCACACCAATATGACGGGGTAGAATGGAACCTCGCCACCTGGCGCTTGATGATGCCCGCGGCGCCGCGCCGTCGGCTTTTCGATGCCTGGCGAGCGGCGAGCCCGCTCTGTTCGGTTCACGCCCCGTACACCGATTTAGAGATCGGGTATCGCGATCCCGACTACGCCGCGGCAGCCTGCCGGATCTTGAAAGATTACATTGACGCGGCCGCCGATCTGGGTGCGCACCACATCAACCTCCACGTGGGCACGTATCGCCCGGATCCCTCCGAACTGGACGGAACGGTGATTCGGCGAAGCGTCACGGACCTCTTGGAGTATGGGGCCCGGCGGCGGGTCCCAATCACGCTCGAGAACCTTGCCGGCGGTCCCACCAGCGTGCCGGAAGAGTTCGCAGCCATTCTGCGCGACACCGGGGCTCCGGTGACGTTCGACCTCGGCCACGCTGCCGGGTGCAAATGGGTCCTCGAGGGTCACGGGACCGTCCTCGATTTCTTGACCGCCATCACGACTCCAATCTTCGCCAGCCACGTGTACCAGATCGAGCGAAAGGACACCCATTTCGCCCCGGAATCGGTCGAGACGCTCAGGCCTGTCCTGGCCGGATTAGCTGATAAACGCTGCGAATTCTGGGTCCTCGAACTGCACTCCCTCGAATCCCTCGAACAGACCAGGCGCGTCGTAGACCAGTATCTGGACAGCGCCGAGCGCCAGGCGCCGAACACCTAGAATACAGAGGAGGCGATTGGGCGAGAAGGCGCAGAGGCGCCGAATCCTCCGCAACCGTCCGCTCGCCTCTTCGCCCTGTCGTCTCCGCGCCCCTTCCCGCCTGCTCCCATGCGCCACTTCGCCTCCTCGCCCATGCGCCTGTTCCCGCTTCCGCTTGACCTCGCCGTGTACCGCTGGTATTTTCGGGCCCTGCGCTTCAATAGCGCAGGCGGGGAGGGGGATGAAATACACCGGCGCGGAAGCCGTCTGGGAATGCCTGGTCCGCGAGGGCGTGGACATCGTCTGGGCCTATCCGGGCGGTGCTGCGCTCCCGCTCTTCGATGCCCT
>DATJQT010000204.1:0-1032 GCA_035505475.1 Vulcanimicrobiaceae bacterium
AGTAGGCTCGTCCAGCACCACGAACTCCGGCTTGAGCATGAACACGCGGAGCAGCGAGAGCCGCTGGATCTGGCCCGCGCTCAATTCAAAGGGATACCGATCCAGCAGCGGCGTCTCCAGGTTCATCCAGTCGCAAAGCGGCCGAATCGCGCCCGTGTCGTTGCGCCCGTTCACTTCCAGCGTCTCAGCGAGGGTTTGGCCGATCCGGCGGCGCGGATTGAATGCGAGGGTCGGTTCCTGGCTGATCCAGCCGAAGCTCGCCCGGAGGGGGCGCAAGGTCGTGCGCCGGACATGCAGGCCGTTCCAAAACACATCTCCTTCCCAGGTGGGGATCAAGTTCAGGAGCGCCTTTCCGATCGAAGTCTTCCCGCTGCCGCTGGGGCCGGCCAGCCCGACGAACTCGTTTCGCCGCACCGCGAGGCTGATCGGTCCCGCCACCCACCGTCTCGCGGCGAAGACTCGTCCCGTTGGATGATAGACGCGGAGGTCGCGCGCCTCGACAACGGCCTGGCGCTCAGGCATCAAGGCCCACCCTCACCAGTTGTTCTGAATACGGATGGCCGGGAGCACGCAGCACGCCGGGAACCGGTCCGTCGTCGAGAATCTCGCCCGCGCGCATGAAATAGACCCGTTGCGCGATCCGTTCCACCAGGTCCATGTCGTGCGTGATGACCAGCATGGAAGCGCCGGAAACGGCCAGGAGGCACCGGACCACTCGTTCGCGATTCTCGTCGTCCAGCCCACGCGTCGGTTCGTCCACCAGCAACAGCCGGGGCGCGTTCATCAGGCTCATGGCAATCATGGCGCGTTGGTTCATGCCGCCACTGAGCTGAAATGGGTACGAACCGCAAATCCGTTTTGGATCCTCGAAGCCGACCTCGCGCAGCAGCGCCAATGTCCGTTCTCGCGCCGCAGAGTCGGGGCGCCGGTGATGCAACGCGTACGCCTCCTCGATCTGCACGCCGATCGGGACTACTGGGTTGAAGTAGCGCTCCGCGTTGGACCAGCACATCGCAATCTCGCGCCCGCGCA
>DATJQT010000205.1:0-4121 GCA_035505475.1 Vulcanimicrobiaceae bacterium
CTGGAATACCTCCTGACCGCCAACGAGCTGGAAGCCCTCATTCTGGAAAGCAACCTCATCAAGGAGCGGCGCCCCCGGTACAACATCGTTCTGCGCGACGACAAGCACTATCCCTTCATTCGCCTCAACCTCGCCGATCCGTACCCGGCGCTTCAGGTCGTGCGCCGGATGCGGAAAGACGGCGCGTTGTATTTTGGACCCTATGTCCCGGCCGGGACGATGTGGAGCCTGCTGGCGTTGGTCCACCGCACCTTCCCGCTCAGGACCTGTAAGAGCATCGCGGGACGGACGCGCTGCCTCGAATACCACCTGGGCCGGTGCCAGGCCCCATGCGAGGGGCTGGTCACCTCTGTCGAGTACGGAGAGATGGTCCAGAAGGTCCGATTGCTGCTCGAGGGGAAGGATCGGGAGGTGTTGCGCCAGCTCGCGACGGAAATGGAAGCGGCCGCCGGTCGGCTGGAGTTCGAGCGGGCCGCGCGCCTGCGAGACCAGATCGAGTCGCTGCGCCGGGCGGCGGAGGCGCAGCGGGTCATCTCAACCCGCGGTGAAGACCAAGATGTCTTCGGGGTGGCCCACCAAGGCCGCGAGGCGCACGTGCAGCTCTTGGTTGTCCGCAGCGGCCGCCTGATTGGGCGGGAGAACTTTGTCTTCTCGGACATTGCGCCAGAAGGCATCGGGGTGCTCTTGGCCGCGCTCCTTCCGCAGTTCTACCTCGGTGCACGGGAAATCCCCAAGACGATCCTCGCCTCGCATCTGCCGGAGGATTCCGCGCTGCTCGAGGCCATGCTCGCGGCCCGCGCCGGCCACGCGGTCCGAATAAAGCAGCCGGAGCGGGGACCCAAGGCGCATCTGTTGGAGATGGCGCTGGGCAACGCCCAGGCGACCCTGGCGCAGAGTCTGACCTCGAGTGCGGCACGGGAAGGGGCCATGGCCGAGGTGCAGCACGCGCTCGAGCTTCCAGGCCTGCCCAGGCGCATCGAATGCACGGACATCTCCAACATTTCTGGTGTCCTCGCTGTTGGGTCGCTGGTCGCGTTCGTAGATGGCCAGCCCCGTCGATCGGAATACAAGCGCTTCCGGATCAAAACGGTGACCGGCGCCGACGACTTTGCGATGATCCGGGAGGTGCTCCGTCGCCGGTTCGCACGGACCGAATGGCCGGTCCCGGATCTCCTCTTGATCGACGGCGGCCGCGGCCAGCTCACGGCCGGGTTGCTGGCCGCCAAAGAGGCGGGCGTGGCCGACGTGCCGCTCGCCAGTTTGGCCAAGGAGGAAGAGCTGGTGTTCCGTCCCGGCCGCCCTGATCCGATCCGGCTCCCGGACGGTTCGCGCGGCAAGCACCTGCTCCAACAGGTCCGGGATGAGACGCACCGCTTTGCGCTTGCCTACCATCGCGCGCTGCGGGGGAAAGCCGGTCTGCAATCGGCCCTCGACGAAATTCCCGGCATCGGCGCCCGCCGCAAGCGGCACCTGCTCACGCGCTTCGGCAGTCTTACCCGCCTGCGCGCGGCCTCAGTCGAGGAGTTTGTGCGTATCGGCGGCCTGCCACCGCGGGTTGCGGAGGCAACCCACCGGTTCCTTCAGGCGCTCGACGACGAACCAGCCGCCAGGTAACCAGACACTCTCGGCTTGCGGGAACGCCGGCGCCCGCAGTATGCTCTCCCATCGTCGGGATCAGCGTATGCCTGACGCGAACCCGCCCTTGCCTAAAGGAGGCCATTGTGAGCGCTCTGCGCACCTACACGGTCGTTCCCCGGATCCCCGAGCGCCTGCAGGAACTCAATCGTATTGCCAGAAACCTGTGGTGGGCGGTGGACCCCGAGGCGATTGATCTGTTCCGGCGCTTGGACCCCACCCAGATCATGTGGGAGCGCTGTTATGGCAATCCGGTCCGGCTGCTCGGCTGGATTGCGCAGGAGCGCTATGACGAGCTGGCCGCGGACGACGGCTTCCTTGCCCACCTCGACCGCGTGTCGGCCCGGCTGACCGCCTACATGGAGAACGGTGCCTGGTTCGGGCGGACCTATCCGCAGAGCGATCTCAAGGTGGCATACTTCTGCGCGGAATTCGGCATCGTCGAGGGACTCCGAATTTATTCGGGCGGCCTGGGGATTCTGGCAGGGGATCATTTGAAGTCGGCGAGCGCGCTGGGGATTCCCCTGGTTGCGGTCGGGCTGATGTACCGCCGCGGATATTTTCGCCAATATCTGAATGCCGATGGCTGGCAGCAGGAGTCGTATCCCGAAGCCGATTACTACAATCTGCCGCTGACGCTGGAGCGCCAGCAAGACGGCACCGCCCGCACCATCCGGGTCGAGTTCCCCGGCCGCAAGGTCGAGGCGCAGATCTGGCGGGCGCAGGTCGGGCGCGTTCCGCTCTATCTGCTCGATACCGATCTGCCGAGCAACAGTCCCGATGACCGAACCATTACGGGGTACTTGTATGGCGGTGACCGGGATACACGGATCCAGCAGGAAATCTTGCTCGGCATTGGCGGACTGCGCGCGCTGGCGGCATTGGGCGTCGAGCCGACGGTCTGCCATCTGAACGAGGGGCATTCCGCCTTCCTTGCGTTGGAGCGGATCCGCCGCACCATGGAACTGCATAAGGTGGATTTCTCCGTGGCCCGCGAAATGGTGAGTGCCACCAATGTCTTTACGACGCACACGCCCGTGCCCGCCGGCATCGATGTCTTCTCCCCGGACATGATGGATCGGTATCTGGGCAGCTACGCCGGCCTCCTCGGGATCAGCCGCGACGAGTTCCTGGGTCTCGGGCGCCAGAATCCGGCCGATCCGAACGAGCCATTCTCGATGGCGGTCCTGGCCATCCGGCTCTCCTGGGCGACCAACGGGGTCAGCAAGCTGCACGGCCACGTGTCGCGTCGGATGTGGGCCGGCCTGTGGCCCAATGTGCCGGTTGACGATGTGCCGATCACGTCGGTGACCAACGGCGTCCACGTGCGGAGTTGGATCTCGCACGACTTGGCCGGCCTCTTCGATACATATCTCGGGCCGCGCTGGATCAGCAATCCGGAGGATCACACCCTTTGGGAACGCGTGGAGCAGATTCCGGACGCCGAGTTGTGGCGCACGCACGAGCGCCGGCGCGAACGGATGGTCGCGTTTGCCCGGCGGCGGATGCACTCGCAGCTCGAGCACCGCGGGGCGTCCCCGGCCGAGCGCGAAATGGCCGAGCAGGTCCTCGATCCGAAGGCGCTCACGATCGGATTTGCGCGTCGGTTCGCCACGTACAAGCGGGCCACCCTGTTATTCCGCGACATGGAGCGCCTGCTGCGGATCCTCAGCAATCCCGAGCGGCCGGTGCAGATCATCTATGCCGGCAAAGCGCACCCGGCGGATCAAGAAGGCAAGGATTTCATTCGGCAGATCATCCATGTGGCTCGCCGGCCGGAATTGCGGCCCCGCATCGTGTTCCTCGAAGACTATGACATGAAGGTGGGCCGCTACCTCTACCAGGGCGTAGATCTGTGGTTGAACACGCCGCGGCGGCCGCTCGAGGCGAGCGGCACCAGCGGCATGAAAGCGGCCATGAACGGCGCCATCAACATCAGTATCCTGGATGGCTGGTGGGAGGAAGCGTACGACGGCACCAACGGATGGGCGATCGGGCGGGGTGAGGACTACGAGGACACGACCTATCAGGACCAGGTCGAAAGCCAGGCACTCTATAATTTGCTGGAGGACGAGGTCGCGCCCATGTTCCACGCGCGCGGACGGGATGGCGTGCCGCGCGAGTGGGTCCGGCGGATGAAAAACACAATGCGGACGGTCTGCCCCCTGTTCAGCGCGACCCGCATGGTGCGCGAATATACCGAACGGCTCTATATGCCGGCCGGAAATAAGTGGACCATGCTCAACGCCGACAGCTTGGCCCGAGCACGCGCCCTGGCCGCGTGGAAAGCGCGGGTGCGGGCGGCCTGGCCGACCGTCGCTGTGCGAACGGTGGAGGTGGATACAACCACGCCGCTGGCGGCGGGGGACAGCCGTGCCGTTCAGGCCGAAATTGCCTTGGGGCCGCTGCGGCCCGAGGATGTGGCGGTTGCCGTCTATGCTGGTCCGCTCAATGCCCAAGGAGAAATCGCGGCGGCGACCGTCACC
>DATJQT010000206.1:0-14278 GCA_035505475.1 Vulcanimicrobiaceae bacterium
CAGGGACAACTTCTGCTTGAGGAACGTGATGACCCGGCGCCGCCGCTCTTCCAGTGCTTTCGGTGAACCCTGTGGGCGCATGGAGGCACCTCCTGTGAGGAGGGCCTCATGATATTGCATTACTTATGCGGAAGTCAATAGTTGCCTGTCCGTACCACGCGCCGATCAGCCCTTGCGCAGTTGGTCTTGGTCCGCGATCTTATGGGAGCGGATCGCCGAACGTCAGCGGCTGAGCCGGTCTTGACCAGACCCGCTCACCGCTGATGGTGTGCGCGTTCGAATGGAGCGACCATGAAAATCCATGAGTACCAGGCCAAGGCGATTCTGGCAGAAGCGGGCGTCCCGATCCCGCGCGGTCGGGTCGCCGCGACGCCCGGGGAGGCGCAGGCGATCGCGCAGGAACTGGGCGGCCGCGTCGTCGTCAAGGCGCAGATCCATGCCGGCGGGCGCGGGAAAGGTGGCGGCGTCAAGCTGGCAGGGACCCCGGAGGAGGCCGCGCAGGTCGCCGGCCAGATGCTGGGCATGATGCTGGTCACGCACCAGACCGGCCCGGAAGGACAGCGGGTGCAGCGGGTCCTCATCGAAGAAGCGATGGAGATCCGGCGCGAGCTGTACCTCGGCCTCGTGATCGACCGCGCCGCCGGGTTGCCGGTTGCCATGGCATCGAGCGCGGGCGGCATGGACATCGAAGAAGTTGCCCGCACGCAGCCGGACGCGATCGCCAAGACGCACATCGATCCGGCAACGGGGATTCGCGGCTTTCATACACGCAAGCTGGGTTTCGCGCTGGGACTGGCAGGCGATATGCTGAGCAGCTTCGGCGATTTTCTCGGCCGCCTGGTCCGCGCTTTCGAAGCGAAGGACTGCTCTTTGGCCGAAATCAATCCGCTCGTCTTGACCGGCGACGACCGGCTGCTCGCACTGGACGCCAAGATGAACTTCGACGACAACGCCTTGGGGCGGCACCCCGAAATCCGCGCCCTGCGGGACCTGGACGAGGAGGCGCCGCTCGAGGTGGAGGCCTCGAAGTTCAATCTCAATTACATCAAGCTGGATGGAAACGTCGGCTGCATGGTGAACGGCGCCGGGCTGGCCATGGCCACCATGGATATCATCAAGCTCGCCGGAGGCGAGCCGGCCAACTTCCTCGACGTGGGCGGCGGGGCCAGCGCCGAGCAGATCGAGAACGCCTTCCGGATCCTCATCTCCGACAAGAACGTGCGGGCGGTCTTCATCAACATTTTCGGGGGCATCCTGCGCTGCGATCGGCTGGCCGATGGCGTGATCCGGGCGGTCCGCACGCTCGGCGTCAGGTTGCCGATCGTGATCCGGATGGAAGGCACCAATGTCAAATTGGGTCAGCGAATGCTCGCCGACTCGGGGCTGAACTTCATCGCTGCGCGTGACATGCGGGACGGCGCCCGACGCGTGGTCCAGGCCGCGGGCGTCGCCTGAGCCGAACGGAGATACTCATGAGCATCCTGATCGATACTACCACCCGCTTGGTCGTCCAGGGGCTCACCGGCCGCGAAGGGACGTTCCATGCCCTCGCCTGTCGGGAGTACGGAACCAAGGTTGTCGCAGGAGTCACGCCCGGCAAGGGCGGCCTCATCCACGAAGGCATCCCGGTGTTCAATACGGTGGCGGAGGCCGTCGCGAAGGAGGGCGCAAACACCTCGCTGATCTTCGTCCCGCCGGCTTTCGCTGCGGATGCCGTACTGGAAGCGGCGGATGCGGGCCTGGATGTCATCGTCTGCATCACCGAAGGCATCCCGACCCTGGACATGGTGCGGGTCAAGAAAGCGCTGCAGGGACTGAACGTGCGATTGATCGGGCCGAACTGCCCGGGCCTGATCTCGCCCGGCAAGGCGAAGGCCGGCATCATGCCAGGCCACATTCACCGACAAGGCAACGTGGGCGTGATTTCGCGCAGCGGCACGCTCACCTACGAAGCGGTCTGGCAGTTGACCGCCCGCAACATCGGCCAGTCCACCTGCGTGGGCATCGGTGGCGATCCGATCGTCGGCACGACGTTTGTGGACGCCTTGCGGCTGTTCGAGGCCGACCCCGAGACCCGGGCAGTCCTGATGATCGGTGAGATCGGCGGGACGGCCGAAGAGGAGGCCGCCGCATTTGTCCGGGCGCACATGACCAAGCCAGTGGTCGGATTCATCTGCGGACAGACCGCCCCGCCCGGCCGGCGTATGGGCCATGCCGGCGCGATCATCTCGGGGGGTCGGGGCACCGCCGCGGAAAAAATGGCAGCGATGCGGGCAGCGGGCATCACGGTGGTGAAGAGTCCGGCCGAGATGGGCGCGGCCATGGAGCGGGTGCTGGGACGCGACCAGAAATCCGTGAGAGCCACTCGGGCGAAAGTCGCTCGTCAGGCGAAGTCGACCGCCCGCCGCACCTCGGGGCGCTCGACTAAAGCGCCGGCCCGGAAAAAGGCCCCGGCGCGGTCCGCCCGCCCGCGCAAGACGGCAGCGGCACGGCGGCGCGGATCCGGAAAGCGTTAATTCACAATATACGAGAGCCTTCGCGAGGCCAGGCGACCGGGCGTCCGGTCGCCTTGGTGTTTCGCACCAGGCGGAAAAAGGAGGCGGCATGCAGGAATGCACGCTGGTCATGGTGAAGCCGGACGCGGTGCGTCACGGCCACATCGGGGCCATTCTGGCCCGTTTCGAGGCGGCCGGGCTGACGATTCGTGGACTCAAGATGGTGCGCCTCACCCGTCAAGAGGCAGAAGGCTTCTACCAGGTGCACCGCGAGCGCCCGTTCTTCGGCCCGCTGACGACCTTCATGTCCTCGGGACCGATGGTGGCCGTGTGCCTTGAAGGCCCCGGCGCGATCGCTCAGGTCCGCAAGTTGATGGGGGCGACCGATCCAGCCAAGGCCGAGGCGGGCACGGTCCGGAAAGACTTTGCCGCTAACATCGAGCAGAACGCCGTGCACGGGTCGGACTCGCCGGAATCCGCCGCGTTTGAAATCCCCTATTTTTTTAGCGGCCTTGAACAGTGCGCGACTGAGCGGAAGTCGGTCTGACCGGCCGCGGTCCGGCGGGTGTTGCACATTCGGAAGTGCTTGTCAGATAAGGGGTTTCAGCGTATTCTCGAACACTGTTCGAGGGGGCTTTTCCCTTGACACCCCCCGGGGGTGTCAGTATACTACGCGAGTTTTTTTCTCGGTTTATGAGCTTCCATGCTAATTGAAATTTCGCAGATCCCGCCAGACGGGCTCGACGTTACCCTCCCGGCGGAAGCGTTAGACCTGGGAGAGTCGGCAGGCGTCTGGGACGGACCGGCCGTGGTTCAAGCGGAGTTACACTTGGGCCGCTCTGGCCGGGGATTGATGATCGGGGGACAGTTCAGCGGCGAGATTACGTTGATCTGCAGCCGCTGCCTCGAGCCCTTTGCCTACCGGGCCGCCGATCGGTTCGACGTCTATTGCAAGCCGCCGCACCCGTCGCCCGGGGAGGAGCACAAGCTCGACGAAGATGATCTGGACGTGACCTACCTCGAGGAGGGCCGTGTCAACACGGACAGCCTGCTCCGCGAGAACCTCCTCTTGACCCTTCCCGTGCAACCCGTCTGCCGCGCGGACTGCCGCGGGTTCTGTCCGCAGTGCGGCGCGAACTGGAATGTCGTTGGGTGTCAGTGCAAGTCCCCGGCGGCCGACCCGCGGCTCAGCGTGTTACGTAAGCTGCTGTGATGGCCGACCTCTAAGCGAGGAGTTTCATGCCACTACCGAAGCGGCGCCATAGCAACCAGCGATCGGCTAAGCGTCGAGCGCACGATGCGATCCGAACAGCGGGTCTGTCCCGCTGCCCGAACTGCCAGGCGTTGACCTTGCCGCACCGCGCCTGCCGTAGCTGCGGGCACTACCGCGGCCGCGAAGTGGTTAAGCAGGCCGAAGAGTAGTCCCGGCAGAGCCGAGCATGCCAGAGCGTCGCACCCGAGTCGCCCTGGACGCGATGGGCGGGGACCGCGGGCCCGAGGTGAACGTGGCCGGCGCGATTGCGGCGGCTCGCGAGCTGGGCTCGGATGTCGTGTTGGTGGGCGACGAGGCGGTCGTGCGGCAGCAACTCGCGGCCCAGGACACGCGCGGACTCGCGCTCAGCATCCGGCATGCGCCCGAGGCGGTCGAGATGGGCGAGAGCCCGATGGCCGCCCTGCGCAAGAAGAAGCATTCCTCGATCCGGATCGGACTTGAGCTGATCAAGAAGGGCGAGGCCGACGCGTTTGTCAGCGCCGGCAACACCGGCGCGGTGATGACGACCGCGCTGGTCGTGCTGGGGACGGTCGCGGGAGTCGAGCGGCCGGCCATCGCCATCGTGGTGCCCACTGCCACGGACCAGGCGGTCCTGCTCGATGCCGGCGCCAACGTGGATTGCAAGGCGCGCCACCTCGTGCAGTTCGCCATCATGGGCCACATCTATGCCCGCGATATCCTGCGCCGGCCGCGCCCGCGCGTCGGGCTGCTCAGCATCGGCGAGGAAGAATCGAAGGGCAACGAGCTGACGCGCGAAGTCTTCAAGGCCCTCGAAGAGGAGCACGCGCTCAATTTTATCGGGAACGTCGAGGGACGGGACGTCTTCAGCGGGAGCGCCGATGTCGTGGTCTGCGACGGATTTATCGGGAACGTCGCCCTGAAGATTTCGGAAGGCCTGGTAGAGACCATCTTTCAGCTCTTACGGCATGAGTTGAAACAGGGCGTGCGCGCCCGGCTGGGTTCGTATCTCCTGGTGCCAACCTTCCGGCGCTTCAAGCGCCGGATCGATTCATCGGAATACGGTGGGGCGCCGCTGCTCGGGGTCAACGGCGTCTGCATGATCAGCCACGGCCGGTCCACGGCGAAGGCCATTCGGAATGCGATTCGGGCCGCGGAAGGCTGCGTGGACAACAAAGTCATTGCCCATATCCGCGAAGGCGTCGCGCTAGGATAGGAAGGCTATGCCGCGTGCTGCAATCATCGGGACGGGGTCCTATGCGCCGCCCAAGGTGCTGACCAACACCGATTTGGAAAAGCTGGTCGACACGAATGACGAGTGGATTGTCACCCGGACCGGCATTTCGGAGCGGCACATCGCGTCCGACGATGTCGCCACCTCCGATTTGTGTTACCATGCCGCCCTGCGCGCGCTGGAGGCGGCCCGCCTCGATCCGATTGACTTGGACCTGGTCCTGGTCGCGACGGCGACGTCCGATCACGCGTTTCCGTCGACCGCCTGTCTGGTGCAGAACCGCATCGGCGCGCGGCGGGCGGGCGCGCTGGACATTTCGGCGGCCTGCTCTGGCTTTATTTACGGCCTCGGAATGGCCAGTGGCCTGATTCAATCCGGTACGGCGCGCACGATCCTGCTGTTCGGGGCCGAGACGCTCAGCCGCGTCGTCAACTGGAGCGATCGGAATACCTGTGTGCTGTTCGGCGACGGCGCCGGCGCGGTCATCCTCCGCGCCACGGACGAGCCCGACCGCGGGGTGTTGTCCACGCACCTGTTTGCCGATGGATCGAAAGGGCACTTGCTGATCCTGCCGGGGGGCGGCTCCCGGCATCCGATCACGCACGCGCTGGTGGATTCTGGGCTGGCCACCATCCACATGGAGAATGGGAACGAGGTGTTCAAGCTGGCGGTACGCGCCATGGAAGGTGCGGCGATGACCGCGCTCAAGCAGAACTGCCTCGAGGTCGGCGATATCGACCTGCTCATCACCCATCAGGCGAACCGGCGCATCATCAATGCGCTCGGACAGCGGCTGGGGATCGACGAGCAGAAGGTCTGCGTCAACATCCAGCGATACGGCAACACCTCGGCGGCCTCGATTCCCATCGCGCTCGACGAAGCGGTTACGGCCGGACGCGTCAAGCCGGGCAGCACGATCCTACTCTGCGCATTCGGAGGCGGTCTCACCTGGGCCTCCTCCATCATTCGATGGTGAATGCATGACACTGGCATTCGTGTTTCCGGGACAAGGATCGCAGGCGGTCGGCATGGGCCGCGATCTCGGGGCGGACTCGCCGCGCTGGGCCGAGGCAGAGGCCGCGCTGGGCTTCGACCTGCGGCGCCTCTGCCTCGAAGGGCCCGAGGTCGAACTCCAACTGACCGCTAACACACAGCCCGCGATCCTGGCGGTGAGCATCCTCGCCCTGGACGCGTTGACTGCGGCCGGGATCCGGCCCACCCTGGTGGCGGGCCATTCGCTGGGCGAGTACTCGGCGCTGGTCGCCGTGGGCGGCCTCAGCTTTGCGGACGCGCTGCGGACGGTCCGGGCCCGCGGCCAGTTCATGCAAGAGGCGGTTCCCGCTGGCGAGGGAGCCATGGCCGCCGTGCTGGGCCTGGACCGCGCGTTGGTCGCCCAAGCCTGCGCCGAGGCGGCGTCGTCCGGGCCCGTCCAGGTCGCAAACCTCAATGGGCCGGGGCAGACCGTGATCGCCGGTGCCGTGGCCGCGGTGAAGCACGCGGCCGAGCTCGCCAAGGCGAAGGGGGCCAAGCGCGCCGTCCTTCTCCCGGTGAGCGCGCCGTTCCACTCGGCCCTGCTCGCCCCGGCGGCTACCCGTCTCGCCGAGGTGCTGCGGACGGTGGCGTTTCACGATCTGTCGGTGCCGGTTGTGACCAACGTGGACGCCGAGCCGCTCTCTGCCGGCGCCAAGCTGGCCGACAGCCTGACCCGTCAGGTCACGGCGCCCGTGCGCTGGGAAGAGGTGGTGCTGCGGATGGTCAAGGAAGGCGCCACAACCTTCGTCGAGGTCGGCCCCGGCAAGGTGCTCTCCGGCCTGATCCGGCGGATCGCGCCGGACGCACGCGTGCTCAACGTCGAGGACCAGGCGTCGCTCGCGGTGACGCGCGAGGCGCTGAAGTGATGCAGGGCCGAGCACCGAGCACCGAGCGCCGAGGAAATACAGTGCGGGGACACTCGTGAGCTTGGCAGGCAAGGTGGCCCTCGTCACCGGTGGATCGCGCGGGATCGGGCTGGCCGTCGCTCAGGCGCTCTCGGCGGCCGGCGCAGCGGTGGCCCTCTGCGCCCGGCACGAAGACGCGGCCAAGGCAGCGGCAGCCCAACTGGAAGCGGCCGGCTGGTCGGCACTCGGCCTGGCGGCCGACGTGGGATCGGCCGCCGACGCCGATCGCTTGATCGCCGCGTGTCTCGACCGCTTCGGGCGGCTTGACATTCTGGTGAACAACGCCGGGATCACGCGAGACGGCCTGGTCATGCGCATGAGCGATGCCGACTGGGCCGAGGTGCTGCAGACGAATTTGACGGGGGCATTCTACTGCGCCCGGGCAGCGCTCAAGCCGCTGCTCAAACAGAAGCAGGGCGGTCGGATAATCAATATCGGCTCGGTGGTGGCGAGCATGGGGAACGCCGGCCAGGCCAACTATGTGGCGGCCAAGGCCGGGCTGCTCGGCTTCACCCGCGCGCTGGCCAAGGAAGTGGCCTCCCGCGCGGTGACGGTAAACCTGGTGGCTCCCGGGTTCATCGAAACCGACATGACCGCGGGCCTGCCGGACGCAGTGAAAGAGGCCTACCGGACTCAGATCCCGCTGGGACGGTTCGGCACGGCAGCCGAAGTGGCGTCCCTAGTCGCGTTTCTCGCGTCAGAGGCGGGGGCCTATATCACCGGCCAGGTGATTCATATCAACGGTGGACTGTGGTCCTCGTGAGGACCGGCATTCAGCGGAACAGGAGGCTATCGTGAGCGCGACCATCGAAGAGAAGGTGAAGAAGATCATCGTGGAGCAACTGGGCGTGGACGAGGCGGAAGTCACCCCAGAGGCCAAGTTCATCGATGACCTCGGCGCGGATTCCCTCGACACGGTCGAGCTGGTGATGGCCCTCGAGGAAGAGTTCGGCATCGAGATTCCGGACGAGGACGCCGAGAAGATCACCGCGGTAAAGGATGCCATCAGTTATATCACTGACCACAAGAAGGAATAGTCGGGGCACCCTGCGCGCAATGCCGGGGCAAGCAGAGAGGTGGAGCGTATGACGCGTGTCGTGGTTACCGGTCTGGGGGCGGTCGCGCCCAACGGCATCGGTGTCGACCGGTTCTGGGACAATCTGATTCAGGGCGTCTCGGGGGTCGCCCCGATCGAGCGCTTCGATGCGAGCAAGCACGACGTCCAGATCGCCGGCGAGGTGAAAGGCTTCGATCCTTTGACCTGGATCGAAAAGAAAGAGGTCCGCAAGATGGACCGCTTTATCCAGTACGCCATCGCCGCCGCGCAGATGGCTTTCGACGACGCCGGGCTCAAGGTCACCGAAGAGAACAGCCATCGCATGGGAGTGTGCGTCGGGACCGGGATGGGCGGGATTCCGGCGCTGGAGGAATCGCACAAGATCCTGCTGGACCGCGGCCCCGGACGGGTGAGCGCGTTCTTCATCCCGTCGATCATCACCAACCTGGGGTCGGGCCAGATCTCGATGCGCTTCGGGATGAAAGGCCCCAATTCCTGCGTGTGCACCGCCTGCGCGACGGGCAACCATGCGCTGGGTGATTCGTTCCGCATCATCCAGCGCGGAGAAGCCGATGTGATGATCGCCGGCGGCAGCGAAGCCGTGATTACCCCGCTGACCATTGCCGGGTTCTCCGCCATGCGTGCGCTGTCCACCCGCAATGCCGAGCCGACCCGCGCCAGCCGGCCGTTCGACAAGGATCGGGACGGCTTCGTGATGGGCGAGGGCAGCGGTCTCATGGTGCTGGAAACCCTGGAGCACGCGCAGCGCCGCGGGGCCCGGATCTACGCCGAGATGATCGGCTACGGCATGTCGGCCGATGCCTATCACATGACGCTGCCGGCCCTTGACGGGGCGGTGCGCTCGATGCGCCTGTCGCTCGCCGACGCGAAGGTCGCGCCGTCCGACGTGGACTACGTGAACGCCCACGGCACCTCGACGCCGGCAGGCGACTTGAACGAAACGAACGCCCTCAAAGAGGTCTTCGGCGAGCATGCCAAGCGCTTGGCGGTCAGCTCGACGAAGTCCATGACCGGGCACCTCTTGGGGGCGGCCGGCGGGGTCGAATCGGTGATCACCGTGTTGACGATCGTGCGCAGCGTGATCCCGCCCACGATCAACCAAGACACGCCAGACCCGGAATGCGACCTGGATTACGTGCCCAACGTCGCCCGCAAGGCTTC
Organism: Vulcanimicrobiaceae bacterium; assembly: GCA_035505475.1. Classification (GTDB taxonomy): domain Bacteria; phylum Methylomirabilota; class Methylomirabilia; order Methylomirabilales; family 2-02-FULL-66-22; genus 2-02-FULL-66-22. Next base: position 9,137 of record DATJQT010000206.1, read on the forward strand.
GGTGCGCGTTGCCCTTTCGAATTCCTTTGGGTTCGGCGGCACCAACGCTACCCTCGCCTTCAAACGTTTCGAAGAGTAGTCACGACCGGCGTTTCAGACACCTCGTTTGTTTCCGCGAACACACCTTCGCGCCCTGCAGGGGCGAAGAATTATCCGCCCCTCTCCCCCCGGAATTCCCAAATTTCCGTCGTGTTAGTCCGCAGGCGGCAGGAGTAACAGCGTGAATTCGGCGGTCGGTCGGCCACGCTGGAGTTCGGCCGTGAAGCCTTCCAGGAAGGCCTGCCGGACGCGCTGCGGCGATTCGTTGGGGAAGGCGCGGTAAGGCAGCTCTAGGCCGATGCTGGTGCAGCCCAGGGCCAGGATCGCCTGGGCAGACTGGTAGGAGAGCCGGTAGAGCGCGGTCATGGACAGGTCGGCGCAGGAGCCGAGACCGACGACCAAGACCCGCTCGGCCTTGAGCTTGTGCTCGGGAGTGAACAGCGCGGTGGCGCCGCGCTGACCGGAAAACTTGCCGCGGGCGCGCAGGCGGGCGACGGCGCTGAGCAGGATCCAGTCCACCCAGCCGAGCCGCCCCCGTGGCACCGGCTCATCCTCGGTGTGGAACAGAGTCAGGACTTCGGCACGAATCTGCTCGACGGGTTCGGTGGAGTCGAGGACGACCATCAGGCACTCAGGCGGGAGGTGTCGGGCGCAGGTGCGCCCGGATCTGATCAAGAATGCCGTTGACGAAGGCACCGGATTCCTCGCTGCCGTACGTCTTGGCCAGCTCGATTGCCTCGTTGATGGCGACACGCTCGGGGATGTCGTCCCGGTAGAGCAGCTCGAAGGCGGCGAGGCGGAGAATGTTGCGCTCGACGGGGGCAATACGCGCCAGGCTCCAGTGCGCGGCGTTTCCCTGGATGACCCGGTCCAGCTCTGCCGTGTGATCGAGCGCGCCCTGCACCAGGGCCTCCGAAAATGCGCGGACCTCGTCTGGTACGACGCGGTCGCGCCAGAAGTCCGGGAGGACCTGGGCCGGTGGCCCGGGTCGAAAGTCCAATTCGTAGAGAATCATCAGCGCCAGCTCGCGCGCTTTGTGTCGCTTGCCCATGAAGAGCGGCCCCAAGCGGTTAGCTTTTGGCCATTAGCAAAGAACCGCTTGGGCTTGGGGGTGTCCCCCAGCGAACGCCCCACGGCTCATGGCTAACGGTTTCTTTACTGCAACGTGCGCAGCAGGTTCGCCATCTCGATGGCCGAGCAGGCGGCGTCGAAGCCCTTGTTACCGGCCTTGGTGCCTGCCCGCTCGACCGCCTGCTCGATCGAGTCGGTGGTGAGCACCCCGAACGCGATCGGCACGCCCGTGTCGAGGCTGGCCATCGCCACGCCCTTCGCCACCTCGCTGGCGATGTATTCGAAATGGGGCGTTGCCCCCCGGATCACGGTACCCAGGCAGATCACCGCCTGGTACTGTCCCGAGGTCGCCAGCCGCTTCGCAAGGAGCGGGATCTCGAACGAGCCGGGTACCCGGACCACGGTGATGTGCGATTCGTCCGCCCCGTGGCGCCGCAACGCGTCGAGCGCGCCGTCCAGCAGGCGAGCAGTGATGAAATCGTTGAAGCGGCTGGCCACGATCGCGAAGCTCAGCCCCTGGGCCGTGAGGTTGCCTTCGAGGACCCGCGCCATCTCGCTCTCCTCTCTTACGATCGCGATTTCCCGCCTCGGGCGGCGGGCGTGAACAGGTGGCCGAGTTTCCTGCGCTTGGTGCGCAGGTATCCCACATTGGTTTCGGTCGGCGGGATCACCAAGGGGATCCGCTCCACGACTTTGAGGCCGTACCCTTCGAGCCCAACGATTTTCCGCGGATTATTGGTCATCAGGCGCAGCTTGGTCACGCCGAGATCGACGAGAATCTGGGCGCCCACGCCGTAATCCCGCAGGTCTGGCTTGAAGCCGAGTTTTTCGTTGGCCTCGACCGTGTCGAAGCCCTGATCCTGCAGTTCATACGCGCGGACCTTGTTGGCCAGACCGATCCCGCGCCCCTCTTGCCGGATGTAGAGGAGCGCCCCGCGGCCCTCTGCCGCGATCAGGGCGAGCGCGCGATCCAGCTGCGCGCCGCAGTCGCAGCGCAGCGACCCCAGCGCATCCCCGGTCAGGCATTCGGAGTGGACGCGCACCAAGGTGGGCTCGCCGGGACGCACGTCGCCCCTGAGGAGAGCGAGGTGATGTTTCTGGTCCACCTGGCTGTAATACAGGATCGTCTGGAAAGTGCCGTGGCGCGTGGGGAGGACGGTGGTGGCCACCCGCGTCACGAACTTCTCGCGCCGCATCCGGTAGTCGATCAGGTCCTTGATGGTGATCAGCTTGAGTCCATGCCGCTGGGCGACCCGGGTGAGCTGGGGCACCCGCGCCATGGTGCCGTCCGGGTTCATAATCTCGCAGATCACGCCGGCGGGATACAATCCCGCGAGGCGGGCGAGATCCACGGCGGCTTCGGTCTGGCCCGCGCGCGTTAGCACGCCGCCCTCCTTGGCGCGCAGCGGGAAGGTATGGCCGGGACGCGCCAGATCCTCGGGCCGGGTGGCCGGGTCGAGCATGGTCCGAATCGTTCTCGCCCGATCGTGAGCAGAAATGCCAGTGCTCACCTCTCGCCGGGCCTCGACCGAGACGGCAAAGGCGGTTTCGAAGGCTGAGGTGTTCTCGGACACCATGGCCGGGATCTTCAACTGATCGAGGCGCTCCCCGATAATGGGAACACAGATCAGGCCCCGGCCGTGCATGGCCATGAAATTGATGGCATCGGGCGTGACTTTTTCCGCGGCCATGGTGAGGTCGCCCTCGTTCTCGCGATCCTCGTCGTCCACCACGATGACCATCTTCCCGGCCCGGATGTCCCGGATCGCTTCTTCGATCGAGGCGAAGTGTAGAGACGGTCGGCGGCCGTTCACCCGCGCCGATGCCGGGGCCATTTCGCCTGCCGGCTTCCGCGTGCGCGATTTCATGCGAACCCGTGCTCCTTCAGCAGCGCCAAGGTCACCTCCCGGCCCAAGGCGTGAGGCCGGTCCTGCGTAAAGCGCCGAACGTACTTGCCGATTAGATCCATCTCGAGATTGACCGATGCGCCCACCCGCTTCTCGGCCAATGTGGTCCCGGCCAGCGTCACGGGAATCAATGCCACCTCGAAGTAATCGGCGCCGAGGCCGGCGACGGTCAGGCTGATTCCGTCCACGGCGATTGAGCCTTTTTCGACGACGAGAGTTGCCAGCGCCGCAGGAAACCCAAACCGCGCGGCCGCCGCCTCGCCCTGCTGCGTCCAACCGCGGATCGCACCGACGGCATCCACGTGACCGGTGAGCAGATGCCCGCCCAGCCGGTCCCCCAGCCGGAGCGGCCGCTCCAGATTGACCCGCGCGCCGGACTGAAGGCGGCCGAGCGTGGTTCGGGCAAGCGTCTCTGCCGAGAGGTCGCAGGCGAACCAACCTGCCCCGTGTGCAGCGACGGTCAAACAGGCGCCGTCCACCGCGATGCTGTCGCCGAGATGCGCGGAGTCTGCAACGCCGGCAGCCGCGATCTCCAACCGGCCGCCTTGGCCCTGCCGCGCAATCCGTCGCACGCTGCCGATGGCTTCGATGATGCCAGTGAACACCGATGCCCTGACGCCCGACCGGTCCGGGCTAGCGGAGGTACCCTTCGATCAGAATGTCTTCCCCGAATCGTTCGACACGGAGGTTACGCAGGCGCAGCGCCTGGCGCAACGTGTCGATGCCTTCACCCCCCACGGACGTGGGCGTCGAGTTACCCCCGATGAGGATAGGTGCCAGGAAGAGCAGGAGCTTGTCCACGACCCCTTCCTTCAGTGCCGACGCGTTGATCTCGGCGCCCCCCTCGACCATCAGGGAAACGATCCCCTGCTTCCCTAGCACCTCGAGCAGGTGGGTCAGCGAGACCCGCCGCGGGCTCCCCGGCACAACCAGGATCTGGACGCCCTCGCGCTCCAAGGCCTCGAGCCGCGGGCGGGGTGCCATGGCAGAGACGGCCAGGATGGTCGGGGCGGTTGACGCCCGGTTGATCACCTTGGCCCGCAACGGCAGCCGCGCCAGGTTGTCGACGATCACGCGCGTCGGGTCCCGCTGGTCGGCAGTGCCGAGCCGTGTCGTGAGCAGCGGATCATCTCTCAGGACCGTGCCGATACCGACCAGGACCGCATCCACCTCGTTGCGGAGATGGTGCACGTGCTGCCGGGCGCTTTCGCCCGTGATCCAGCGCGCATCGCCCGTCCGCGTGGCAATCTTGCCGTCCAGACTGGCCGCGGCCTTCAGCAGGACAAATGGGCGTCCGGTCCGGATGAAGGTGAAGAACGCTTCGTTCAGGCGCTGCGCTTCTTCTGCTAGAACCCCGACCTCGACGGCGATGCCCGCGCCGCGCAGGGCCGTGAACCCTTTGCCGCACACTGTGGGGTTGGGGTCCTCGCAGGCGGCCACCACGCGCCGGATGCCGGCGGCGATGATCCGATCTACACAGGGCGGTGTCCGGCCCTGATGGCAACACGGCTCGAGGTTGACGTACAGGTCGGAACCGGCCGCCTCGCCTTCGGCGTCCCGAATGGCGGCCACCTCGGCGTGGTCGGACCCGGCAAAGGCGTGAAACCCCTCGCCAACAATCCGGCCATCCTTGACCAGGAGGGCCCCCACCATCGGATTCGGGCTGGTCCGTCCCCGCGCCTGAGCCGCCAGTTCCAGGGCCCGGCGCATGAACCGCTGTTCGGCCTCGACAGGTTCCACCATTGCTCGCAATCGCGCGTCAGACAACGGTTTGCAAGAAGGGAAGGCTAACACCGCGTTCCGGGGGTGTCAAGGTCAAAGCCCCGTGTAAATAGCGTGGAAAAGCGGGTCGAGGTCAGGAAAACCCACGTGTGACGCGACAAAAACGGCGCGGGGACTGTCCGTCCCCCCGCCGTTTTGAGGGCATCGGTGTTGAAAGAGTCAGGTTTGGAGATACTTGTCGAACCACGCGACGCACCGCACCCAGGCATCCTTGGCAGCCTCGGGCCGGTAACTCGCGCGGTAGTCGGCATTGAAGGCGTGGGGGGCGTCTGGATAGATCACGAACTCGGCAGTCTTGCCGGCCTTGGCTAATGCCTGTTCCATCTCTTTGACGTCCGCCACC
>DATJQT010000207.1:0-1893 GCA_035505475.1 Vulcanimicrobiaceae bacterium
GCCGTGCGCCTCATCGAGAACACGCCGCTGGACGCACTGCTGGGGCGGGCCTGTGCCCTACGCACAGGCAAAATCATCACGTATTCGCGCAAGGTGTTTCTGCCGTTGACGAATCTCTGCCGGGATCGTTGCGGGTACTGCTCGTTTCGCCGCGGTCCCGGCGACGAGGGGGCGGGATTTCTGGGTCTCGATGACGTGCTGGCGACTGTACGGGCCGGCGCCGCGGCTGGCTGTACGGAAGCGCTGTTCAGCTTGGGCGATGCGCCGGAGGTGGTATATCCCGAGGTCCGCGACCGATTGGCGGCGCTGGGGTATTCCCGGACCGTAGACTACCTGGTCAGCGTCTGCCGGCTGGTCCTGGAGCACTCGCCGCTGTTCCCGCATTCCAACGCCGGCCTGGTGGGAAAGGAAGGCCTGGCCGCACTCAAGCACGTCAATGCGAGCCTGGGACTGATGCTGGAATCCGCCAGCGATCGGCTGCTCCAGCCAGGCGGGCCGCATTACGGGACCCGTACCAAGAATCCCACCGATCGCCTGGCAATGATCGAGGCGGCGGGGCAGTTGAAGATTCCCTTTACGACCGGCATCCTGGTTGGTATCGGGGAAACATGGGAAGAGCGCGTCGACGCCCTGTTCGCGATCCGCGATCTGCACGAAAGGTATGGCCACATTCAAGAGATCATCATTCAGAATTTCCGGCCGAAGCCCGGTATCCCCATGGCGCAGCATCCTGAGCCGCCGCTCGATGCAATGCTTCGGACCGTCGCCGTGGCACGCATAGTCTTCGGACCGGAGATGAATATCCAGGCGCCGCCAAATCTCTCGATGGAGTACGGGCGCCTGCTCTATGCCGGCATCAACGATTGGGGTGGGATCTCGCCCGTCACTCCGGACTTCATCAATCCGGACGATCCGTGGCCTGACCTGGCGGCGCTCCGCCGCGTGACTGAGGAAAGGGGGTTCTTGTTGCGACAACGCCTTCCGGTGTATCCTGAATTCCTCTTCAATCGGCCGGAATTCCTTCCGCCTTCCCTGTGCGCACGGCTTCGCGCGGCGGTGGGATCAGATGGGCTCGTGCCCGAGGCGTAGTCTTATGCATTCTTTGTTGCCTTGTGCCGCCGGGACCGGCGAGCCGCCACCCGAAGTTGCCCGCGTGCTTGCGCGGGCGCTGGAGGGTCGCGAGCTGACCCGCGAAGAAGGCCTTTTGCTCGCCGAGGGCGGTCCCGAGACCCTTGGTCCGCTGACCGTCGTTGCCGACGAGGTCCGCCGAAATCGCGTGGGCCATGGCGTCACCTATGTCGTCAATCGCAATATCAATTTCACGAATGTGTGCACGGTCGGCTGTGCGTTCTGCGCCTTTCATACCGCGCCGGGGGCGCCCGACGCCTTTCGACTGACACTGGACGAGATTGCTGATCGCGCCGTCGAGGCGCGGTGCCTCGGAGCCACCGAGGTTTGCGTCCAAGGCGGGATCGCGCCCGAGATGGACGGGGACGCGTACCGCGCGATTCTCCGGGCCATCAAGGCTGCCGTACCGGAATTGCACCTCCACGCCTTTTCCCCAATGGAGATTCTGCACGGGGCCAGGACATCAAAGATGCCCGTGCCCGAGTATCTGACCGCCTTGCGGGATGATGGGCTGGGTAGCCTGCCGGGAACAGCGGCCGAAATTCTTGATGCTGACGTCCGGACGCAGTTGTCGGCGAAAAAGAATACGGTGGAGCAATGGGTCGAGGTCATCACTGCGGCCCACCGGCTGGGCATCCCGACCACGGCCACGATGATGTACGGCCATGTGGAGCAGCCGTCCCATTGGGTGAACCAGCTCTGCCTGATCCGGGGCATCCAGAAAGCTACCGGTGGGTTCACAGAGTTCGTGCCGCTCGGCTTCAT
>DATJQT010000208.1:0-14499 GCA_035505475.1 Vulcanimicrobiaceae bacterium
GAGCGAACGGCTAAAGGCTTATAGCCGTTTGGGGGGGTCCATGTACGGCACTGTCAAGTGGTTCAATCAGGCGAAACGGTTTGGGTTCATTGTCAGGGACGACGGCGAGCAGGACGTGTTTGCGCACGCCAGCGATATTGAAGAGACCCGGACCTTGCGGGAGGGAGAGAAGGTCGAGTTCGAGGTCGGCCAGGATGATCGCGGCCGACCGAAGGCCATTCACATCCGGGTCAGTAAGTAGCTTAGCCCCAATCCGAAATTCTTGAACCGCCAAGGCGCCAAGGGCGCCAGGGTTGTCAGGTTCAGAACGGCACGATAGACACGAACGCCAAGGTCTCGAGCGGTGGCTTCCACGTGCGGCCCTGACCTATACATCTGGCGTTCTTGGCGGCCCCGCCGCGGCGTCTTGGTGGTAGATTTCTTTCGGATCAGGGTGAGCTCACCGCTCAGACGTTCGCGCTCGAGAGCTCCAGGGGCGTTCCCGCCAGCAGTGCCAGCATGTCAGGGGGAACGGGCGCGGTATGGGTGTGCCACTCGCCCGTGCGCGGGTGCCGGAAGCCGAGGCACCAGGCGTGCAGCATCTGACGCGGGATGCCGGCGTCGGAGTCGCGCTCCATGCGGCCGCCATACGCCTGGTCCCCGAGCACTGGGTGCCCGATATGCGCCAGGTGTACCCTGATCTGGTGCGTGCGCCCGGTTTCCAGGCCGAGGAGCAGAACGCTCATTCCGGGCAGCCGCCGAAGCACCTTGAACGCAGTCCGTGCCTCCCGGCCCCCTTCTTTGCGCACCCCCATCCGTTTGCGGTCGTGCTCGCGGCGTCCGATCGCCGCCTCGATCCTCCCCGCACCCTGTTTGACGGTCCCATGCACAATCGCCAGATACTGTTTCCGGATCGTGCGGGCTTTGAATTGCAGGCTGAGGGAGTGGTGCGCCGCTTCGGTCTTAGCGACCACCATAACTCCCGATGTGTCTCGGTCCAGACGGTGCACGATGCCCGGCCGCTCGACCCCGCCGATCCCTGGCAACGCGCCGCAATGTGCTAAAAGCGCATGCACGAGGGTCCCGGTCCGGCGTCCTGCACCCGGATGGACGACGAGACCGGGCGGTTTGTTGAGCACCAGCAGGTCGTCATCTTCGTAGAGGATGTCGAGCGGAATGGCTTCTGGTTCGAGCGGTAACGGGACCGCGGGAGGCACTTCAATCTCGATCCGATCATCAGCAGCCACGGCGTAGCGCGCCTTCTGCACGCGACCGTCCACCCGAATGCAGCCCTCCTCGATCAGCCGCTGCACGCGAGACCGGGTCAGTCCGCTGGCGCGTGCCGCGAATACGTCCAGCCGCAGGTCCGCGTCTGCAGATCCGACCGTGTATTCTCGAAGATCAGCCATAGGCAGATTAATGCGGCGTAAGACCGGCCAGACGCTAACGGCGCGCGGCTGTCTGCCGCCACTCCAGCAGCATGTCCACACACATCAGCGTCACGCCGACCGTTATGGCGGAGTCCGCGACGTTGAAGACCGGCCAGTGGTAGGCGCCGATGTGCGCGTCGAAGAAATCGATGACCACGCCGTATCGCATCCGATCGATGAGGTTGCCGATCGCGCCGCCCAAAATCAAGGCCAGGCTGAAGGAGGCCAAGCGGTGGCCGTGGAGATACCGCACGCGGTAGAAGACGATCAACACCACGGCCGTGATCGAGACGCAGATGAAGAACGGATTCCGAATCTGCTCGGGCAGGGTCGCGAACAGGCTGAATGCCGCACCCCGGTTCAAGACGAACGTCAGATCGAAAAATCCGGGCACGACCGACACGCTCTCGCCCACGCGAAAGGACTGAAGCACGGCCCATTTCGACACTTGGTCCGCTACGATTATGATCAGCGCGGTGAGGAGGAAGGCCATGATCTGCGTGTAGCCCTTAGCCGTGGACCGTCAGGTGTTAGCCACAGCTGCTGACCAATGCAATGCAGGCGCCTTGGATCGCGGACAGGAGTGGAATCTGGGCTGATCCGAGCGAACGGCCAGTGACCAGCGTTAATGGCTGCCCTCGACCGCGTTCGCGCAACGGGCGCACAGGTCGGGGTGCGTGGCCGACACGCCAATCTGGCGATAGTTCCAGCAGCGGGGACACTTCGACCCGGCTGCCCGAACGACTTCGGCGGCCGTGACGTCTCCCGGCTCGACCGTCAGCTGGGATACGATGCAGATGGTCTCCAGGTCCTCGCGGTGGGCTTGCGCAAACGCCGCTTCGGCGGCCGGCACGATGAGCCGGACGGCGGCCTCCTGCGCGCTCCCGATCCGTTTCTCCTTCCGGGCGGTTTCCAAACTACGCAACACGACTTCCCGAAGGGCCAGGAGCCGCTCCCAATCGGCAGCGAGCGCCGGATCGTCGAATTCGGGTCGCGGTCGGGGCAACTCCGTCAAATGGACGCTCGATGGCTTGTTCGCGGCCGGGAGATACCGCCACACCTCGTCGGCAGTGAATGCCAGCACCGGAGCCATCAACTTGACCACGGCGACCAGGATCTCGTACATCGCCGTCTGGGCCGAGCGGCGCAGGCGCGAATCGGGCGCCGAGGTGTACACCCGGTCCTTCAGCACGTCGAGGTAAAACGCCGAGAGGTCCACCGCGCAGAAGTTGTGTAGGCTGTGGTACAAGATATGGAATTCGTACCCTTCGTACGCCCGCCGCACGCGGTCCATCAACTGCTGCAACCGATGCAGGATGAAGCGGTCGATGGGCAGCAGGCGCTCGGCCGGCACGCCATTCCGCTCGGGATCGAAATCATACAAATTACCCAGCAGATACCGGCAGGTGTTACGGATGCGGCGGTAGCCTTCGGCCAAGCGCGTCAGGATCTCGTCCGAGAGCCGCACGTCATCGCGATAATCCTCGGCCGCCACCCACAGGCGCAGCACCTCCGCGCCGTACTTCGCGATCACTTCTTGCGGCGCGATCACGTTCCCCTGCGATTTGGACATCTTGCGGCCTTCGCCGTCCACGACGAACCCATGAGTCAACACCGATGTGTATGGCGGGCCGCCCTGCGCGCCGACGGCGGCCAAGAGCGACGAATGGAACCAGCCGCGGTGCTGGTCGCTGCCCTCCAGGTACATCTCGGCGGGCCAGTGCTGGTCATCGCGGTGCCGCAGCACGGCGGCCTGGCTCACCCCGGAGTCGAACCAGACGTCCAAGATGTCGGTCTCTTTCTTGAAATCCTGGCTGCCGCACTTCGGGCAGCGCGTGCCGGCCGGCACCAGCTCGCTGGCAGGTCGCGCGAACCAGACGTCCGCACCCTCGTGCTCCATCAGCGCGGCGACGTGCTCCACCAGGCGGGCGTCGGCCAAGAGCTCAGCGCAGGCCTGACAGTAAAAGACCGCAATCGGCACGCCCCAGGCGCGCTGGCGCGAGATGCACCAATCCGGCCGGTTCGCGATCATGTTGTAAATCCGCTCCTGCCCCCAGGGAGGAATCCATTGCACCTGTTGCCGGATCGCTTCCAGCGCCCGCTCCCGCAGACCATTCCTCTCCATGGAGATGAACCACTGGTTCGTCGCCCGAAATAGGACCGGATTCTTGCAGCGCCAGCAATGCGGGTAGGAATGCTGGAACTCTTCCGTCTGCAGCAGGCGCCCGACGCTCTTCAGGTGCGCGACGATCGCGGGATTCGCGTCCCAGACGCTCATGCCCGCGAAGTGCGCGACATCGGGAATGAACCGCCCTTCGTCGTCAACCGGATTGTAGACCGGCAGGCCATGTCGGCGGCCCGTCTCGTAATCGTCTGCCCCATGCCCGGGCGCCGTATGGACCAGCCCCGTGCCCTGATCCATGGTGACATATTCGGCCGTAAAGACCGGGGCGTCCTGATCCAGCCAGGGGTGCCGTGTGACGACTCCCTCGAGACGCGCGCCGGGGATCCGTGCGACAATCTCGGGCTGTTCGAGCCGGCATTTCCGCGCCGTCTCGTCCAGCAGCTTCTCGGCTACCAGAAAGAACCGCTCGCCTGACCGGGCGATCACGTAGGTCTCAGCCGGGTGCACCACGATCGCCAGGTTGGCCGGCAAAGTCCAGGGGGTGGTGGTCCAGACCACCGCTTCGACCGGCTTGCCTGCCAGCGCCGGTACCAGCGCGGCCGGATCCGATGTGACAGGAAAGCTCACATAGATCGAGGGCGAGGTATCGTCTTGGTACTCCACTTCCGCCTCGGCCAGGGCGGTCAAACACGAGATGCACCAGTGGACCGGCTTGAGACCTCGGTACACGCTGCCCTGTCCGATAAACTTCCCTAACTCGCGCAGGATGTTCGCCTCGTACTGGTAGTTCATCGTCAAATACGGGTGCGCCCAGTCACCGATGCCGCCCAGGCGCTTGAATTCCTCGCGCTGGATGTTGATGAATTTCTCCGCGTACGCGCGGCACATGCGGCGCTTGTCGGGGATCGGGATCTGCTTCGCCTTGGGGCCGAGCTCTTTGTCCACCTGGTGCTCGATCGGCAACCCGTGGCAGTCCCAGCCCGGTACGTAGGGCGCGTCGAAGCCGAACATCGAGCGGGAGCGGACCACCAAGTCCTTCAGGATCTTGTTCAGTGCATGCCCCATGTGGATGTGGCCGTTCGCGTACGGCGGGCCGTCGTGCAGGACCCACATCGGCCGCCCCGCCCGCGCCTGTCGGAGCTGGTCGTAAAGCTTCATCTCTTCCCAGGCACGCAGCAGTTCGGGCTCGCGCTTGGGGAGATCGGCTTTCATCGGAAAATCGGTCTTGGGGAGATTCAGCGTCGACTTGTAATCCATGATCGATTCGGCCCCCGACGGGCGCTTGGCGCTTCGGCCCGGCACGTCCTTCTACGTGAGCGAAAATTGACAATAGCCAGAAAACGTAGCAGGGAATCTAGAGGCTGTCAACCGATCCCGAGCCCTTCGACAGCGGTCAGGAATGGGCATCGGGCGAGGCTGCGTCTTTGGTCTCGACGAGGGTCACACCCCCGAGGACCAGCACGCCGCCCAAGAGTTGGATGGGAAGGAGGATCTCTCCGACCAAGACGTAGGCAGCGACGGCCGCCACGACCGGCTCGAGCATACTGATGATGCTCGCCTGCGTGGGCGGCAAGTACTTCAGCCCGCTGATGAAGAGGCCAAACGGGACGACCGTGCCGAGGGTAGCAATGGCCAGAAACGCCCCCCAGGTCTGCAGCGAAAAGGCCGGCGTGAAGAGCCGCCAGGGCGGTAGGATGATGGCCCAGACCAGACTGGCGGCGGTATAGGCAAACGCCAAGAGCGTCCACGCTCCCATCGTCCGTAGGGCGATGCGACTGGTCAGAATGTAGAACGCAAACGCGAATGCGGTCCCGATCCCCGCCAGGACACCGAGCAGGTTGGGCCGCAGCACGCTCGGATCATACACCCGGACGATCAACGCGCAGCCCGTCAAGGTCAGCGCCAGCGACACAAGTACTCTGCCCGAGAGGCGCTGCCGCTGGACCAATGCCGTGTAGAGTGCGACCAGGACGGGGGCCTGATATTGTAGGAGCAGCGCGGTCGCCACGCTGGTCAGGTTGATCGCTTGAAAGTAGAGGTAGTTATTTACGAGCAGGCCGCCGATCCCGATCATGGCCGCCAAGGCCGCTTCCCGCAGGCCGATCACCAGGCGCGCCCGCCCGGTGATTGCAAGCACCAAGAGCAGGGTCAGACTGGCCAGATAGGCCCGCACGACCACCAACGTCAATGGATCAACGGTGTGCTCGCGGAACAGCAGCTTAATGGATGCGGCCGCGACGCCCCAGCAGACCGTCGCTCCAATGATCATGATCCCGCCGCGCCACCTGTGTCCCACAGCAGATCCTTAGCAGCCAGAGCGGCTCTATCGTTTCCCTATCTTTCTCGCTTGCCTGTCGGAAAGAGTTCTTAGCCGCATGGCTTTAGACGTTCGCTGGTTCCGGTAATCCGATGCTCCCGCGCCCCCCTGCCCCTCTGCTTATCTCTGCCCCTGTCGCTGTCGCCCACAATCGCCGGCGCACCCTAGCACACCGGCGCAGGCGAGGCCAGCGTTTCGAATTTCTCGACGGCATGTTGACAGCATCCGGCACGCCGAGTATCGTGCGATGTTTTCTGCATGCCTGCGGTCCCGATTTCCCGATGGCAGCTCACGCGCGAGGTATCCGATGAAGCAGTACCTGCTTGCCCCGGGACCCACGCCGGTTCCTCCGGAAGTGCTCGCCGCGATGGCGCGGCCGATCATTCACCACCGCACGCCCGAATACGAGGCCCTCTTCGCCGAGGTGCGGCAGAGCCTGCGCCAACTGTTCCAGTGCGGACGCGATGTCCTGATGTTCGCGGCCTCTGGAACGGGGGCCATGGAGGGTGCAGTCGTCAACACTTGCTCGCCGGGCGATACCGTCGTGGTCGTCCGCGGTGGGAAATTCGGCGAGCGCTGGGCCGAGATCTGCGAGGCCTACGGCCTGCGGGTCGTGTCCGTGGATGTGCCGTACGGGAAAAGTGTGGACCCGGCAGCCGTGGCGACGGCGCTCCGCGACACGCCTGGGGCGCAGGCGCTTTTTGCCACGCACAGCGAGACCTCGACCGGGGCCGTCCATGACATTCAATCGCTGGCAGCCGTGGCTGGCAGGACCGACACCCTGCTTATCGTGGATGCCATCACCAGCCTGGGCGTCCTGGACCTGCCGATGGATGCCTGGGGCGTGGACCTGGTCGTTGCCGGATCGCAGAAGGCCTTGATGCTTCCGCCAGGGTTGGCCTTCGCGGCGCTTTCGGAGCGGGCGTGGGCCCGGGTTCCGCACTCGCGCCTCCCCAAGTACTACTTCGACTTCCTGCGCGAACAGAAAGCCATCCTCAAGAACCAGAGCGCGTACACACCGGCCGTTTCACTGGTCGCAGGCCTGCGCGAGTCGCTGCGGATGATCTTGACGGAGGGCTTGCCCGCCGTCTTCGCACGGCACGCGCGGCTGGCCGGCGCGACGCGCGCGGCGGTGCAGGCACTCGGGCTTGCCCTGTTTGCGGACCATCCTGGTGCCGCCTGCACGGCGGTCAAAGCGCCGGAGGGCATCGAGGCCGGCCGGATCATCAAGGCGTTGCGGGCGCGCGGCATCACCATCGCCGGCGGCCAGGGCACCATGAAGGGGCAGATCTTCCGGATCTCGCACATGGGGTACGTGGACGGCTTCGACGTCCTGACCGCGATTGGCGCGCTCGAGATGGTCCTGGCCGAGCTCGGGTACTCCCTCACGCTAGGCACCGGGGTGCGCGCGGCAGAAGAGGTGCTGGGGGCGTAAGTCGTTGGCCAGGAATGCGGCGGTGCCAGTTCGGGGCTGCGCCGTTCGTACGGAACCTATCCAGAGCCTGTCGAAATGCAAGCGGAGAGAGTTGCATGGATCGCACTGGCGAGTTTCATCCAGAGTAACGCGGAGGAAAGATGACGGCTCAAGCGGGACGGGGCGAGACCCGCTGGCACGTGCTGGTCACCGATCATCTGGCGCAGAAAGGCGTCGACCTGCTCCAGGAATGTCCCGGGGTGACTGTGGACGTCCGGAGCCCGTTGGCGCCTGCCGCTCTGCTCGAGGCCTGCCGGGACGCGGACGCATTGATCGTGCGGAGCGCGACGCGGGTGACGGCGGATCTGCTGGTCCAGTGTCCCCGGCTCAAAGTGGTCGGCCGCGCCGGGGTCGGCGTGGACAACGTGGACGTCGAGGCCGCCACCGCCCGTGGTGTCGTGGTCATGAACACGCCAGGCGGCAATAGCATCAGCGCCGCGGAACACACGATCTCGCTCCTCTGCAGCCTGGTGAAGAACATTCCCCAGGCCACCGCCTCGCTGAAGGCGGGGCGCTGGGAAAAGAGCCGCTTCGTCAGCACGGAGCTGTCCGGAAAGACGCTCGGGATCATCGGTCTGGGACGGATCGGCAGCGAAGTCGCCAAGCGCGCCAAGGCGTTCAACATGCGCGTCCTGGTCGCCGATCCATTCGTCACGGCCGAACGGGCGGAGGATCTCGGCTTGGAACTGGCCGAGCTGCCCGACCTGTACCCGCAGGCGGACTTCATCACCGTCCACACGCCGCTCACCGACGAGACCCGCGACCTGATCTGCGCGGCCACGCTCGCCCAGATGAAGGACGGCGTCCGCATCATCAATTGTGCGCGGGGCGGCATCGTGAACGAAGCCGATTTGTATCAGGCCTTGGTTTCGGGCAAGGTGGGCGGCGCGGCATTGGATGTGTTTGCGAAGGAGCCGGTGACAGACAGCCCACTCCTCGGATTGCCCAACTTCATTGCGACGCCGCACCTGGGCGCTGCCAGCGAAGAGGCGCAGGAAGCGGTCGCCGTCGAGATCGCCGAACAGGTCCTCGATTATCTGGAAAAGGGCATCATCCGGAATGCCGTCAATGCGCCGTCGGTGCCGATGGAAACGCTCAAGAAGCTCCAGCCCTATCTGCGCCTGGGTGAGCGGCTCGGCCGCCTGGCCTCGCAGCTATCGGAAGGCCGGTTGGCGGACATCCGGTTGACCTACCGCGGCGAGATCGCCGCGCTGGATTGTGCCCCGCTCACGGCGGCAACGGTCCACGGCGTTCTCGCGCCGTCCCACGATAACGTCAACATGGTCAATGCCCTGGCCATCTGCCGATCGAGGGGCGTGCGCGTGATGGAAAGCAAGTCTAGCGATTCCAGTGACTTTGCCAGCCTGATCTCGGTTCGGATCGGGACCGACCGAAAACCGACAGAGGTCGCGGGCACCCTCTTCAGCCGGCAAGATCCGCGCGTGGTGGATATTGACGGTTTCCGGCTGGAGGCCGTCCTGGAAGGCCTCTTGCTGGTCTTCTCCAACCTGGACGTGCCGGGGATGATCGGACGGATCGGCATGCTGCTTGGCCAGCATGGCGTCAACATCGCCGGCATGCAGCTCGGCCGGGCGGAGCGCGGCGGCCGGGCCGTCGCCGTGGTCAATGTTGACGACGTGATCCCCCCGCCGGTCCTCGACGAGATTCGCCAGCTTCCGAACATCGTGTACGCCAAGCTGGTTCACGTGTAACTAGCCCGCCGGCGCACTCGCCTGAATTCGCATCGAACTGATACAGTCGCTGGGAGGCCCGCAGGGAGCACTTGGCCCGCCCTCGCGCCTGTGGTATCGTTCCCGGCGGTTCGCGTACCCGATTCAGAGCTGATGGCTGATGGTTCGTCGCACTCGGCCACTCGTTTTGGTGTTCGCGGCTCGTTTCGATTCGCTATGTTTGACACTCGGCGTTCGGTGCTCGGCACGCGGCGCCGATCGCTCGGTTCTGAGCTCCCAGCGCAAGGCCCTAACCAATGTTCACTCGCACCGCTATTCCAAAGGGCGTCCGTCCCTTGCTGCAGACCGAAACGGCGCGCCGCCGCACCGTCGAAGCACGGCTGTTGTCCGTCTTTTGCCGCTGGGGATTTCGCGAAATCATCCCGCCCATCTTTGAATACCTCGAAGTCTTCGAACAGCCTGCGGGTGAGGACGCCGACGATCAGATTTTCAAATTCGTGGACCGCCAGACCGGCCGGCTGCTCGCCTTGCGCGTCGATCTGACGCCGCAGGTCGCCCGGCTGGTGGCCACCACGTTGCGGCAGGCGCATTTGCCGCTCCGGCTGGCGTATGCGGGCAGCGTCTTCCGGTATCACGAGCCGCGTGCCGGCCGTCAGCGCGAGTTCACGCAGATCGGCGTCGAATTGATCGGCCTCGAAGGGGCCGAGGCTGATGCCGAGATGATCGCCATGACCGTCGAAGGCTGCCAGGCCGTGGGACTTGAAGAGTTCCAGATCGACGTCGGACAGGTCGAGGTCGTGCGCGGCCTACTCAGCGCCCTGCAGCCGCCGCCCGAGATCCGGTCGCGGATCCTCTCGGCCCTGCGGCGGAAGGATCCTGCCGAGCTTGCCCTCTTGCTCAAGGCGTTCCCCGCCCAGGCCGGGCCTGCCGAAGCGCTGCTGGCATTGCCAGAATTGTACGGCGGTCGCGACGTGCTCGACCACGCCGCGCGGCTTCCCTTCCCTGATGCCTCGCGCGCCGCCCTCGCAAACCTGGCCGAGGTGGTCACCGTCCTTGAAAATTACGGCCTGGCCGATCGGGTGCTCCTGGATCTGGCCGAGGCCCACGCATTCGAGTATTGCACCGGCGTCGTCTTCGGCGCGTTCGCGCGCGGGCTGGGCTATCAGCTCTCGAACGGCGGCCGATACGATCATTTGATCGGGCAGTTCGGGTATCCGTGTCCCGCCACCGGGTTCAGTTTTGACCTCGAGCGCCTCATGGCGGCGTTGGAGAGCGCAGGAAAGTTGCCTGAGGTCTCGGGGCCCGACGTGCTCCTGATCGACTTCAATCCCGACAAGCGTACCGCCCACCGCTTGGCCCGCCAACTGCGGGCCGCCGGCGTGTCCGTGGCTCGCGACATCATCAAGCGACCATTGGCCGGATCGCTGGAATATGCCAAGGCGAGCGCAATCCGCCGTGTCCTCGTGCTGGGGGATCCCGCCGAACCGGCCGGCACAGTCGCCCTGCATGATCTTCACACCGGCAGTCGGCAGGTGATGACCCTCGACGCATTCGAAGGAGCCGCCGCTCGAGGCGACGCTCCCTGGACTCTTTAGCTGCTCCCCTGTTTCCGCCCCGCCTGACGGGGCCGTCCGAGAGGCGCCATGGCCAATATCGTCGTAGTCGGAACCCAATGGGGTGATGAAGGCAAAGGGAAAGTCGTGGACGTTCTGAGCGAGCGCTTCGACGTGGTCGCCCGCTATCAGGGCGGCAACAACGCCGGGCACACGGTCGTGGTCGGCGACGAGAAGATCGTCTTGCACCTGATCCCCTCGGGCGTGCTGCGCAAGGGCAAGACGTGCGTCCTGGGCAATGGTGTGGTGATCGACTTGGGCGAGCTGGTCCAGGAGATGGACCAACTCGAGAAGTTGCATGTCCAGTTTGCGGACCATTTCTTCATCAGCCTTCGCGCGCACCTCGTCCTTCCCTATCACAAGGTCCTGGATGTCGCCCACGAGCAGCGCGCAACGAAGAAGATCGGCACCACCGGCCGTGGCATCGGTCCGGCGTATGTGGACAAGATGGCCCGGGTCGGCATCCGCATCTGCGACCTCGGTCAACCGTCGCTCTTCAAGGAGCGGCTGTCCCACAACCTGGCGGAGAAGCGCGCTCAGTTCCCAGAAAACCGCGCGTTGGTTGCGCTCGAGCCCGACCAAATTTTCGAAGATCACCTGCGGCATTATCAGCGCATCAAGCCATATCTCACCGACGCGAGCCTCATTCTCGACCGCCTCATGGCCGCGGGGAAAGCGGTGCTGTTCGAAGGCGCCCAGGGGACCCTGCTGGACGTGGACCAGGGCACGTATCCATACGTGACCTCGTCCAGTTCCACGGCGGGCGGCGCCTGCACCGGGACCGGAGTCGGTCCGCGCCACATTCACGGGGTGCTGGGCATCTGTAAGGCGTATACGACCCGGGTGGGCGAAGGCCCCTTCCCAACCGAATTGACCGACGACCTTGGCGAACAGATTCGCCAGCGCGGGCAGGAGTTCGGCGCCACCACAGGTCGGCCTCGGCGCACCGGCTGGTTCGACGCCCTCATCTTGCGGTATGCGGCGCGCGTGAACGGCCTCGACGCCTTGGCCCTCATGAAACTCGACGTCCTCGACGGCCTGGAAACGATCCAGGTGTGCACGGGATACGAGTATAACGGGCAGGTGCTGGACGAATTCCCGGCAGAGACGGACGTCCTCGCTGCCTGCCGGCCCGTCTATGAATCGCTGTCAGGCTGGAGTGAGCGCACCGTTGGCATCGTGGACGAAGAAAAGCTCCCTACGACGTGCCGAGCTTACATCCGTCGGCTGGAAGATCTGGTCGGCGTGCCGTTCACGATGATCTCGACGGGTCCCCGCCGCGACCAAACGATCCTGAGGGCGCATCCCGTCTGGAAAGAATGGGGTATCAACAACATTTAGCCACCCAATCGGGTGGTTTCCAACCCGAAAATACCTCAAGTTTTTTCGCACATTCTGATTCGAACCGTATATATTGACAGCCGTGCGGTGGACGTGCAGGCGGAGAACCCTATGCCTCCTCCCCCTGGTCTTGCTGTTCTTGACGGCTTCGGTTTCGGCCGAGGTCTGCAAAGGCAGTAAGGTCCTCCGGACAGAACTCACCAAATACGACGCTTACGCTCTCCTTTCGCAAGACACCCAGCAACTCGCCATCAGAATCCATATGCCTTTTGGCCAGCCGGCCTGTCCGCATCTGCTGGGCGAATTCGAATACATGCTTTGCTTTGATCCCGTGAACCGTGTTCCGCTCTGGGCTGCCTACCGGCTGCGGGCAGAAGATGTGATCTCGGCGCGGCGTCTGGACGCGTTTCGCTCCGATCCTCGTCTGAGCGATGAGGAAAATCCCTCCTGTGCCGACTACGTCTCCACTGGGTATGCGCGCGGGCATCTGGTGCCGCGCGACGATATGAATCGGTCGGCGGCGGCCCAGGCCAATACGTTTTTCTTGAGTAACATGGCTCCGCAGATCGGTGCCTTCAACGGCGGCATCTGGTCGCGGTTGGAGCGACTGATACGCGAGTATGCGGTCAGTTACGGCGAGGTGTTCGTCTTCACCGGCAGCATTTTGGAGGATCCGTCACTTCGGCTTCCATCCGGCCGAGTGGCCATCCCGACGAGATTTTATAAGATTGTGCTGCGAAGATCGGAGACGGGTAGTCCCTCCGCCCTGGCCGTCGTTCTGCCGCACCAGCCATTTCAGCCGCCAACTGACGCACACGTGCACGGCGGCCGGGCGGCAGATGCCTATTTGAGCGCCCACCTGGCAAGCATTGCAACAGTCGAACGAATGACGGGCTTGCACCTGTTCTCGGATTTCGATAGCGAGCCGCTGAAGCGGTCCGTTGCCGCCGAACTCTGGCCCCGCAACTGATCGGTGTCTGTGAACGTCGTGATGGTAAATGGTGGGTGTCGGCTGCTCGGTCCCTGGCGCTTGTGGTATTGACTGTGTTTGTGCCCGTGGTCGTGGTCGTTCAGTCCTGAGCAGCTGTTAGCTCGTGGCTCTTGGTCCGTCCTTCGTTCTAGCCTCTCGACTCTCCGTGGCTCTCAACTCTTTCTTGGCGCTCGTCGCTCGGCGCTCGGTGCTCGAAGCTCGACTCTCGGCTCTCCCGCGACTCTCTACGATGCCTTCTTCATCTTGGATTTTTCGGTGCGGGACCGCATTCCGCTCAGCAGCACGGATCGGGCATCTTGATACCGCTCCTCGATTTCATCGACCATTGTATCCAGCGAGGTCGCCGGGAACCCGAGCGTTTCCCAGCATTCCTGATTGAGGGCCGGCACGGCGTCGTCATCTCCAACCCCGAAGCTCATGGCATGCGCGATGACATCGGCGGCGTGGACGATCGTTGCCTCCCTTTTTGAAACCTGGGCCAGATCCGGCCGGTGGTGATAGCCGACCGTCTCGCTTAAGCGCACAGGAAGCTTCCAGCGCTCCGCGAGCAGGCGTCCGACCTGGTCGTGGGAGTAGCCCAACAGGCGCTGCTCGACTGTCCGCAGCGGGAGGTTGTCCGCCTGTGCGGTTTTGCGCACAGTCGCATACTCTTTCGGCATACAGTGGAATAGCACGAGCTTACCGACATCGTGCAGCAGGGCCGCAACGAACAGCTCTTCCTGATCCTCGTGGCGCACGTAGCGCCCGATCCGGCTTGCGGATACGGCCGTGCCGACGGAGTGTTCCCAGTGCGCGATCGGCGAAAACTCGGGTGTCTCGTCCGCTGTCAGCAGATCGACCACCGAGGACGAGAGCAGCAGGTTGCGCACAGGGTTGAATCCGAGGATCGTGACGGCTTCGGTCACGGTCGAAACGTTCCGGGGGAAGCCATAGAATGGTGAGTTCACAATGCGAAGCAGCCGGGCGGTAAGCGCCTGGTCGCCCATAATGGTACGCGCGAGATCGAGCGCGGAGGTCTGTGGATTGCTCGCCTGCTCGTTGACCTTGACGATCACGGACGGGATCATGGGGAGCGAGGTCAGCTGCTGAACGAGCTGTTCCAGTTTCTGCGCCATGCCGGTTCCCTTTCAACGTACAGCAGTTTCGTTCACTAGAGCGCGGCACCCCTGTGCCTGCCATCCGGATCGCACACCCCGCCACGGTCGCGAGGGGCGAGCGGAGTGATGCATGGCATCTCTTACCCTGTGATGGCCGCGGTCTTACGTGCCGCCTCGGCCATCACCCGGGCGGTGAGGCGCCGCGTGGCCAGGCGGCGGAGCTCGGTCACGATCGGGTGGGCCGCCTCCGTGCGCCGGAAGCGGCGGGCGATCTCCTTCCCCACCGCGGCGGCGAGCTCGGGGGGGACGGGGGCGTCGGGGGCCACCGCCTCGCTCCCCTCCTCGCCCACCACGTCCACCTCGCGGACCCCCCAGGTTTTGAAGATCTGCAGGTGCTTGGCGGTCAAGACCTCGCCGCCCCGCAGGAGGAGCACGCCGTTC
>DATJQT010000209.1:0-10186 GCA_035505475.1 Vulcanimicrobiaceae bacterium
CAGCTCGTCGGCTCCCTCAGCCGGACCGATCTGCTGCAGGTGCTCAGCCAGGAGCCGAAAGACACGCGGCCGAGCCGCACCGACAGCGAGCTCGTTCAGGAGATGAAGGCCAGGCTTCATCAGGAAAACTGGGTCTCGAACCGCGCGCTGGGGATCGAAGCCCGAAATGGGGTGCTCTGGCTGTACGGTCTCGTGGATAACGAAGAAGAAAAGATTTCGATCGGACTGATGGCTCGCACGATCCCCGGCTGCACCGGCGTGGAGAATGGTGTGGTCCCCCGCTCCCTGTTTCGGGGTCATTGGATGTAGAGGCCGCGCTCGCGGTGCTTCGAGAGAACTGGCATGAAGAAAATCGAAGTGGTAATTAGCGCGTTCAAGCTGGAGGAAATCGCTGAGGCCCTCACGGAGGCCTGCATCCAGGGATTCACGGCAACGCCAGTGAGAGACTACCGAGCCGAGAACGCTCAGCGCATCTCGTATCGAGGTACGTCGTATGCCATCGACTGGTCGCCCAAGGCGAAACTCGAAATCGTCGTCGCTGATAGAGACAGCGCCCGCGTCATGGCTATCCTGGAGCGGATGCGCACCAGCGGTCGGACAGGAGACGGGGACATCTTCCTGCTACCCTGTGAGGACACCGTCCGCATACGCACCGGCGAGATCAGCGTGGCCGCACTCTGAGCGAGCTTTGCATGCAAAAGCCGCCCCACAGCAACCGGGCTTCGGCGGCCAGCACAAGAACCTACCGGGAGGATGAGGCAGAATGCCATGGCAATCGAAAGCAAGGTCCAAAAGGTCGCGCGGCAGAACGTGATCCAGAAATCAATCGGTCAGTGCCCCTGCGGGGGCGAATTGATCTGGGCACAGGTCGTCGCCCGGCGCCCCCGCATGATGAAGGTGTGCGAGCGGTGTGGGAGGATCCATGCGCCCCTCGATTGACGCCGACCCTGGCCCAGCCATCGTCGGCGGCGCTGCGTGGTGTGTCGCCGACTCGAGGCTCACCGGCCGCGATGGAGGGGAGTCCCGTCATGACTTCCGATCGCGGCTTTAGCTTCGTCATTCCCAGCCACCGCCTCCGCGAAGTGGGCGAGACGGTCGAACAGTACGACGAGCACTTCTGGCGCAACGGCCACTCGGTGCGGATGATCGTCTTTGATGATTCCAGTTCCGCCAACCAGGAGAAGTACTATGGGCGGCTGGAAGAGACGCGAACGCACAATGACCTCTACTATGTGGGGCCGCGCGAGAAAGAGCAGTTCCTCGCCTATCTGAACGGCCGCTTGCACGATAAAAGGCTCGAGAACCTCGTCCGCGACCTGTTTCGCCCGAGCTACGGCGGGAACCGGAACTACACGCTCATGTACACGCTGGGTGGCGTGATGCTGAGCGCCGATGACGATATGCGGCCGTACTGTCTGATCGAGGACAGCCCGGAGTCCCTCGAGCCGGACGAGGTGTGTCGGGGCAAACTGGTGAAGGCCGGCCGCAACGGCTACGTTCGCAAGTCCTTCGACATCGTCGCGGCGTTCCTGGACGTGCTCGGCAAACCCGTGCGGGAGGCACCGGAGAATTTCGAGCGCGGCGAGTTCCTGGTGGACACGGCGATGGAGTTGGAGACGAACGCGACTCAGGGGCTCGCCCGGGAAAACGCCCTCCTCCTCCAGCGGGGTCCCTTGCCGGAAGATGCCGTGGTCAAGATGGCGCAGACGTTCCGCTCCGGCACCAACGACGTGGACGCCCTCGACTTCCTGGAGATGTTTCTCGACGACGAGCAGCAGACGGACCCGGACCGAGTCAGCGATGCCTACGTGCTGGTCAACTTCCGCCCGGTGGTGACCAAGCAGAACTGGCGGATGGATTGCGGGGTGGCCGGCTATGACAATAGCTTCGGCTTGCCCCCTTTCTTCCCGACCCGACTGCGGTTCGAAGACTACATGTACCGCCTCTGGATTCAGCAGCCAGGCGTAGCCGCCGCCCACGTGGATGCCGCCCAGCACCATACTAAGAGCGCCTACATGCGTCATCCCCTGGCCGCCGAGATCTTCAACGAAGAAATGGCGAACTTTCTCAAGCGAAAGATCCGGGCGAGCGTCAGCCGGCTGGACGAGCTGGGCATCGCGTTCGACTACGAGGGCGAGGTGACGGCCGCGGAGGCGGACGCCATCCGGGAGAAGATCCAGACGCTCCACGCGCGCGTGCGCGCCGCCGCCGAGCAACCGACCCGCCCGGAGCGTGCAGAGAACCTCCGGCTCTTGGCCACCAACCTCGAGAAGACCTTCTACAATTTCGAGTCGGACTTCTTCCAGCAAAATGTGCTGCGTATCGCCACCGACGTGACCAGCACGATCAAAGGATCGATCGAGCTGTGGCCGACTCTGGTCGAGATCTGCTACTTCCAGAAGGGGCGGAAGGGATTACCCCAGGTGCGCGTCAAGAATCACAAGCGCTGACGCAAAAGGATGCAGCCATGCGCATTGCCCAAGTCGCCCCGCTCTACGAAAGCGTCCCACCCCAGCGGTACGGGGGGACGGAGCGGGTCGTCTCTTATCTCACCGAAGAACTGGTGCGCCTCGGGCACGAGGTCACCCTCTTCGCCAGCGGCGATTCGGTGACCCGAGCCCGTCTGGTGGCCCCCTGTCCCCACGCCCTCTGGCAGGATGCGGAATGCCGAGACACCCTCCCGCATCATCTGCGGCTGATGGAGCGGGTGTTCCGAGACGTTTCGGCCTTTGATCTGATCCACTTCCATACCGATTACGTGCACTGGCCGTTTGTGCGCCGCCATCCCTGGCCGAGCGTGACGACGCTGCACGGGCGACTCCACCCGCCGGATCTCCAAGGCCTCGTGATGGAGTATGTCAATCTCCCCCTTGTCTCCATCTCCGACAGCCAGCGTGAACCGCTTCCCACGGCGAACTGGCGGGCCACCATCTATCATGGGCTGCCACCGGAGCTGTACCGGTACCACGCGAGGCCGGGGGACTATCTGCTCTTCCTGGGTCGGCTCTCCCCCGAGAAGCGGGTGGATCGCGCCGTCACGATCGCCCGCTGCGCCGACCTGCCACTCAAAGTTGCCGCGAAGATCTACCCGGAGGAGCGCGCCTACTTTCAGGAGCACGTCGCCCCGTTGCTCCGCAGCGCGCGGTCGTTTGTCGAATTCCTGGGCGAGGTCGGCGGGTCGGACAAGGAAGCGTTGCTCGGCGGGGCCCGCGCCCTCCTGTTCCCGATCGACTGGCCGGAACCTTTCGGGCTGGTCATGATCGAGGCGATGGCCTGCGGCACCCCGGTGATCGCATGGCGCAACGGCTCGGTGCCGGAGGTGATTACGGACGGCGTGACGGGATACATCGTGGACACGCTCGACGAGGCGGTGCAGGCCGTGCGGGCCGTTGACCATCTGAGTCGGCACGCCTGCCGGGAAGTCTTTGAGGCGCGGTTCACGGCGGCCCGCATGGCGCGGGATTACCTCGGCGTCTACCGGCAGGTGCTGGAGGACAGGCGGTGGACACCGGCGTTTCCGATGGGCCATGCGGCACGAAATGGACGACACCCACAGGCCCGCCCGCAAGCCCTCGCGGTGCATTGATCCGGCATTCCGCTGGAGGTCGAGGAATTTCCCCTGATGCCGCATCCCCAGAGTCTGTCCATGCCTATCGCGGCTGGCACCGGCCCGGACACGGGCCATGTCACGGGTCCCACTCCGCGCGCGGCGCGCTCCTGGGTGCTGCGCCACGCGGACACGTTTGCTCTATTCAATCAGGCCGGGGAGATCCCGCAAATCGCGCAGGCACCGTGCGGTCTCTTCCACGGTGGCACCCGCTTCCTCTCTGGTCTGACCCTCGAGATTGAGGGACACACGCCCTTGCTGCTGCGCGCGGCCTTCTCCGATGCCGACGACTCCCTGGCTTTCACCTATACGAACCCGATGATGCGCCGAGATGGGTCCGCCCCGATCGCGCCCTGCACGCTCTTCCTCGCCGTGAGGCGATTCGTGTGGGAGGGTACTTGTTTCCAAGAACTGCGTGCGACCAACTATGGGCTTATCGACCTCCACACGACGCTCACGTTCCGTTTCGCGGCGGACTATGCCGACCTCTTCGAGATCGGCGGGCCGGCGCGGCCGAACCGGGGGCGCGACCTGCCGCCGGACCTGGCCCACGATCGGGTGATCTTCGGGTATCTTGGATTGGACGGGATCCTGCGGCATACGGCCCTGGAGTTCCTGCCGGCGGCTGATGAGCTGAGCGCATCAGCTTGCCGGGTTGATCTACACCTTCGGTCACGGCAAGAGACCCTGCTGACCCTGATCGTGCGCTGTGCCAGCCAGGGCACCCCGGCCCGCCACCTCTCCCTGCGGGAGGCCCGCTCAGCAGCAGGCGCGGCGGTGGAAGGGTCTCGGGCCTGGACGTGTCATGTGGCGACGGAAGATGCCGCCTTCAAGCGCTGGCTGGACCGGGGCGGGGCGGACCTCCACTTGCTTACCTTCGACCTGCCCACCGGTCCCTATCCGGCCGCCGGCCTCCCCTGGTATAATACCCCGTTTGGCCGCGATGGGCTGATCACGGCACTGGAGTGCTTATGGCTCCGGCCCGGGCTCGCGCGCGGCGTGCTGACCTACCTCGCACAGGCGCAAGCGACGGCGGTGGTCCCCGCCGAAGACGCCGAGCCGGGCAAGATCCTCCACGAGGTCCGGCCAGGGGAAATGGCCGCCCTGCGCGAGGTGCCGTTCGGGCGCTACTTCGGCAGCGTCGATGCGACCCCGCTCTTCGTCCTCCTCGCCGGCGCCTATTTTACCCGGACCGGGGATCGTCCTGTTGTGGAAGCCCTCTGGCCCCACATCGACGCCGCCCTGCGGTGGATCGATGAGTACGGGGACCGCGACGGCGACGGGTTTGTGGAGTACGCGCCCCAGACGAGGGCGGGCCTCCGCCATCAGGGCTGGCGCGACTCGGACGATGCAATCTTTCACGCCGACGGCACGTTGGCCGAGGGCCCGATCGCCCTGTGTGAGGTGCAGGGGTATGTGTATGCCGCCCGCCAGGCCGCTGCCGCTCTGGCAACAGTCCTCGGCGATGCGGAGCGGGCGGCAGCCTTGCGCTCCCAGGCGGACAGCTTACGGGAGATCTTTGAAGCGCAGTTCTGGTGCCCAGACCTCGCGACTTACGCCCTGGCGTTGGATGGCGACAAGCGCCCGTGCCGGGTGCGCGCGTCCACCGCCGGCCAGTGTCTCTTCACCGGCATCGCCCATCCCGACCGGGCGCAGCAAGTAGCCGCCGGCCTGTTCAAGCCGGACTGTTTCTCCGGCTGGGGGATCCGGACGATCGCGGCATCGGCCGTCCGATACAATCCGATGGGCTATCACGTGGGCGCCGTTTGGCCCCACGACAATGCTTTGATCGCGCTGGGACTGTCCCGCTACGGGTGGAACGATCTCGCGGCCGACTTGCTCGTCGCCCTCTTTGGCGCCAGCCTTCATTTTGACTTAAATCGCCTGCCGGAGCTGTTCTGCGGGTTCGAGCGGCACGCGGAGGAGGGGCCGATCGCGTATCCCCTGGCGTGCTCGCCACAGGCCTGGTCGGCGGCTTCTGCGTTCTGCCTCGTGCAGGCCGCCCTCGGTTTGAGCGTGAACGGTGTCGAGGATTCCCTCATTTTCGTGAAACCATCCTGGCCGTCCTTCCTGGGCCAGATGTCCGTGCACAATCTGGAAGTCGGCAGCGCGACCGTGGATCTCGCCCTGATCCCGCATCGGGAAGGGGTCAACATCGAGGTCCTGCGCGGAAGTCACCGAGTGAAGGTGGTGATTATCAAATGATACTGAACCGGGGCACCAGCAATGCAATATCCCAACACACACACGATATGGGACATCCTGTGCTGCAGGAAGAGGGGCGAGCGTGATTCCGTTCGAACTGCGCGCGATGGAACGGGAGGAAGAGCGGCGCGAGCGGGCTCATCGCCGGCATAGGTGGGCGAAACGTCTGCGTCGTGGCGCACTTCTCCTCGGCGGACTTGCATCAATTGCCTTCGCGATCCTGATGTTGCGTCTCGCCGGGTTCATTGGCTAGAACATGTCTAAGATGGTCCAAGTGGGATTGGACGCTTTGCCAACTGCCGCCTAGTGCGATGCAGTTTGACGCGCCGAATCCTCCGCCTCCTTTACAACTTCCCTCTCAAGGAACAGCTCCTCCGTATCCGCGTCGTAGCTGAACAGCTCGGCAAAGCGCGCCCATTGGATGGCGGTGTCGAGTTGTCGTTCAGCTTCCTTGCCGCTGAAATGTTCCTCAAGCACGTCCTCGAAGAATGCCTTAGGCAGGCGGTGGTTGGCTTTCGCCGCCAGTGCTGCATGGATGCGCGTGATGATGGTCGGGTGGGCAACAAGGAGCTGCTGGAAATGCTCCTTCCGCTCCAGGATGGAGGCCTGGGCGAAGCGGACGCCTTCTTGCGTGAGAATGGCATCCGCTTCTTCGACCCGCGCGAGGCCGAGCAGCGTCGCCGCCTCCAATAGTGGCAGGAGGTCGTCTACGTCGAATTGGAGATCGTCCGCCAGCCGATGGAGATCTACTCGGCCTCCCCGGTCGGCCAAGATCTCTACCAGACCGCCCAGCGTGCCGACCCGAATCAGGGGAAGCTGTGGGAGTGCGGGACGGACTGGCATCACTCGTCGGGCCTCATCAGGTGTCTCCGGGCGCGTCAGGAGCTGATAGAAGCGGTCCACCAACGCCTGCACCTCGGGCCGTTCGTGGCGCCGAGGGCGTGGCAGGTTGATCGGCACCTCGGCCCGCACGTGGCCAGGGTTTGCGCCCAACACGATCACGCGATCCGCCAGGAGGACGGCTTCCTCGATGTTGTGGGTCACAATCAGGATGGCGCGGGTCGGAAAGTGCCGCCCGAGCCAGAGGTCCAGCAGCTCACCGCGCAAGTTCTCTGCCGTGAGCACATCCAGGGCCGAAAACGGCTCGTCCATCAAGAGCACATCCGGCTCGAGAACCAAGGCTCGGGCGAATCCCACCCGTTGGCGCATGCCACCGGACAGCTCGCGGGGATAGGCCGACTCGTGGCCGTCCAGGCCGATGACGTCGATCATCCGCAACGCCTTCGGTCGGCGGACGTCGGGCGGGATCCCCCATGCCTTGAGGCCCAGCTCCACATTGCCCAGCACGTCCAGCCAGGGAAGCAGCGCGAAAGTCTGGAAGACCATGGCGGTGCCCGCACAGGGGCCGGCCAGTGGGTTGCCCCGGTAACGCACTTCGCCCGTGCTCGGCAGCATGAGGCCGGAAAGGATCCGGAGCAGGGTCGATTTGCCGGAGCCCGATTTGCCGAGCAGGGCGACGATTTCGTCTTCGCGCACCACGAGATCCACCTCGTGCAACACCGTGTACTCGCCGTCCCCTTCCGGCAGCGGAAACCGCTTGGTCACCCGTCGCGCCTCCAACAGCATGGCTCCGTGGTTCACGGTTCACCTCCTCAGCCCAGGGGGCAGCGACGTTCTGCCAGCCGTCCCAGCGGCCGCCAGATCAGTTGATTCAGGGTCACCACGTATGCGCTCATCACGGCCACCCCCAGCACGATCCGCGGCCAGTCGCCCTTGGTGGTCGCCTCGGTAATGTAGGCACCGAGCCCCGTGGCGGCCAGGCGTTGATTGCCCCAATTCACCACCTCGGCCACGATGCTAGCATTCCAGGCACCGCCTGCCGCGGTCAGTGCGCCCGTCACCCAGGCCGGAAAAATCGCCGGTAGGATCAGGGTCCGCCACCAGGCGACCCCCTGCAGCCGGAAATTCCGGCCCATCTCCCGGAGATCGCTGGGGATACCCATGGCGCCCGCGATGGTGTTGAAGAGCACGTACCATTGCGCCCCGAGGGTCATGAGCAGGGCGCCGCCCCACTCCAGACTCCAGTGGAGATGCAGGAACAGGATCGTCACAAACGGAAAGAGAAAATTGGCGGGGAAGGATGCCAGGAGTTGCGCCACGGGCTGCGCGATCTGCGCGACCCGAGGATTGAGCCCGACCCACACGCCGACGGGTGTCCACACTGCAGCCGAGAAGGCCAACACAGCCCCCACCCGGGTCAACGTCAGCGCCCCGAGGCCCAGAATCCGGAGGGCTTCGTCCCAGGAGACCGCGGTCGCCACGAACGCGGCGCCGCGCACGGCGAAAAGGCCCAGGACCGCCCAGAGCAGGATGGGCAAGAGACCGCCGCCCCTCGCGGTCCGGGTCCCTGCAGCGGCCCGGCCCGCAGCCAGGTGGCGCCAGAGCCGATCCACTCTTTCATCCGCCCGCGCCAGGAGGCGGCCGAAACCGGTCGTCAGCCGCGATCGGCGAAGGAACTCCAGGGCGAGCGATCGCTGCGGCTCGGTCCCCGGGACGTCCTCGAACTTGAACTTTTCCGACCACGCCACCAGCGGGCGCCAGAATCCGCGATCGACGAGGAGGATCACGCCGGCCATGGTGAGCAGTGCCCACGCGAGGGCCGGGACATCTTTCGCCCGGACGGCGAACGCCATGTAGGATCCGATGCCGGGGATGACGAACTCCTGGTTCAGTACGGTGATGGCTTCGCTCGCCGCGAGAAAGAACCACCCGCCACCAAAGGACATCATGCCGTTCCAGACGAGGGGGATTACTCCCGCAGGCAGCTCCAAATGCGTGAACCGTTGCCATGCGGATAATTGATAGAGGCGAACCGCTTCCACCTGCTCACCCGGCAAGGTTACGAGAGTGCGATGAAAGGCAAACGTCAGGTTCCAGACTTGGCCGGTGAAGATGGCGAAGATGGACGCCAGCTCCAGGCCCAGCATCCGCCCCGGTGCCAAGGCCATGAAGAAGGTCACAGTGGCGGAGAGAAAGCCGAGGACCGGTACGGATTGCAGAATGTCGAGGCTGGGCAGGATCACCCGCGCTGCGCGCGCGGACTTCGCCGCCCAGGAGGCGACCACCAGGGTGAAACCCAGCGAGGCCACGAGCGCAATGAACATCCGCAGGAGGGAGCGGGCCGCGTAGTAGGGAAGACGTGTCGGGTTGAGATCCAAGGAGGCAGTAATCTCGGGCCGGAGCGGTACCCACATATCATGCCCGAGCCACGCCATCGTCGCCAGGAGACCGACCAGAGCGAAGGAGACGACAAGGTCCGGCCACGCGAACTGCCGGGCCATTCCGGGAAGATGCTCCTGCGGTTGAGCCATGATCGTCTTGAAGGAAAAGAGATGGGATGCAGTGATGTCGGACAAGCGCGGGATGAGTTTACCACACTAGTTTTGCTTCGTCCCCCAGCCGCCCAGCTGGATCAGATTGCCGAAGGGGGGATCTCCCGTATCCCCGTGGGATTTTCCTTCTCCGGTCCGAACTGTCGGAGTTAGCCGGGCCGATTGTCCCCGGTACTTCAGGGTAGTTCGGCGCAGGTTAGCGAACCGAGACGGTTTGGGTCGCCTCCGAGGTCCTGGTGCCGTCTGGCTGGACCTTGGCCGTGCGCTCCAGGCGTTGCCAGGCCTGGACGGATTGGCGGTGGAGCGCGTCATGTAACACACCCATGCTGCCGACGCTTAGGAAGGCCAGGACGAATGCCAGCACGAGTGCCGTTTGCAGCCAATCGATCCCATTGGTGAGCTTCGTCATCTTCAGATCCCTCCCTATCAGCAAGTGAGTGCGGGTTCACTGCACTCGTAATTCCGTCTTCTTAGATATAGACCCATTGGGCAATTGTGCCGAGTAAAGACCCTGCAGAGATCAAGGGCCGAAAGCGTAAGAAGGTATCAAGAGGGTACGCCAGAGCGCCCGAGGAGGCACGTCCCAGACCACAGCGGAATTCAAATGTTATACATCGGCGTTCGGAGAAAGAGCATCTGGTGGGGCATAAAGAGACATAAGAAGGCAGGGCCCCGCCCTGCTGGTTTGGAGGTCCCCGGCCCTGGAGTGTCGGATTGGTGGCAAGTCCGCTGCAGCTCCAAATTCCCACACGGCGTAATGCCACAGAAATCTTTTGCTGGTCTTGATAGTTCCTAACGCGAGCTCCCGCTAATTGCTTACCTTCAACGGACTTTGAACGCAAAGATCCCACACACTTGGTGGTCGAGCACCCCGCCCCGCGCTCTGATTTATCTTGGCCCGTTTCGATGCCCTTTTTACCGCCTTTTGACCGGGAGACACCTCCGTAGCGCACTATCGTAACCGTGTTCCCGCATTTTGAAC
>DATJQT010000210.1:0-1615 GCA_035505475.1 Vulcanimicrobiaceae bacterium
CGTGGTCCCGGTGCTGATCGATCGGCGGGACACCTGGTCTGGCATTGCCGGCATCAAGATGACCAACCAGCCCCATCGCGAATGGATCTACCGGATGGCTTATGAGGCCGGGCGGCACATCATTGGATACGAAGTGCAGAAAATCCTGGCCGCGGTCGACTGGTTCGCGGCCGAGAATGCGCGGCGTTCGGTCCCGATCGGAGTAGCGGGCTACGGCGAGGGTGGGCTGCTGGCCCTCTATTCGGCCGCGCTCGACACGCGCATCGGCGGGGCCTTGGTCAGCGGTTATGTTCAATCGCGGCAGGAAGTATGGAAGGAGCCGATTTATCGCGATCTGTGGGGTCTGTTGCGCGAATTCGGCGATGCCGAGATCGCCCGCCTGGTCGCGCCGCGCAGCCTCGTCGTGGAAGCGGCCCGCATGCCGGCGGTGGCCGGCCCTCCGGCGTCCACGGCGCAGCGCAGCGGCGCCGCTCCCGGCGCGATCGTCACGCCGACGCTTAGCTCCGTACGCGGCGAAGTGGAGCGCACGCGGCCATTCTTTGACTCGATGCACGCCTCCGGGCGCCTGCGGTTCATCGCCAGCGGAGACGGAACCGGCCCGCCCGGCACGGAGCCTGCGTTGGCCGCGTTGCTGGGTGGGTTGGGTATCCAGGTCCGGAACCAGTTCCCGGGCCCGGCTCCACGCGACCGGCGCCCGGAGTTCGATCCCACGCTACGGCTTCACCGTCAGTTTGATCAAATGGCCTCCCACACGCAGGCCGTGATTCGGGCCTCCGAGAGCAGGCGCACAGCGTTCTGGTCCGCGGCGGACTCCTCTTCTCGCCCGGCCTGGAAACAATCTACTCAGCCGATGCGGGACTACATCTGGAGCGAAGTGATCGGCCGGCTTCCCGACCCGAGCTTTCCTTTGAATCCGCGCACGCGGCTCATCCTCGACCAGCCGAAGTACCGGGGATATGAAGTCATGCTGGATGTATGGCCGGGAGTGTTCGCTTATGGCATTCTTCTGGTCCCCAAGGACATCCGCCCCGGCGAACGCCGCCCGGTAGTCGTCTGCCAGCACGGGCTCGAAGGGCGCCCGCGGGATGCGGCCGATCCGGGGATCGATTCGCCGTATTACCACCGCTTCGCCGTCCGGCTGGCGGAGGAGGGCTTTGTCACGTTCGCGCCCCAGAACCCGTACATCGGAGGGGAGCGATTTCGCCAGATCCAGCGCAAGGCCCACCCGCTCAAGCTGTCGTTGTTCTCGTTCATCCTCGGGCAGCATCAGCGACTTCTCGAGTGGCTCGGCAGCCTGCCCTTCATCGACCCCTCGAGGATCGGATTCTATGGCCTCTCGTACGGCGGCAAGACCGCGGTACGAGTTCCGCCATTGCTGGATGGCTACGCCCTCTCCATCTGCTCGGCCGATTTTAACGAGTGGGTCTGGAAGAACACGAGCGTCGACGCGCGCTACAGCTACCTGCTCACGCAGGAGTACGACATGCTCGAATACAACTTCGCGAACATCGTAAACTACTCCGACCTGGCGAATCTCATGGCGCCGCGACCCTTCATGGTCGAGCGCGGCCACGAAGACGGCGTCGCTCCGGACGAATGGGTCTCGTACGAGTAT
>DATJQT010000211.1:0-2702 GCA_035505475.1 Vulcanimicrobiaceae bacterium
CGTCGGCGATCGAGGGCCACAAAAAGCGGCCTCGCTCCAGGCGTTTCGTAAAAAGACACGCGCCCTGTCCGTCATGCCAAACGACCTTGATCAGGTCGCCTCTTCTCCCCCGAAAGACCCACAAATCACCGGCGTGCGGATCGCGCTTGAACTCTTCCTGCACCAGGAGCGCGAGCGAACCAAACCCCTTGCGCATATCGGTGTGGCCAGTCGCCAGCCAAACCCGCGCGCCGCTCGGAAAGGCGATCATCGCCGAGGCTTCCGCGCTGTCAGAGCGCCGATCACCCGCGTCAGCGTCGCGGCGTCCGGCGCGCCCTCCACCGTCACCCGGACCTGCGCTCCGATCGAAATCACGATCGAAGCCGGAGCCGGCGGCGCGACCGGCTCGACGGCTGGCGGCCCCATCGGCGCGGCGTCTCCAATATCCCCCGCCACATGCACGGGCACGAACGCCGGCGCCGCGATCGCCTTCGCCAGTTGTCGCCGCCATCGGTAGAGAAGGCTCACGTCGACGCCCGCATCACGCGCAATCTCCGACGCCGCGGCTCCGGGTTCGCCGAGCGCCGCGATAAGCCGCGACTTCTCCGCCGCGCTCCAGCGTCGACGACTTTCTACCGATGTGATGACCTCAATCCGGTTCTTGGACACGTGGATAACCTCAGGCTATCCACGTGTCCTATCCTCAGACCACAAGGTCACAAGGCGGCGCATGCCGGACGCGTACGCTTGAAGACGATTTGCAGCGCTTTCAGCCGCGCCGCGCCAATGCGTCTCGCCTCGCCGTAGATGACCTTCGGCTCGTCATGCGCGGGCAGGTTGGCGTGGCGTCAGCGCCGCGT
Organism: Vulcanimicrobiaceae bacterium; assembly: GCA_035505475.1. Lineage (GTDB taxonomy): Bacteria > Methylomirabilota > Methylomirabilia > Methylomirabilales > 2-02-FULL-66-22 > 2-02-FULL-66-22. The sequence continues at coordinate 840 of DATJQT010000211.1, forward strand.
TTGGCTTATTGACACCCGGTCCCGGAGCACCGAAGCTTGTAATTGGGTACGCGCGAACCATTGGAACCCAAGCCTATCCGCGCCGGGACTCGGGTGCAGAATGTTGGGGCCTTGGCCGATCCAGGAGGTCTCGTATGCGGATAGCAATCCTGACGAATGAGTACCCGCCGCACGTGTATGGGGGCGCAGGGGTCCACGTTGAATATCTCACCCGGGAATTGGCCAGCGCAGACGGAGGGCGTCACCACGTCTCGGTCATCTGCTTCGGCCGCCAGGACATCCGCGACGGAAACCTGACCGTGCGGGGGATCAACCCGGCTTTCGAACTGCCATGCCAGGATCCCCGGCACAAGATGTTTCAGGAGACGATGCTCAGAGACCTGGTCATGGCAGGGATGCTCGAGTGCGAGGACATCGTCCATTGCCACACGTGGTACACCCACCTAGCCGGCTGTCTCGCGAAGCAGCTGACCGGGGCGAGCCTTGTCCTGACAACGCACTCGCTGGAACCCCACCGCCCCTGGAAGGTCGAGCAGCTCGGTTCCGCGTATCAAGCGAGTTCGTGGATCGAGCGCACCGCTTACGAGAACGCCGACGGCGTCATCGCCGTATCCGGGGCGATGCGGGAGGACGTTCATTCTCTCTATGGAGTGCCCTACGACCGGGTGCGGATCGTCCATAACGGGATCGACTTGAGCGAGTACAAGCCGACTCCTAATCAGGCAGTCCTGGCCAAGCACGGAATCGATCCCGAGAAGCCGTTCGTACTCTTCGTCGGCCGGATCACCCGCCAGAAGGGCATCATTCATCTGGTCGACGCCGTGAAGTACATCCGCCCGGGCGTACAAGTGGTGCTCTGCGCGGGGGCCCCGGACACGAAGGAGATCGGCCGCGAGATGGAAGAGCGGGTGGAACAGGCCCGCCGCGACGCCGCCGCGCCGATCAACTGGATACCCCAGATGCTTCCCAGAGAGGAGATCATCCCCCTTTACACGCACGCCTCGGTCTTCGTCTGCCCGTCCGTCTATGAACCGTTCGGGATCATCAACCTGGAGGCCATGGCCTGCGAAACCCCGGTCGTCGCCTCGGCCGTCGGCGGAATCAAGGAGGTGGTGATTCCCGGGGAGACCGGATTGCTGGTGTCGTTCGAGGCGGCCAGCCCCATGAACTTCGAGCCAAAAGATCCGGCGCAATTTGTTCACGACCTGGCGGCTGGCGTTAACCAGCTTCTTGACGATCCAGAGCGCCGCCGGAAGATGGGTCTCCAGTCGCGCAGCCGGGTCGAACGGCATTTTAGCTGGTCGAGCATTGCCAGGCGCACGCTTGATTTCTATTCCGACCTGCGATCCATGCCCCCAGCATGACCGCCACAGGGGGATGGAAAGCCTGATCGGGGGCCAGGGCCTCGATCTGCCCCGTCTAAGCAAGAAAGCGCCGGCGCCGTCCGCAGCAGGGCCTGATAAAGGCTGAGTGGGTACGGCATGCGGGGCCGCGACTCGAGAAATAAAAGAGTCGTCCGCGAAGAATTCCCCCCTGACTAAGCATGGGGAAACACCCTCGAAGGTCCCTCGGGCGAGCAGATGCCGACGCGGCTTGTGGATGATTAAGTTCTCGCCCGGGGCACCTTGCCTGCCCCGACCGGCCCAGGAAAATCGGCCTGGCTCCATGACCTCGAATGGTCCGCGGACTTTCCGGGGCTGGCATCGCGAAGCTGGATCGGGAAGGGGCCTTGGGGTGATGGCCGCCTCATCTCGAAACCTTCTTGAAGATTAGAACGGTCAGGGGAGGCAGGAGCAGGAGGAGCGACTGCGGTTGCCGGTTGCGGGCGATCGGCGAAGGGGCAAGCCCCCCCATGTTGCCCAG
>DATJQT010000212.1:0-10561 GCA_035505475.1 Vulcanimicrobiaceae bacterium
GGCCAGCACATCGCTATCCGCGACGGCAAAGCGGTCATCACCGACACCGCCGCCTGACCCTAAACCCAACGGGCACAACATGACCCGGCTACGCCGGGTGCCTTCGGCCTGCCTACTCACCATCCGATTTTCGGGTCAGACTCTCATATCTCGTCTTGAGAGACGCCAGCGGTAGTCTCCGGCCCGATCGTCGTCATGGCATCGCCGCGGCCCACTTGATGTGCCCCTCGAAGCCCAGCGATGTCGCCGTGGCGCGGTAGCGATCCCGATAATCCCAGTAGGCGGCTTCGTCGCCATGGGCTCGGGCCACAGTTGCGCTCGCAGTCTCACCACCGCGACGTCCCTGGCCGACCAACAGGTGTCGCGACAGATCTGCGCCCAGACCTTGTCCGGCAGCAGCATGGTGCAGTCGAGCCCGCGGCGCCGTTGGTAGTCGATCGGAACGTCGTGGTCAGCCAGATAGTCGGCCATCAGCTCAGGCCGTCATCCCGCTTCGCGGCGGACTCTGATCTTGCCGGTGTTGATCGCCAGTTCCAGTTCCTGGCGGGCCTTTTCGGAGGCAGTGTCGATCTTGACCCTGTCGAGGAGTTCGGTGGTCAGTTTCTCTTCGCCGCTGCGGACAGCGCGTTGGCAGCCCCGATTGATCAGGGTCATCAGCGACCCGATGTGGCCGGCGGACCGCGCGTACAGGTAGTCGCACAGATCGTCGGCAATCATGCCGGCGTGCTTGTCGGCCAATATGACCCGCTGTTCGATGGCCAAAAGCAATTGGCGCCAATGGCGCCGGCCACGTTCGGTGTTTACCGCGAAGGGTTCCATGCCCAAAGCGGTGGTGCGGCGCCCGGTTTGGGCCAGGACAGCGTCTTGGTAGTCGCTGCCTTCGGAGAAAAGTCCACGCGCTGCCAGGCCAACACCGATGAAGATCATCGTGACGGGGAATTCGTTGGCGATGTACTTGAAATGGTTGCTGATCGCGATGCCGGAGCTGTTGCGCCATTGCAGGAAATGCAGGTCATCGATGATCAAGATCCGTACCTCGCAGGACAAGACGCAGTCCAGGGCGCGGCGGGCGTAGTCGGCGGCCGTGCCGCGGCGGCTTCCGGGGTGGGCGAAGAACTCCAGCATCGCCCGGTTGAATTCCTTCATCCCGGTGTTGCCGGTCAGTCCGACCCTGCACACCGGCCAGCGTTCGTCACCAGACTCGGTAATGTCTCCTAGTGCTTTGATCTCGCGACGATGGTACTGGCGGGCGAATGCCAGCACCGACGTGGTCTTACCGAGGCCCGGGAACGCGTCGATCGCGACGGCGCCCTTGGCTTTGTCGCCGTCCTGGGCGTTGCTGTCGACGATGTCCCACAAATCCTCGTGCAGTGCGACCAGCTGTGGCGTCTTGATTGGCCCCAGGTTGGCGTGCCATTCGCGGCGCTGCCGGTTGTAGTCTTCGACCGCCTCCTCCCCCAGCGCATCGAGTTCGGCTCGTGTCAGCGGTTCCGGCGGGATCCGGGCCCCTGTGTTCACGAACCGCCGCCAGCCTTCCTTACGGGCAAGGGTCAGATTGTCCAGCCGTGCCGATGCGGTGCCTTCTCCTGCTGCTGAGCGTGTTTCGGTCAGCGTCATATGCCCTCCAGTTGCCCCACTCGGCGTCGCTATTGGTGGCGAAGTCGGCGGCATCATCGGCACCTCCGACTGAAATCGGCTCGGAGACTGAGTACTCGGCCGGTGAGCACGATCCCTACTACCGCCGATTTAAGTTCAATCGACTCACGTTCGAAGGTCGCCACGGTCGATAGCACGTTGGTGTTGGCCATGTCTCGGCTCTCCGGCTAAGGGCGGGTCTCATTCCAAGCTTGCGCCGGCGAGCACTCAATCCCGCTGCGACACGCCGCCTGAGTCGTGTGGAGATGCAGGTCGCTGAAGTCCGCGACATATTCCGATGTTTCGCTCTGGCGGAGACGCTGAGGGTTCCTGCAAGGATGCTCTTGCGGGAGCAACTGCTTGCCGGCGTGACGGCTGACGTTGTCAGGGGCCGCCGCGGTCGGCCAGCACGCGTACAGCTGCGACGACTTCCTCACCGAACGCCGTAAGTTCGTGCCCTCGGTGCCCATCAGCCGGGTCGAGCACGGCATTGCCGAGGTCGCGTTCAATGAGGGCGATCTGGTGACCGAGCGTAGTTCGGTGGGTATTGAGCTGCGCTGCGGCGGCCTGAAGGGTTGGGAATCGAGCGATCTCGGCGAGGCGTTGCAGACGTTCCCATCCCCCTTGCCCTGCCAGTGCGGGCTTGAGGACGGCTGGGATGTTCTCGTCGCTGTTGAGCGCATCTGGGGTGTGGCGGCCAAGTCGGCGGACCGGGATATTGTGCATCTTGGCGTTCTTAGTCATGGTTGCTCCGCTGACACCGTGTTCACGGGCCAGTTCGGCCAGAGGCCGTCCCTTGATGACGTGTTCTCGATAGAGCCAGTCCCGGTCGAACGTGTACCTCCGAGGAGATTGGGGTCGGCGCAGGGGTATGCGGTAGTCGCGGGCGAGTTCGGTCACGGTCTGCTTGCTGACGCCGATCGTGGCCGCGATGTCGCGCAGGCTGCATTGCTGGTGTTCGTAGAGATCGACGAACCGTGATCGGGGTAGCTCGAGACTGGCCTTGTGGTAAGCCGGACCCGCCCGGCGGACGGTCGCCCTCGGTGCGGGCGGCCGACGTGGTTGCCGGGGTGCGGGGTGTTCTTCGAGGGTGACCCGGATGGTGTCGACGCTGACCGCGAGGTGCGTGGCGGCGACACCGGGTGATACCTGCTGTTGCCGGATCAGGCGGTGCAACTCGGGCACGTCCACGTTGCTGATGTCGACACCAGGCAATCGCAGGCCGCCCAGCAACTCCGTCGGTGGCTGCCACAGCACTGGCTCGTCGGAAATTCGTTGTTCAGCAAGGAATTTCGACGCGTACTCGTCCATAGCCGAGTTGAGCTCAGGAGTGAGCCGGGTCGGAAACAAGGCAAGTGACGCGGCTGCCGCTGCCTCGGCGGACGGGAGCGGGCTGGCGAAGGCGGGCAGGCCGCTGAGGCGCTCGCACAGATACCGACGCGCGGTCGATGCGCCCTCGGGACGGGTACCGGAACGGCGGCAGATTCGAGACCATGCCGTCTCGGGAAGTAGGCCCGTGTAATCGAGGTGGCGGCGCCGCAGATAGTCGATCGGCGGAGGGTAAGCGTCGAGGTGGTCAGCCAACTGGATCAGCGCCGACCGAATCTCTTGCCAATGGTCAGTTTTGGTCAGCCGCCACAGCACGCTGACGACCTGCTGCACGCTGACTCGGCCGCCCAGCAGCGCAGCCGCCTGCCTGACCGTGACAGTGGTATCTACGAACAGGACAGCGGCGGACAGCGCCAGACGTGCACTTCGCTGGAACAGCGACGGTGGGCACAACCGCAGCGACCAGGTCGGCCACAGCATCGTGGGTGTGCCCATGACGAGTCGGTCCCGCCGGGCAGCATTCTCGGCGGGACGCTGCGGGAACGAGGTGCCCAGCCGACAGCGCAGCTGATCTAGTGGCGACATCCGCTGACCGAGCGCGTTCAGATGCACGGCCCACAACACCGGGCTGGCCGCACCACTGCGCACCGTGTTGCTTCCCGTGACTGCCAGCTGAACCTTGCGGCGGTCGACGCAGCTGTGCAGGGAAACCAGCTGTTCGGCCGCCGAGGCGACGTCCGGCCGCCCCAGAATCGACATCGCGGCGGTGACCGCGACAGCCGTGGTCACCGCCGCCGGCGGCTTCTCCTTGAACTTGCGTCCGGGGATCCGGCGGCGTTGCTGCCTCAGGGATTCGACGGCCTGTACATCGCGGTATGCAGCGGCCAGGTCGACGGGCACGATGCCACTAACTCCGCGTTCACCGATCCCTGACAGGATGCCCTGCGCCAGTGCGCGCACGTCAGCGAGGACATTAGCGGCCGGAAGTGTGTGGTTCGTGTAGACGCCGAAATCGCCTATGCCGCTGTTGATGGCATCGGTGATGGCCGCTTGCGCACTCAGTGTAGGGTGCTCTGGCGCCAAGCGTAATACGGTGGCTTGGGCGAGGGCGGCTCCGCATTGCCGGTGCTGCTTTGTGGTCGTTTCCAGCGCCGTGTTGTCGCACCGCCCGGGACGCGGGGGTTCGGCACCGATGCGGTAGCGGTAGCGTTGCGCCCCAACGCATTCGGGACAGAAGTCAGCCAACAGGCAACGGTGCTCCAGGCAGGCGAAGGTCCAGATCAGCCTCCATTGCAGCTTCCACGCACCACCGGTGGCTCGCAGGCAATGCGGGCAGAATCGGGATCCGTGGACACGACCCCACGGCGTCCTCGGCGTGAATCGCCCCGTACCGCTGTCGATTCCGACAGCCATATCGGCGTACCGGCTCAGCGTCATTGCCCGCACGTGGTCGGGGGAAAGGCCAGTCGTGATGCAGATTGCGGCCAGCTCGGTGTCGGTGGGCCGCAGCACGATGTGGCGCCACAAACCCGAATGCGGACTGGCGAAACCCATCGCCTCATACAGTTCAGCCATCGTGACACGGAGCCGCACCGCGGTGGCCTCCAACCACGAGTCCAACGATTCACCCGGCCGAGGTGCAGTGCGCAACGGAAACGCGCGCAGCGGACTCATCGCTGACTAGCGGGGTCGCAGCGAAGTTCTGGCAGCCCGAGTCCCGTGAATGCCGCGCGTAGTGCGGCCAGCTGTGGTGTCTTGATCGGTCCGAGGTTGGCGTGCCACTCACGGCGCTGACAGTTGTAGCTGTCGAACACCTCTTCGCTCAGCGCCCCACGTTGTGTGCGGGTCAGCCGCTCAGGTGGGGTCCGGGCTGCGGTGTTGACCACCCCATGCCAGCCTTCCTTCCTGGCCAGCGTCAGATTGCCCAAGCGGACTTCGGGTTCGTGCTGTGCTACCCGCTTGGCCATCACGCGTCTTCCAGGGCATCGGCGTAGAAGTCGCCCACGGCATAGTCATCGAGATCCTCTTCGGCGTCGTCATCGCCAGTCTCGGGATCGGGCTCCTCGATCATCTCGTCGCCTTCCTCGGCACCCGGAGGTTTTGCCGTGGCCAGCACGCGGGCGACCGACGGCAAGGTGACGACCTCGTCCTGTGTTTCGGTCTCGTCCAACAGGGCAGCCTCGCGTGAGAGCCGCAACGCCATGCGGCGTTCGGCCAGCGTTGAGCCTAGCCCGAGGTTCCACCGCTCCAACAGGTCCGCGACTGCTAGCCGATCATCTGGGTAGGTGTACTTCGAGGCGGCGAGCTTGCGCGCGAACCGTAGCGCGTCTTCACTGAGCGGCAACTCCATCGATGGGGCGTGCTCCCACATCAGGGTGTGCCAGGTACGGGTCTCCGGGTCGCGGAAGTACACCCGGGTGATGTCATCAGGGTTATAGTGAATGGGCCAGCGGCCCTTCGCCTTTCCCGTGTAGGGGCTGGTCATGTTGCGGTATGTATTCAAGGCGGCGCCGTTGTAGCGGCGGCCGCCGAAGTCGACCCCATAGTGCTGGATCTTTCGCCACTCCATCTTCAAGAACTCGTAGGCAAGGTCGGGATCACGCGGGGCCTCGATGTAGCCGGCGCGAGCGATGCCGTGCTCGAACATCTGCGCCGGCGACATCCGCAACCCCGGTACATGCGGATCGATCAGGCTGTTGTGTGGCCTGTGGTGGTACACAACAGCCACCCACTCGCGGATGATCGCCTCCAACTCGTCGAGATAGAAGAACGCCTCCGACTCGGGATCCAAGCCGCGGGAATGCACGTCCGGGCCCTTATAACCCGGCAGGGCCTGCAGCAGATCCTCACGGATGGTGCGGAAGAACCGCTCCACCGGACCCTTATCCCGACCCGTCCGTAACCGGGCTGGCTGGACCGAAATCCCCATCCGTTGACACACACTCGTCAGATGATCAGACACATAGATCTTGCCGTGATCAACCACAATCGTTTCCGGCACGATCACCGGCCCGGCCGCGCCGATCAACTGTCCCTTAACCGCATCGACGTCGATCAGCACTGATCTCGGGATGCCGTGCTCAGGCCATACCGCGTGCGCCGGCCAGTCCTTGCCCGCCGGCGGCGGCCGATACGCCTGATATAACACCGACGCAGCATCCACCGACTTGGTCGACACCGGCGTCACCCGAATCCCGATGACACAGCGGGTATACCAATCCATCCCGATCGTCAGTTCGGCTTGCACCCACCGCAACGTGACCGGGTCCAGCGCGAAGACGTCCAATCTGGTTGTATCCATCAGCAGGTATTCGCCCGGCCGGGTCGGGCGCAGCTTCCCGTACACGCCATCCGGCCGCTCGGCGATGTCGCGGTTTCTCTTCGTACTCAATCGGAAAGTCGGATGCCGGTTCTCTAGCTGCTCAACGATTCGATACGCAGTAGCGCGGCTTGGCAGCTTCACCACGTCTGGTCCGTAGCGCGCAGCGACCCGGGCGCTGGCCCGGTCAATCACCATGGCTCGCGAAGGCCGTGATTGTTCGGTGTGTTCGACCATTACCTCGAGCGCGGCTTCCACCCAGCGCTTATCGACAAGGCCCAGCGGCTTCTGACGGCTGACAGCGCTACGAGCCAGGCCGGCCTCGCCATGTTGACGGAAGTCGGCGACCCACTGCGTGATGGTGCGCAGACTCACGCCGAGCTCAGCCGCTTTCGCCTCGTATCGTGCGGTGAGCGTGTGTCGTACATCGTACGGTGGCCGAGGTTCATCGGGCGTCGCCAGCTCGGCCGCCCCGGATCGGTACCCGGTCAAGACCTCACGAACATGCGCGGCACGTTCGGCGACAGTCGCTCTTTCGGATTCGGACATCGCCGACAAGACGACCTCGGCGGGATCGACAGCATCGTCGGCGCTGACTCCAGGTGTATCCGCGACAAGGCTCGCCCGTCGGCTCATCAGTAACTCCTGCAGAGTCACTCGCACGATTCCGCCTTGCCCTCCGCATGATCGCAGCACGGTTTCAGTGCCCGACGGTCCCGCATGCAGTTCGGCGACCTCAAGGAGTTCACCGTCGTATACAACCCGCGTCCCCACGCCAACGCGCAGAGCAGAACTACTCATACTCTCGGTCCTTTCGTCAGGATGCTCGATCTCGTCAATGGACTTCTCACATCGACCGTGAGGTACTGGTTCCACACCAGGTGGAAGACAGCGGAGCGCACCAGCGCGGGTGGCCTACCGATCGGTGCGCTCAAGGCCTCTCCCAGCGTGGTATGCGATAGATCGCGTTGACGGACCTCTTCTAACAACGTTTCGTCGAAACATGACGGATTGCGAAACCCCGCCAGGAACCGAACGTTCCTGAGCTCCGTCGCCGACGGCTCGCTCCAGACTTCGTACCTCCAACCACGTCCCTCCACGAGCTTCCTGGTCCAACCAAGCGTGAAACGAATTCGTGGATTCACAAGCTGGGCAAGGGGTTTGACATCGACAACAACAGGTCCTTGCTCGCTGATCAGCAGGAGATCCGGCACATGCTTGCGCACTCGCCGATCGACCGTTGCCCTCAAGAGAAACGGCTGCGCGACGATACGGCGCACTGCTACGTCGAAATCCGCATACAGCAGCCGCGCAAGCTCTAACCGGAACTCATAGATGACATGCGCCGCCTCGGTCGAGGACCAATACGTTCCCGAATAATGCTTCTGCCCGCGATACCACCTGAACGTTCGCCACGGCACCGCATCGCTGAGCAGATCGGCAGTCGCGAGACTCCAGCCTGTCGAGAACTCGGACAGGGTGTCCTTGCGACGGACCGAAACCATCGCGTCAGCGGACAGTCTGCTAGCGGACACGCCTTCACGGTCTCATCTCGCGGACACGATCCAGCGCATTCCTCCCCGGCGTGTCTCACGTTCGCTGCATAAATGCAGTCTTGATGCAGCCGAACTTGAGAAAATGCAGTCAAACTTGAGAACCTACAATCACCACATCCCTGCGATGCTGCGGTACAACGCAGTGGCCTTGGGCAGCTGACTCTCGATCTCGCTCAGATAGGCCCTGCGGCCGTGCGCCACCGCCGCTTCCGCCGACGATTCACCCGGGCGCTGCTGTAACCAGAAGATCGACTTCCAAATATCCGGTGACGACGGGCCGCCGTGGTGCGCGAGCCGTTCAAAAAATCCCGAGATCGCTGTGTTCGGATTATTCCGGCCCGGATAGCCCGCATCCTGCTGAAAAATGCTCCTCCACAACCCGTTCGGGCTCACAGCCCGAGGACGCAGACCGCTTTCTTGCATCGCCGTAGACAAGATCGCGATCGTCTGGTGAGGCGAGTAGCCGCGGCGCTGGGCTTCATGGATGATCGCCGCCGCCACCTCACGCGGAGAGGAATCCAGTGTCAGCCCGCCTGGCGGAGTCCCCACATCGCCACGCGGTGCGGCTTCAGCGCTGCGTGATCCTCGCGCCCCATGCACCGATCCAACCAGACGGCTCCAACCTCCTGGCAAACCCCGTAAGCCGCTCAATCCGCTGAGGCCGCCGCCTGCGCCGCCGCCCGACGTTAAACCGCCCAGCCCGGCCAGCGGCATACCCCCCATCCCGGCTGAGCCGATGCCGCGATAGCCCGCCGCCAGCTCGCGGAGCCGCAGCGCCAACAACCGGTTTTGCGCCGTGGTCTGATCCAGCTGGCGCTGCATCGCCGCCAAATGCTGATCCATCGTCGCCATGATCAACTGCGCGCCCGCCGGCGAGCGACCCAGCGCCGCGGTCGCAGCACCCACCGCGCGAGCCTGGTCACGAATCAGACCCGACGCCGCCCGGCCCTGAGCGCCAACCGCCCCGCCGTGGGTGACCGCCTGCCCCGAGCCCTCATCAAGACCATCCGTGCCAGCCTGGGCCTGCTGGTAGGCGCCACCAGCAGCCGTCGCACCACCGGTCAGGCTGCTGTCCCCACCCGGGGCGGCCGGCACCGGACCCCGACCCGCACCGGCGCCAAACACCTGCCCACCCTCACCGGGCCCCCCGGCCGGAAACAACCCATGACCGCGAGTCAGCAGCCGATCAACCCCAGCCACGAACTCCGCAACACTCACCCACCAAAATTAACCTGAGCAAATCCCCCCGGCCACAGCCACGCACCCCCAGTTCGGGCGTCTGGTCAGTGGCCGCCCTGCGGATAAGTCGGCGGGCCCAGCGGGCCGTACGGCCGATACGGTTCCGGCACCAAATCCCCGTGCCACAGGTAAATCCCTGAGCCCGGCAGGTACTCGTCCCAGCCGTAGGGCGGCGGATCACCCGCCCATCCCGGCGGATAGAACTTCGCGCCGGGAAAAGCCGACTGCGGCACCCACACGCCCGAGTTGGGGCCCAGCTCGATATAGGGGTCGGGATTGCCGTGCTCGTCGACTACTGTCGGCGGACCGAGGGCGCCCGGCGGAAGCACCTTGTAGTCGGGGATCTCATCAGACCTCACGAAATAGTGCGGAAGGTGATCCGGGTCTGTGTCCTGTCGTAAATATCCACCCACGGCGGCGAATCAGGAAAGTTGGGCGGACCCAACCCGCCCTTGCCGGCGTAGTACGGCATATGGTGCTTATCGCCAGGCTTCCACTTACCCGACGAGTCCAGCGGCACCGCCGGCGGCGAATCCTTCGCGCCACTAGAGAGGGTCTGATATCCCGCGCCCACCTGTCGCAACGTCGCCGACACACCCTGGTACTGGCTCTTAGTCGACTGCAACTGTCCCTGCATCGCCGACAAGTGCTGATCCATCGCCGCCATCAACAGTTGCGCACCCGCCGGCGACTTAGCCATCGGCATCAGCGCGGCCGCCGTCATCCGGGCCTGGTCACGAATCAGCCCCGACGCCACTCGGCCCTGCTCACCAATCGCGCCGCCCTGGGCCGCGGCCTGCTGCAACTCCTCATCCAAGCCCGCAACACCGGTCTGTGCCTGCTGATAAGAACCCGCGGCCCTCACAACACCCACCCGCAAACCACTGCCACCATCAGGCGACCCCGGCACAGAGCCTCCGCCCCCGGACGTAGGCAATGCCTCGCCCTCACCGCCAGCCGGATACAGCTCATGCGCACGCGTCAGCAGCCGATCAACCCCAGCCACAAACGCCGCAACACTCACCCAACAAAATTAACTGACCCAACCCCAGTCAGGCCACACACCAAAGCAGGCCAAGAGTGCGGGCCTCATTGGTGGTATCGCCCACCTTCTGTTCCCATATATTTATGGGCACCGATGAACTGCTCGACGTCCTCAAGACCGAAATCTGGCCATTGCGCGACGATCGCTCCCCGATCAGCAAAATCGGAAGGTGAACAGGCACTCGCATATAACTCAGCGACAGGAGCACCTGCTGAAACGGCTTAGGTTAACACCAAGTCCTTCAACGGCGCCCGCACTCCAGCAACCCAGGCCGCGTACACCACGTTGAGCAGGTCGGCGCCGTGCCGCTCCCAGCACAGCAGCGCCTCCAACCGGCGGCACTTAACGAATTCCCTTGTATAGCTGACGACCTGGTCGGGGTTTTCCACACCGTTCAATCCTGGCCGCTGGGCCACCATCATGACCAGCGCGTCTTCG
>DATJQT010000213.1:0-2937 GCA_035505475.1 Vulcanimicrobiaceae bacterium
TCGGGGTAGCGCCACAGCAGGTTGTAGCAGAGCTGGTAAGCGTCCACGCGGCCCGCCTGCGAAACCTGTTCCAGGTCGGTGACGCTGAAGTTGCTCACCCCGATGAGCCGCACTTTCCCCTGCCGGCGCAGGTCTTCAAGGGCTTCCATCATGGGCCTCAGGTCGAAGCCGGTCCTCGGCCAGTGGAAATAGAACAGGTCGATCCAGCCGCGGCGGAGGCGCCGCAGCGTCTGCTCCACGATCCCGGCGACCTCTTCGCGCGGCGCGGGGTGGCTCTTGGAAGACACGAAGGCCCGGTCCGCGAACGGGCGGATGGCCTCCCCGACGACTTCCTCCGAACGCCCGTGCCCGTAGTCCTGCGCCGTATCGAACTGCCGGATGCCCCGGTCCCAGGCGTCGCGGATCAGGCCGATCGATCGAGTGGCGTCGGACGGGCCGCCGCCCATGTCGCCGAACTGCCAGCAGCCCAGGCCCAGGCCCGGCGGGACCTCCGCCGCCGGGGACGCCGGCTCGCTTCCCGGGCGGTCGCGCTCAGTCATTCTCCAGCAGCTCGATGAGGACCTTGAGGTCCTTGTTGGCATCTATGTACGCGTAGCGCCCGCCGGTGTATTCGCCCGACTGCACGAGCGGCATGTTCTCCGCGCCAAGCGCCGCGATCTTCTCCTTCATCCCCTTCACGACGAACGCGATGTGGTGCACGCACTCGCCCTTCTTGTCCAGGTCTTCCCGCCAGGTGCTGGGCTCGTGGTCCGGCTCGATCAGCTCCAGGTCCAGGTTGTCTCCGACCTTCAGGAACGCCAGCTTGGCGCGCGCCGGCGTGGGCGAGCCGCGGTACTTCGCCTGGGACTTTTCCAGGACGTCGGTGACCTGGATCTTCGGCATTGGCAGGCCCAGGAAGTCCGCGTAGACTCGCGCGGTCTTCTCTATGTCGTTGACGAGCAGGCCGACCTGCATGACGGTGTGCGTGCCCAGGATGCCCTTCTTCATGTGTGCTCCCTCCTCCGGTGCGGCCCCTGCTTCATTGGCGGCAGCCGAACCTCTTCTCGAGGCCCAGCAGCGCCGCGATGAAGAACAGGGCGATGATCAGCAATATCCAGGCCATTGCCGAGGCAAGGCCCATCTTGAAGTACTGGAACGCGTTCTGGTACAGGTACAGGGAATAGAACAGCGTGGCCTGGTTGGGTCCTCCCGACGTGATGATGTACGACTCGGCGAAGGATTGGAAGATCCCGATTACGCAGGTGATCATCACCCCGCGCTTGGCCACCGTGGGCAGCCCGATCCAGAGGATCGGCGAGGAGGCCTTCACCGCGCTCCTGGAGACGCTCCGCGGCGGCCCGTCGGTGAACCCGGGTGCTGGAGCACCAGGTGATCAAGGGAGAGACGGTGTAGCGCTACGCGCGATGACACCAGCGCTCATCGCGCGCAGCGGGGGCCGGTCTATATCCCGGCAGCCTTCTCCGCCGCCTCCACCGTCTGCGTGATCAGCGTTGCAATGGTCATGGGTCCCACGCCGCCGGGGACCGGCGTGTACGCCGAGCAGCGGGAAATGACCGGCGCGAGCTCCACGTCCCCCACGTTGCCCGGATGGTACCCCGCGTCCACGACCACCGCCCCGTCACGGATCCAAGCGGCCTTGATGAACTCGGGCCTGCCCACCGCGCCGACCACGATGTCGGCCCCCTTCACGATCTCGGGCAGGTGCTCGGTCTTCGAGTGGCAGATCGTCACCGTGGCGTTGGCGTTGAGCAGCATGAGCGCAACGGGCTTGCCAAGGATGGGGCTGCGGCCTACCACCACGGCGTGGCGGCCTTCCAGGCGCACCCCGTAGTGCGTGAGCAGGCGCATGATGCCCGCGGGCGTGGCCGAGCCGTAGGCAGGCTCTCCCATGGCCATTCGGCCGAAGCCGAGCATGGTCACGCCGTCCACGTCCTTGGCCAGGGAAATGCGCTCGAAGCAGCGCCGCTCGTCGATCTGCTTCGGCGCCGGATGCTGCAGGAGGATCCCGTGCACGTCGGGGTTGGCGTTCAGCTCGTCGATGCGGGCCAGCAGCTCCTCGGTGGTCGTCGCCTGCGGCAGCACCACCTTGAGGGACTCCATGCCCACGCGCCGGCAGGCGTTTCCCTTCATCTTCACGTACGTGGCGGATGCAGGGTCGTCACCGACCAGGATCGTGGCGAGGATGGGCTGTCTCCCGCCGTTCTTCTCCTTGATTCGCGCGACCCGCGCGGCGAGCGCGGCCTCGATCTCCTGCGAAAGCGCCTTTCCATCCAGCACGGTGCCGGCCATGTGTGTTACCCCCCCTGAGGTGTAGTGGTCTCGAGCGCAGCTGCCAATTGCGGGTTGAATTGGCTTTCAGCATACCCCGAAAGTGCCGATAACGTCACCGGGGCGGGACGAACCGTCGCTGACGGCGCTCGACACCTTGACAGGTCACGTGAAAAGGCCGACATTTTGTTCATTCACCCAGCTGTACCACAGACTCTGTGTGACACCTGCATCGTCGATGCCCGTGGTACGGGCACGGTGTGAACGCACTGGAACGGAGGTTCGCAACATGAAGTATCTCAAAGTGATTCTCCCGATCCTCGTCGCGCTGCTGGTCGGCGCGTGTGCCCAGCCGCCCAAGGCAGACATCGACGCGGCGCGGGCCGCGGTGGCGGATGCGGCCAAGAACGCAGACGTGGTGGCCTACGCCCCGGACACGCTGAAGTCGGCGCAGGACAGTCTGGCCCAGATGGAAACCGAGCTCGCCGCAAAGCACTATGACAAGGTGAAGGCCCTTGCGCTGACCGCCAAGGCCACCGCGGGCACCGCGGTCAACGACGCGGCGCGCAACAAGCAGAAGGCGCAGGCGGATGCCACGGCCCTCATCGCGGCGCTGAAGCAGGCGCTGCCGGACGCGTCGAAGAAGCTCGCCGCGGCAAAGCGCGTGCC
>DATJQT010000214.1:0-14824 GCA_035505475.1 Vulcanimicrobiaceae bacterium
TCCGTCCTCCTACGTACACGGCATCTCCTGCACAGTCCTCCGTCTTCTTCAGGATTTCTCCATTTTCTTACACTTCCGACGTACTGAGGCCTTTAGTCAACGGGCCGTGCTGCCGATATACAGAGGGAGCGCAGGATCCAATTTCCCACAGATGAGAAAGGATACCCCGGACATGACGCGCCTCACCCTGGAACAGCTCACCCCCGGCCTGACCCTGGGGAAGCCGGTCTACAATCTGAACGGCGTGCTCCTCCTGCGGGGCGGCGAAATCTTGACCGCCAAGCACCTGCAGATCTTCAAAACCTGGGGGGTCCGCGAGGTGGACGTGGTGGGCGAGGAGGGGAGCGAGGCGGTGGCCCCCGACGCCCCCGTCCCCCCCGAGCTCGCCGCCGCGGTGGAGAAGGAGATCGCCCGCCGCTTCCGGCGCACGGAGGCGACCCACCCGATCGTGACCGAGCTCCGCCGCCTGGCCACACGGCGCCTCACCGCCCGGGTGATGGCCGAGGCGGCACGCAAGAGCGCCCCGGCGAGCCAATAGGAGATACCATGGCACCACGACTGGAATACCTGGTTCAGCAGCTGAACTCGTTGCCCACCCTGCCTGCCGTCATCGTGCGCGTCAACGAGCAACTCAACAATCCGAAAACGTCGGCCCTCGAGCTTGCCCGGACGATCCTCGGCGACCAGGGGCTGACGGCGCGGCTGCTGCGCCTTGTCAACTCGCCCTTCTACGGGTTTCCGCGGCGTATCTCGACGGTGACAGAGGCGGTGACGATCCTGGGGTTCCAACCGGTGCGGAACTTGTTGCTGACTTCGTCCGTGGTCGACCTCCTCGCCACCGAAGACAGCCCAGAATTCTCGCCCGCAGCCCTCTGGGAACATTCGGTGGGGACTGCGGTCACGGCGGGCCTCTTAGCCCGCTACACGCGCCACGAGGAGCAGGAAGAGGTCTTCGTGGCGGGGCTGCTCCACGACGTCGGGAAGCTGGTGATGTTTCACTGCATCACCAAAGACTACGTCAAGGTGCTCGAAGCTGTGCGGCTGGAGGATCTCACCGTGCGTGCGGCAGAGCAGAAACTGCTGGGATTTGCCCACGACCAGGTCGGTCGCCTGCTGACCGAGCGCTGGAAACTTCCCGTCCGGCTCAGCGAAGCGATCGGATGCCATCACCGCCCGGACCTGGCGCAGATGAGCAAGCGAGAGGCCGCCATTGTGCACGTGGCCGACGTGATCGCGCGGGCCATTGGGTTTGGCTCGGGCAAGGACGATGCAGTGCCTCCGCTGGATGCCGAGGCATGGGGCCGGATCGGCCTGCCGCCCTCGACCATCGAGAGCCTCGTGCCCGAGATTGAAGAGCGTTACGCGGAGGCGCGAACCATCATCTTGAGCCACCTCGACAGCCGCCCCCGCCGGACGGCCAGCCTGGCTCATGTTTCGTGAGATGGGGCCCCGACCGTCAACACCATTGCCCGACCGGAGCCAACCGGATGCGGAGATGCCCGGCGGCCCTCTCGCGCTCTTGGAAGAACATGGCGCGTTGCACGTCGCGCCGGTCCTCTCGGCGGAGTTCCTCGAAGAGTTGCAGAGCGCGCAGCGGCGGGTCGCGGTCCTAGAAGAGGCCAACCGCGCGATCCACGAGTCGATGGAGCGGGTGACTCGGCTGTCCCGCTTCTCGGAAGGCTTGGACCGCATCGGCAGCCTGGAAGACGTGGCCGATCTCCTATTCGCCGAGATGCGCGGCATTCTCCCGGTCGAGTGTCAAGTCCTCGCGGCGCTCGGTCCTGCCGATCCGGAGTATCGGGCAGTTCGGGTCGAACCGGCGGCGCTCGAGGACAGCGCGGCGCAGGAGATGGCACTCCAGATCGACGCAGGGATGTTCGATTGGGCGGCAAGGTTGCGTCGTCCCACCGTGGTCGGGGCCGACGTTCTGGGGGGCAACTTGATCCTGGTGCCGCTGACCACGACCCATCGTACGATCGGTATCCTGCTCGCCGCCACGCCGCTTGCGATGGAGGCGATCGAGCAGCAGCACCTCACCCAAGCCGCGGTGTTGGCGCGTCAAGCAGCCGAATGCATTCACAACTGTTGGCTCACCGAGGACATTCGGCGGCAGCACGAAGCCGGCCAGCGGGCCGCCGAGCTGGCGGCCGCACGGCGACTCGCCGATCTCGGCCTCTTGGTCGAGACCGCCGGGACGCTCAGCGGCCGCCTCGAGGAAGCGACGGTCCTCCAGGTGCTGGTCGAGGCGACGGCGCGCCATCTGGACGTGGAGCAAGTCGTCATTTCGCTGCAACAGCCCGATGGCACGCAGCGACTCGCGGCGGGCCGGGGGCTCCCCCAGGACTGGCAGGCGAGCGGTCCCTGTTGTTTGCTGGACCGCGTGGCACAATCGCGGGAGCCTCTGGTCCTCTCCACCGCGGATTCGGGGGGTGCGGCGGACTGCGCGCTGCTGCACCACTCGCCGGCGGCGGCATATCTCGGGGTTCCACTCGTCGCACGCAATCAGGTGATCGGCGTGCTCGGCGCCTTGAGTCAGGCGCCACGCGTATTCACCGCAGACGAGGTTGCGCTCTTGACCGGGCTGGCGGCGCAGGGCGCCATTGCGATCGACAACGCCCACCTCTTCACCGATCTGCAGCATCGGATGGAGCAGCAGCAGCGGGCCCTGGCCCGGCTGGTGCAATCGGCCCATTTGGCCTCGGTGGGCCTGCTCTCGGGTGGGGTGGCGCACGACATCAACAATCCGCTCTGTATCATCAGCAACCATCTCCAATTGCTCCGGCTGAAGGGCGATCAGCTCCCCAGCGAGGTCGAGACCGCGGTGACCGCGATCGAGGGCAGCGTGCGACGGATTGCCGGGAGTATCGAAGCGTTGCTCGACTACGCCCGGGTCCGTCCCGGCGAGCGGCTGCCGACCGACATCAGCCAGGCGGTGCGGCGGATCCTGCAGCTCGCCCAATATCACCCGCTCTGCCGCCGGCTGAGCATCACGACCGATCTCGCCGCGGCTCTTCCGCCGGTCAGTCTGGACCGGACGGCGTGGGAGCAGGTCATTCTCGAGCTGATCACGAACGCGCGCGAAGCGATGAACGAGTGCGGCCGGGTCTGGATCGCGACCCGACGGCTCGCGGGTCCGCCCCCCGGGGCCGCGGCAGACGGCGGGAACGTCTGGGTCGAGGTGGTGGTCGAGGACGATGGTCCGGGCATTCCCGCCGATGACCTGCCCCGCATCTTCGATCCCTTCTTTACGACCAAGAGCAACAAGCGTGGGATGGGTCTCGGATTGGCGATCTGCCGGGACATCGTGACGGCGCAAGACGGCTTGCTTTGCGTCGCTTCTGGCGCGGAGGGCACGCGGGTGACGATCCAACTGCCCTGCACCAGCGACGCGCCGTGCGGCATGGAGCGCGATCCGGAGGACTGGCTGGCGGTCTCCTAGCGCCAGGCACTGGAGAGCGGAGCATGGGCGAGAAAGACCGAAGCAACGGGAAGCGTCGCCTGCTGATCTTGGATGACGAGGAAGAGATCCGGACGACACTGGCGCAGTATTTCGGCAACCTGGGGTATTCCGTCGATATGGCCGCGGATGTCTCGGAGGCGCTGCAAAAGCTGCCGACGGGCTTTCAGGTCGTCCTCTCCGACATCCGGATGCCCGGTGTCAGCGGCATCGAGTTTCTGCAGCAGGCACGGCGGATCAATCCGGCTCTAGGCGTTTTCCTCATTACTGGGTACCCGACGCTCGAAACGGTCATCGACGCCAAGCAGTACGGGGCGATCGCGTATTTTCGGAAGCCGCTCAACCTGGGGGACGTCGATGCGCGTCTGCGCGCCTTCCTCTGCGAGGACGCGCATTCGCTGGTGGACGGGCGGGTGCTCGTGCTCGGCCAGGACGTGATGGACCGGCTGCACGAGCAGTTGGTGCGTTTTCAGACGATCGTCTGTCCCGTGGACGAAGTCTCCTTCCTCCAGATTGTGGCGGAGCAGCGCCCCAAGGTGGTCCTGGCGGATGCCGGTGGCGCCGAGACGCTGCGCCTCCTGCGCGCCTACCTGAAGCTCGGCCGCGAAGCCAACTGCTTCGTGCTGGTCAGCAACGAGGAGACGCTCGACGCGACCAACGAGATGCTCTTCAGCCAAGGCGCCAGCGGCTGCATTCCGGACGGCGCCGGGCGGGAAACGGTCGAACAGAGCATCCTGGACGCGGTCGAGCGCCGCGAAAAGCAGAAGCTCGACCAGCAGGGCCGGGTCGAAGAATTGACCAACAAGTGCCTGTTCGCCAAGGCGTACCGGAACGGCTACTACTGCCTGAGCCCGGAAGCCTGCACCTACGGGCCGTTCCAGGGAGGGTGGATCTCGATCGAGGGGAAAGAGTACCAAAAGTGCGCCAAGCGGCCACTCCTGGTCTCCTCCCTGGATCTGGTCGGGTTCACCAGCTGGTCGGGCCGCATGGATGCCCCGTCGGCGCTGGAGCTCCGCAAGCAACTGATGACGCTGGTACGCGAACGCAAGCAAGAAATCGTCGTCGACGCGCATGGGCTGGAGTCGGCCAACTACAACCTGTTCGAGGTGCTGACTGACGTGCATGCGGAGCTGTGCAAAAGCGCGCCCGACGGATTGATTCACGTTATCAATTTGGCGCCTCAACTGCAGGACGACTTTCGGAAGGCGCTGATCAACAAGGGCGTGCGCTTCTATGGCGTCCGCATGGTGGACGAGCGCAGCGCCTTCGAGCGCTGGGGCACGCGGTTCGATTGAGGAGCAGCGGGCTGGTCCCTGAGCCATTCCCCAGCCCCACGCGATTGACATGATGCGCATGGATTTCGGCATTCCGATCGGCCTGGCGATCGGCTTAGCGGGCATCGTCGGGTCGGTCCTGATCGAAGGGGGGCACCTGGCAGCCTTTGCCAACCTGTCCGCCTTCTGTATCATTTGCGGCGGCACGCTCGGCGCCGCGATGGTGAGCACGACGGTGCGTGATGTGCTCCGGTTGCCGCTGCTCTTCCAAAAGGCCCTCTGGGGCTGGGTGGGCGCAGATTCGCGCCAGCTGATCCACACCTTGATCGAGGCGGCGACGCGCGCGCGCAAGGACGGCATTCTGGCGCTGGAGGAGATGGGAGCGCACCCCAACACGGATCGGTTCCTGGCACAGGGCATCCGCCTGGTGGTGGATGGGGCGGACGAGGCCGCCGTCCGCCAAATCATGCAGGCGGAAATCGCCGCCATGCAGCGGCGACACCAGCACGGCATCCAGCTGTTGGAAAGCATGGGGGGCTACGCCCCGACCATGGGCATCATCGGGACGGTCCTCGGTCTGGTGCACGTCCTTTCCAAGCTCGCCGACGGGGGGACCGAAACGCTCGGCGAAGGGATTGCTATTGCGTTCGTGGCGACACTGTATGGGATCTTCAGCGCCAACGTGCTGCTCCTGCCTCTCGCGGGGAACCTCCGGGCCAAGAGTATCGAAGAGGCGTTTCGCCGCGAGATGGTACTGGAGGGCATCCTCGGCATCCAGGCTGGCGACAATCCCCACTTGCTGGAACTGCGGCTGAACGCCTACTTCCCGATTCCGCCGGACGACCGCACGCGTGTCGGGGAGCCGGCCTTGCGCCGCTGAGCGGAGGCGACTGGCATGCAGCAGGGCGGGCACGATTCGAGCGGTAGCCTTCGGTGGCTCCTCACCTACGCCGATATGATCACGCTGCTCCTGGCGTTCTTCGTGATCCTCTACGCGATCTCCAAAGTGGACCTGAAGAAGTACGAAGGGGTCGCGGTCTCGCTGCGCGGGGCCTTCAAGGGGGGCACGCCGTATCCGATTCCCGCCAAGATCCGGGGCATGGAGAAAGCCGCGCCGAAGACCGACTTGCTCTTCGAGTTGATCCAGGAGCTGCGCATACAACTCGGCGCGGATCTGAAAGACGAACGCATCCAGATCGAGCGCAATGCCGACAAAATCATCCTGCGCTTTCAAGACGCGATTCTGTTCGAGCGCGGAAAGGCGGAGCTGCGCCCCGGCGCACGCCGCTTGCTGGGGAAGGTGGCGACCGTGATCGGGGCCTTGCCGAATCAGGTGGAAGCGGAAGGACACACCGACCGGCTGCCGATCCGGTCGAGCCAATACCCTTCCAACTGGGAACTGTCGACCGCCCGCGCCACGGCGGTGGTGCGCTTCCTGGTGGAAGAGCAGGGGCTCTCGCCCGCCCGGCTGGCGGCACGCGGCATGGGCGAGCACCAGCCCTTGTTCCCGGACGATCCGGTCCGCGGCGAGCCGCGTAACCGGCGCGTGGAAATCCGGATCCTGACGCCGGCGACCTCGTGAATGGACCAATCATGCCTCGACTCCTGATCGTCGACGACGATGTCATTGTACGGACGTTACTCGAACGTCGGCTGCGGGCCGCCGGGTATCTCGTCGAGAGCGCCGCGGACGGCCGGGCCGGGCTCGAGGCGGCGCAGCGCTGGCATCCGGACGTGCTGCTCACCGACTCGATGATGCCGGCGATGGACGGCCCTGCCCTGGTCGCTGCGATCCGGTCAGACCCGACATTGGCGCGGACGTACATCGTCGTTCTTTCCAGCCGAGAGGGGGCCTCGGCGGGCGCCGATGCGTGCCTGATCAAGCCGTGGTCTGATGCCGAACTGCTGGCCTGCATGGCCCGAGGGGTGTCGGGCACCGCACATTCCTGCTGGGAGCCCGCCGGTGTCGGCGGGTGTGGGTGAGCGATGGAAGAGCACCGCCGATCGGTAGACGCGTCAGGCCTTGCCACCGCCGCCCGGACCCGCGCAGTCGCAGCGGCGCATGCGCCCGAGCACACCCAGGGCTGCACGGTCGCAGCCACAGCCGACCGACCGGCCGCCGATCTGGGCGCCTTGGCCCGACGTATCGCGCGGCTGGAGGCGATCCAAGCCGCGAGCGAAGAGATCGCCAAGGATCTCGAACTGACCACGCTCCGCCGTGTGATCGTGCGGCACGCGATCACGCTGGTGCAGGCGGATGCCGGTATCCTGTATTGCTGGGACGAGGACAGCCTCCGGCTCACGCCCGAAGAATGGAGCGGACTGGAAGCCTGCACCGAGATCACGCCCGTCCGGTTGGGCGAAGATCTCCCAGGCCGCGTGGCCTTGCAGAGGGAAGGCCTCGTGGTTGCCGCGCAGCGACCCGGGGGCGGCGGCTTCGGCTTCCTCGACCGCACGCATCTGTACGCCGCCATGGCAGAGCCGCTGGTCTACCAGGGGCGGCTGTTGGGGGTGCTCACGCTGGGCAACGCCGGACCGTACCAGCCGTTCAGCGCAGAGGATCGAGAGATCCTCGCGCGCTTTGCCCAGCAAGCCGCCATCGCGATCGAGAATGCTCGTCTGCACGAGCGCCTGGCGGACCGGCTCACGCGCCTGCAGGCGCTCACGCGCCTCAACCAGTTGATCTCGATGTCCCTGGACGTCGATGCCGTCCTGCGCGAGATCGTCTGCGCGGCGGCGAGTCTGATGAATGCGCCGTTTGTTTCATTTTGGATGGCGAACGAGGCAGAGCAGACGCTCGAGCTGCGCGCGGTGTCCGATCCCGCCATGGGCGAGAGTTCCCCCCAGAAGGCGATGCGGTTTGGGGAGGGGGGTGCCGGTTGGGTGGCCGCGAACCGAGAACCCCTCGAGGTTCCCGACTGCAGCCAGGATTCCCGTTTCGTCCTGCAGGACTGGACGCGCGCTCATGGACTGCATAGCTTTCTGGGTTACCCCGTGATGCTGGAAGGGAGCTTGCTGGCGGTTCTCGCGGTCAACGGCCGGCAGCCGTTTGGGGTGGATGCCCATGTCGAGAGCCTGCTGGCGAGCTTCGTCGCGCAGGCGGCGGTGGCGATCCGCAACGCCTCGCTCTACACCGAAATGGTCAAGGCGCGGGATGCGGCCGAGGCGGCGACGCGCGCCAAGAGCGAGTTTCTCGCCAACATGAGCCACGAAATCCGCACGCCCATGAACGGCATCGTGGGTATGACCGAGCTGGCCCTGGAAACCGCTCTCAGCCCGGAGCAGCGCGATTACCTGTTGACGGTCCAAGCATCGGCCGAATCGCTGCTCGGGATCATCAACGATATCCTCGATTTCTCGAAGATCGAGGCCGGCCGGCTCGAGCTGGAGACGATCGATTTTTCGCTGAATCATGTCTTGAGCCATCTGCTAAAAGCGCTCGGCGTTCGGGCGGCGCAGAAGGGGCTGGAGCTGGCCTGCTACCTATTGCCCGACATCCCGGACGCCCTGGTGGGCGACCCCGGGCGCCTCCGACAAGTACTGGTGAACCTGCTCGGCAATGCGATCAAGTTCACCGAGCGCGGGGAGATCGTGCTCCATGTGGAGCCTGCGGCCCAGGAGCGCGACGCCATCTGGCTCCATTTTGCCGTCTCGGATACCGGCATCGGAATTCCGCCGGAAATCCAGGGGCGTATCTTCGAGTCGTTCACCCAGGCCGATAACTCCACGACGCGCAAGTACGGCGGGACGGGGCTCGGTCTCACCATTGCGGCACGGCTCGTCGATCTGATGGATGGCAAGATCTGGGTGGAGAGCGATTTCGGCAAAGGCAGCACGTTCCATTTCACCGCTCGGTTCGGGATCCAGTCGGGCCACGTGGCGTCGGCCACCGGGTCGCGACAGGAATTGGTGCGCGATCTACCGGTCCTGGTGGTAGATGACAACGCCACCAGCCGCCGGATCTTGCGGGAGTCATTGGCGGGCTGGCACATGCGGCCCCAGGCGGTGGAGCATGGGGAGGCGGCGCTGGCCGCGTTTCAGGCCGCCGCGGCGGCCGGGCGACCGTTCCCGCTGGTCATCTTGGATGCCGACATGCCCGGCATGGACGGGCTTACGCTAGCCGCCCGCCTGCAAGCATGTGGGCGCTCGGTCTGCCGGATGCTGATGCTGTCCGCCACCGCGCGTCAAGAAAATGGCCAGCGCAGCCGCGCCGTGGGCATCCAGGAGGTCCTGCGCAAGCCCGTGACGCAATCCGACCTGCTCGAGGCGATCATGCGCGTGCTCGGACCCGCCTGGGCCGAGCCGATCACCGCACCCCCGGCGCGACCCGCCACCGGCACGTCACGCCGCCGCCTCACAATTCTCGTTGCCGAAGACAACGCGATCAACCAAAAGCTCGCGGTCCGGTTGCTGGAAAAATGGGGCCATCAGGTCCGAGTCGTGGATAGCGGCGCGAAAGCGGTGGCCGAGATGCGAGTGGCGCCACACCAGTTTGACCTGATCCTGATGGATGTGCAGATGCCAGAGATGAACGGGTTCGAAGCCACCCAGGCCATCCGTCGATTGGAGGCCGGGCAAGGCCGTCATATCCCGATTGTGGCCCTGACGGCCCACGCCATGAAAGGAGACGATGCCCGCTGCCTGGCGGCGGGCATGGATGGGTACCTCTCGAAGCCGCTCGATGCCGCCAAACTGTTCGAGATGGTCGAAGGGATCGGCGGACGCGTGCCCCCCGACGGGGAAGCGGCCCTGGTGCCGGCCTCCAGCTGGAATCCCCGGGCCGCATTGGAGCGCGTGGGCGGCGATCCGGCGCTACTGCGAGAGACGATGCAGTTGCTCCTGGCCGACCTGCCCTCCCTGACAGACAAGCTGCGTGCCGCCGTCGAGGCAGGGGATGCCAAGGCCCTCGAGCGGCTGGCCCACAAGCTGAAGGGCGGAATCGGCCTCTTCGAAGCGCAGCAGGCAACAGTGCTTGCCCGGGCCCTGGAAGAGGCGGGACGGAGCGGCGCGTGCACCAACGCCCGGCAGTTGTTCGACCAGCTCGAATCTGAACTGCGCCGCCTGGAACCGGAATTCCGGGCCTATTGCGCCCAAGCGTAGTCCAGTTTCCAGGGAGCCGAGGCGGCAAACGTTGCCGCCTCGGCGTTCCGCTTCCCTCACGATTCCCACCTCGAGCAAATCCTCACAGAGCCCGTAACCGTCGAATATCGCAGCCACGCACTATCGTGTGCCTCGCCTGGCACCCCCATTGCTTCGGCATTCCGCGACCCGTCTGTCAGGAGAACGCCTGATGATTCAAGCGCTGTACACGGCAGCAAGCGGCATGGCATCAAACCAGACACGGCTCGATGTCCTTGCCAACAATCTGGCGAACGTCGGGACCACCGGGTTCAAGCAGGACCTGGTGGCGATCGATACGACACAGCTGGCCAATGCCGTCCAAGGCGAAGGCGAATATGCCCTCACGATGAGCACCGTCCACGCCGGCCGGTCGGGCATCGATATGACTCCCGGCAGCATTCGATCCACGGGAAATCTCATGGATCTGGCGATCGAAGGCCCGGGACTGATTGTCGTGTCCACCCCCGACGGCGAGCGGTACACGCGCGGTGGATCGTTTGTTCGAGATGCGAACGGATACCTTACGACCGATGCGGGATTCCAAGTGATGGGGCAGAGCGGCCCGATTCGTGTGCCGGAAACGGGTTTAGTCATAGACGGCACCGGCCGGCTTGCGGACGGTCAAGCACTGCGCTTCGTGTCGGATGCCGAGCCGTCCCGGCTGGTCAAGGCAGGGGGGAATCTGTACGCGCCAGCCGACGAGACGACACCGCCGGATGCGGTCAATGATGTCGCGATCGCGCAGGGCCAAATCGAAAACTCCAACGTCAATGTGGTGCGCACGATGGTCGAGATGCTGTGCACGCTCAGATCGTACGAGGCCTATCAGCGGACCATCCAGGCCCTCGATCAGACGAACGGGCAGGCATCCACCGATCTCGGCCGAGTGTGAGGAGGCGGGATGATTCGGGCATTGTTTACCGCGGCAACCGGAATGACCGCCCAGCAGCTGAATATCGATGCGACGGCGAACAACCTGGCCAACGTCAATACCACGGGATTCAAGCGGACTCGGGTCGATTTTCAGGACCTGCTGTATCAGACCCCGCGTCAGCCGGGCGCGCCGACGGCGCAAGGCACCGATGCGCCGACGGGCATCCAGGTCGGCTCAGGTGTCCGGCCGGCCTCGACGCAGCGTATCTTCTCGCAAGGCGATTTCCAGCAGACCGACAATCCGCTGGACTTGGTCATCGAGGGGGATGGGTTTTTCCAAGTGTTGCGGCCTGACGGAACGACTGCCTACACAAGAGCGGGGTCATTCCAGAAGGATGCGAACGGCCGTGTCGTCAACCCGGACGGGTATCCGTTACAACCTGAAATCACCATTCCGCAGACTGCCGTGAGCGTGTCCATCGGGACGGATGGGTCGGTCAACGTCACCTTGGCCGGCAGCAGCACGTCGCAGCAGGTCGGGACCATCGACCTGGCGCGCTTCGCCAACCCGGCGGGGTTGAATGCCATCGGCCGGAACTTGTACCTGCCGACCGCGGCCTCCGGCAACGCGATCACCGGCGCGCCGGGCAGCACCAATTTCGGCACACTGTCGCAGGGTTTCGTCGAAATGTCGAACGTCAAGGTGGTCGAGGAGATGGTCAACCTGATCGTCGGCCAGCGTGCCTATGAGGCGGGATCCAAGGCAGTGCAGTCGGCCGACGAAATGCTGCAGCTGGCCAACAATCTGCGCCGCTAAGGGCGCCGGAGCGACGATGCGCGGAGCAAGGTTCGGGATGGCAGGCGGCGGGACGCTCCTCCTCCTGCTCGCTGTGGCGACGGTCGCCGCTGCCGGCGAGTGGCCGGCCAAGGTGGTCGCCGCCGCCCCTCCGGTGGTGAGCCTGCACGCCGAATCCACCGTGCGCGGCCCCGAAATTCGGCTGAGGGAAATTGCGGATATCCACGCCGATGATCCCAGCGCCGCGGAACGTCTGGGGGCAATCGAAGTGGGACGCGCGCCCCTGCCGGGTCTCAGCCGCACGCTTGACCAGGCGTATCTGAAATCCCGGTTGCGCCTGGCTGGTGTCGATCTGCGACAGATCGTGCTCGATGCGCCACCCAGCATCTCGGTCGCGACCGCAAGCCAGGCGGTGAGCGCGTCCGAACTGTTTTCGGCCGTCCGCGACGCCATTGTCGCTGCCCGCCCGGAGGATGCCGCCCGACTGGCTATCCAATCGGCCGCCTCAGCGGGGGCCCCGCTTGCCGTGCCGGCCGGAAGGCTGGAACTGCGGGTGCGTCCGCGCCCTGGCAACGAGTGGACCGGCTCGGTCTCCGCGCCAGTCGAAATCTGGATCGATGAGACGCTGCACCGTACGGTCTTCGTTCCGGTCAAGATCACGCAGGTGACCGAAGTGCTGGTCGCGGTGCGCGGGGTGCCGCGCGGGACGCCGCTGACTGGGGACGATGTCCGGATCGAACGACGCGAAGTCGGCACCGGTCAGGAGCCGCTGCGGGACGTATCCAGTCTGGCGGGCCGCCAAGCGGCTCGCCCAATTGCCGCCGGGGAAGTCCTCATGGTGGCTTCCGTCGAGCAGCCCGCCCTGGTGAAGCGGGGCGAGGTCGTCCTGCTCGCCGTGGAAGGCCGCGGGCTGCGCGCCGTCACGCAGGGCGAAGCGAAAGAGGACGGGAAAGAAGGACAGCTCATCCGGGTGCGGAACCTGACTTCGAATCGGGAAGTCTACGGCCAGGTCGATGGCCCGCGGAGTGTCCGAATCCTCTTCTGATTGCGGGCACGGAGGAAATTACCTATGCGCTGGATGGGAGCAATTGTGGGGCTCGTGTTGATCGCGAGCGCCGGGATCTGCAGCGCGGAATCCCTGTGGCGGGATGGCAAGATGGGATTCCTGATCGTCGACAACCGGGCGGCTCGGGTCGGGGACATCGTGACCGTGCTGGTGACGGAAAACTCGTCCAGCGACTTGAAAGTGGACACGAACACGAAGAAGGATGCGGCGGTGGCCTTCAATCTGTCCAATTTCTTCGGGAACACGACCCCGGGCGGATCGAAGAATAAATACCAATTGGACTATACCGGAAATAGTGAACAGAAGGGGAGCGGCAACATCACGCGAACCGGAGCCGTCACTGCACAGATTCCCGCCAAGGTCATCCGGGTGCTTCCCAGCGGCTTGCTCGTCGTCGAGGGCCGCCGCGCGGTGGTGGTCAACGAAGAGACCCAGACGCTGGCGTTCAGCGGGATGGTCCGGCCCGAGGATATCTCGCCCGACAACACGGTGGCCTCGACACTGGTCGCTGACGCCGAGATCACGGTCATCGGCAAAGGCATCCTGGCCAACAAGCAGCGGCCGGGATTCATCCAGATGCTGATCGATCTCTTCAGGATCTTCTAATGCAGATGACGCAAACCGCCGCCCGCGTCCGTGTCCCGCATGCGTTGGAATGGCCGAGGACGCTCCTGCTCGGCGTCCTGGCCCTGCTGGTTGCGCTGCCCGCGCACGGCGCGGATGTGCGCGTCAAGGACATGGCCCGCATCCAGGGCGTCCGCGACAACGAACTGTTTGGCTACGGGTTGATCATCGGTCTGAATGGGACGGGCGACTCGACCCAGACCGTGTTCACGGTCCAGAGCGTCGTGAATATGCTGCAGCGGCTGGGCGTCAATGTCCCGCGAAGCCAGATCACGGTGAAGAACGTAGCTGCCGTAGTCGTCACCGCCAAGTTGCCGCCCTTCGCCAAGCCCGGCACCACGGTGGATGTCCAGGTGTCCTCGATGGGCGACGCCACCACTTTGCAGGGCGGCGTGCTGCTCATGACGCCACTCCAGGCGGCCGACGGAAAGGTGTACGCCGTCGCCCAGGGCGCGATCTCGATCGGCGGCTTCGTCGCTTCGGGCGGTGCGGCCGGCAACTCGGTCACCAAGAACCATCCGACCGCCGGGCGGGTCCCCAACGGCGCCATCATCGAGCGTGAAGTCCCGATGGCCGTGGTCGAGAACCAGACCCTGGCGATGTCGCTGAACAATCCGGATTTCACCACCGCGGGGCGTCTCGCGGATGTCGTCAACAGCGCGTTTGGCGAGGCCCGCGCTCGCGCCGAGGACGCGGCCACGATCCGTGTGGCGGTCCGGCCGGGCGAGGAGCTGGTGCCGCTGATTGCCCGGCTCGAATCGCTGCGCGTCGTCGTGGACCAGGTC
Source organism: Vulcanimicrobiaceae bacterium (assembly GCA_035505475.1). Taxonomy (GTDB): domain Bacteria; phylum Methylomirabilota; class Methylomirabilia; order Methylomirabilales; family 2-02-FULL-66-22; genus 2-02-FULL-66-22. The sequence continues at coordinate 13,997 of DATJQT010000214.1, forward strand.
GCCAAGGTCGTCATCAACGAGCGGACCGGGACGATCATCATGGGCAGCGACGTGCGCTTGTCCACGGTCGCGATCGCCCACGGCAACCTGAGCGTGCAGATCAAGACCGACTACAACGCCTCGCAGCCGGCGCCATTCGCCAACAAGGGCCGCACCGTTGTCACCCCGCAGACCGACGTCGGCGTCAAAGAGGATCGCAATCGGCTGTCGGTGATTCCGGAAGGCGCGAGCATCGGCGATCTGGTGCAGGGCCTGAACGCGCTCGGCGTCACTTCGCGCGACCTGATCTCGATCCTGCAGGCGATCAAGCAAGCGGGCGGCCTCCAGGCAGAGCTGGAGATCCTGTGACAGAGGACGGGCCATGAATCCAATTGCCGCACTCGGCAGCTCGCCGGGGTCCCTGGTCAATATCCCCGCGGGCGCCAGCGAGCCCGACCGGATCAAGGCGGCGGCCCAGGAGTTGGAAGGCGTGTTCTTGGGACTGCTAATGAAAACGATGCGGTCCACCGTCGCTCAGGGCGGGCTATTCAAAGCGACGGCGGATACGGAAAGCTACCGGGATCTCTTCGATCAGGAGGTCGGCCGCTCCTTGGCCAAGGCCGGTGGGATCGGCCTGGCTCAGCTGATTCTGCGCGATCAGGCGCTCCGCCAAACCAGCGGTGCGGGTACCAGCGGCGCCGGGGAAGCACAGGGCACGGGGACCGGAGAGTCGACACAAAAACGCTCAAGTTTCGCCGACAGCATACCGATACAACCGGCGACGAAATAACTCCGTGGAGGAATGGAGGCAAGCGTGAAAATCCAGAACGACGACGGGGTATCGCGAGG
>DATJQT010000215.1:0-4890 GCA_035505475.1 Vulcanimicrobiaceae bacterium
CGCGGTGAAAAACGCCGCGCGTGGCGTCGGTGTCAAGGTCATGCCGTGGATTCCGCCCTGGCTAAAACGCCTCCTGGCTGGCGGCAGAAGGATCACCATCGACGGCAACACTCTTGACGCCACGCTTCAGTTGATACTGATCGCCCAACGAAGCATGCGTACTGGCGGTCTCTCGGCTGATGGCGATCCGAAAGTTGCCCGCGCCTTGATGCGGAAATCGCAGGCGGGGATGAACACCCACGTCGCCGTCCCCACCACCGACCTCACGATCCCCGGCCCCGATAGCCTCCTGCGAGCGCGACACTATCGACCGGCCGTGGAGGAGGCGGCCCCGCTACTGCTCTTCTTCCACGGCGGTGGTTTTGTGGTGGGCGACATCGAATCTCACGACGGACTGTGTCGGATGATTTGCAGAGACGCCGCGATACACGTGGTGTCGGTGGACTACCGGCTCGCACCCGAACACCGGGCCCCGGCGGCGATCGATGACTGCGTGGCGGCCTATCGATGGGCACGTGGACACGCCGCCGAACTGGGCGCTGACCCGTCCCGAATCGGCGTTGGCGGTGACAGCGCCGGCGGAAACCTGGCAGCCCTCGTCGCGCTGCGTTGCCGCGAAGAGGGTATTCCGCAGCCGACGCTGCAAGTGCTGCTCTATCCGGTCCTCGATCTCTCCGCGAAGACCCGGTCGCGCACCTTGTTCTCGGACGGGTTCTTCCTGTCTAAGCAGGAGGACGACCGGAACGTAGGCCTGTATCTGGGCAACACGGGCCTTGCAGCCGACGATGCACGGGTATCGCCGCTGAAGGCCTCTGATTTATCTGGATTAGCCCCCGCTCTAGTGCTCACCGCAGGATTCGATCCACTGCGCGACGAGGGTAACGAATACGCCGTGGCGCTACGCTCGGCCGGCGTCACGGTGGATCACCGGCAGTTCGATGCACTTACCCACGGCTTCGCCAGCATCGCCCCATTTGGAGGCGGCAGCGCGGACGCCACCACGGCCACCATCTCTGCCATCCGGGCCCATCTCAGCCGCGGCTGATGCGCGTCTCTCCCTGTTACCCCAACCGAATTGAAAGTAGCAACTGATCGTCGGGCTGACGCCATACCTCGCATTCCATTCGTTCGACCCATTGAGCGCGAGATGGCCCCGCTCGAACAGGTGGCTGCGGGCGAAAGCGCGCCACTGCCGACGGTTAACCGTCCGCCGCACAGCTTGTGTGCTGCTCGCATAAATTCCGGGTGAGCGGGTAAGAGCACTGGGTCCATCACCGCGGGGCGCGGCGCCGCTGAACACGACCGGCTGACGTCAGCATGACGATCCGCGCCCCTCAACGACGCCGCCAAACCGTTCCCAACCGCATGTCCAGTGGCGCGTCAGATACTCTGTGTTTTCGATTTCGCTTGTTGCGATTCTACAAGTATGTAATACTCCCGCTATCTGGAACGATGGTTTCGGGTGGTTTGCGGTTCGACCGCCTACGACTAGGAAGACGAAAGTGCTGGGCGATGTCAAACGACGTGCTGGCGCTCCCTCGCCGGCGGCTGGTATCGGCCCTGGCTCGAGGCACGTAGCCCGTGGGAATCACATCGACACCCATGGCGGTCGATGTGGCGGATGCCGTTCGCGCCCTCAGTTCCCCTCGCCGCGACAGGACGATCTCGGAACTAGGGAGGGTCTTGACCTAGCTTAGCTACTTCGACCTGAAAAAGTCAGGGCGTGGCGGTGGCTGAACTGGGCTTTGTTTGACGAGATGATGGCCTCGAACCCTTGGGCTAGAAGGGATCGAGGCCATCGTGCTTAGAACTGTAAATGACCAGTTGTCGTTGTGGGATGCAATCCTGCCGCCGGAGCTGTTGGTGTTACCCAGGGAGTTGGGGCGGGTAGACGCGCTGCTGGATGATCCGGTGTTCTTCGCGCCGTTCACGCCGTACTTCGACACCCGTATCGGTCGCCCGTCGATTCCGATGGAGACCTATCTGCGGATGATGTTCTTGAAGTTCCGCTACCGGCTGGGTTTTGAGGCGTTGTGCCGCGAGGTCGGCGATTCGATTTCCTGGCAACGGTTTTGTCGGATTCCGTTCGGGACGCGTGTGCCGCACCCCACCACGCTGATGAAACTGACCACCCGGTGTGGGGACGCTGCAGTGGCCGGCCTCAATGAGGCGTTGTTGGCCAAGGCCGCCGACGCCAAACTGTTGCGCACTGACAAGGTGCGTGCGGACACCACCGTGGTTGAGGCCGCAGTGGCTTATCCGACCGACTCGGGGCTGCTGGCCAAGGCGGTGACCACGATCGCCCGCACCATCACCCGCATCCACAACGCTGGCGGGGCGGTGCGTACCCATGCCCGTGACCGCAGCCGCTCAGCGGGTCAGCGGGCCCGCTCGATCGCCTCCAAACTGCGGCTTCGCGGTGCGGTGGCCCGCGAGGAAGCTCAAGCCGCGGTCGCGCGGATCACCGGGGAGTTGGCCGGCATCGCCGCATCGGCGATGCGGGAGGCCGCCGCGGTGATGCGCAACGCCCGCCGGGCCGTGCACAGCGCGACCGGGGTCCGCCGGGCTCGGCTAGCTCGAGCGATCAACGACTTGGCCGCGATCATGGACAAGGCCCAACGCGTGGTCACCCAAGCCCGCAGCCGCCTGAGCGGGGTGATGCCTGACTCGGCGAGCCGGCTGGTCAGTTTCCACGACCCCGATGCCCGCCCGATCCGCAAAGGACGACTGGGCAAGCCCGTGGAGTTCGGCTACAAAGCCCAGGTCGTCGACAACGGCGATGGAGTCATCCTCGATCACAGCGTCGAGATCGGGAACCCCGCCGATGCCCCGCAGTTGGCCCCAGCGATCGCCCGGATCACGCGCCGCGCCGGCCACGCCCCCAGGGCGGTCACCGCCGATCGCGGCTACGGATACGCCTCGGTCGAAAACGACCTGCACGATCAGGGAGTCCGCCATGTCGCGATTCCGCGTGCCAGTAAACCCAGTGCCGCTCGCCGCGAGTTCGAACACCGAAAAGCGTTCCGCACCAAGATCAAATGGCGAACCGGATGCGAAGGACGCATCAACCACCTCAAACGCAGCTACAGCTGGAACCGCACGGAGTTGACCACCCTCACCGGAGCCCGAACCTGGTGCGGACACGGTGTGTTCGCCCACAACCTCGTCAAGATCAGCGCCCTGGCCTCATGACAACAGACTCCCGCCAGCACCGAACACCCGCCGTCACTGCCACCGACAAACCCGTCACCATCAACCCTTTTTCAGGTCGAAGTAGCTAACACCGCCCTGCGCGCATCTCACCCCGGCGTCACCCCGGCGACTGGGGGCGATTCGTAGCCGTACCTGCGGCGTACCGGAACCGTACTCGCAACGGCCAGATTCGTTGGCTCGCAGGGTATATGGCTTGATTCAGCTAATCGTTTCGCCTGGTCGCGTGAGTGCTGGCTAGGGACTCATAATCCGTTGGTCGCGGGTTCGAGTCCCGCCCGCCCCACCGTATATTGCCTGTCCGCGCCACCTCCGGCGCCTGCGGACACCCACCCCAAGCTCACGGCCTTCGACCCGGTGCTTGCCGTCGCCTTCGCGAAGGACCCCGCCGATCGATTCGCCCGGTGCATTGATTTCGCCCCGCGTGTTCGCAAAGGCAGCTGACTCTGGCGGACACCCGACAGCCTCGGCTTTGACTATGCCGGCACCCTTGGCGGCCGGGCCACCCGAGAGCACAGCCGCAGCGGTGCCCTCGGCCCCAGCTGACACCGACAACGCGTTTGTTAGCCAAGCAAGTTCCACCGTGGGAATAAGCGTCACTCTGACAGATCGGGCGTCCGGTTGGGTTATCTGGGGTTAGGTTGGAATGTGTACGACTGTTCCCGATTAGGGCGGCCGATCGATTTGCCTTAATGGGGAACAGTGCCAGTTGTCTCGTGTTCCCGATTGCGGTTTGAAGCGATGGCCGGCTGGTGGGCGCAGCAGTCGTCGCCGCGCCAGGATTGGATGCCTTCCCACACCGCAGCGGTGGCGATGCCCAGGCCTATGACCGGGTCGAGCCACCAGCCGTCGGGCCAGCTGGCGGTGATCACGAGGCCGGTGAGGACTGCTGCGGCCTGGGCGGCGCAGAGGTAGTTTTGGGTGCCTTCGCCGGCGGTGGCGGTCGAGCCTAGCCGTGTGCCGAGTATGTGTTTGGCGCGGCCGAGGATTGGCATGGCGAGCAGCGCGATACCTGTAAGCACGACACCGATCACCGTGGGTTCGGCGGGTCGCCGGTCATCCAGGTGATGGATGGATTCGGCAGCGATGTAGGGGGCCAGCAGCCAAAACGACACCGCGACCCCGCGTTGGGCACGCCGTTCGGCGGTCTCTGACAGGGTGCGCGAGCCGGTGAATCGCCAGATCACGATCACGCTGGCCAGGCCCTCGACCGCGCTGCCCAACGCCCACCCGGTCAGGGCGATCGAGCCGACGATCAGGCCTTGCCAGAGCCCGACCACCCCCTCGGTGAGCATCCAGACCAGGCTGGCCCAGGACAGCCGCCGCGCCCACCGAGCTGTGCGATGCCAGTGCGCGTCGGGTGCAGGCCGCCGGGACTGTGTGGACAGGGTTGCCTCGCAGCAGATGTGCTCATCGATCGCAGCGTGGTTGGTCGAGTCGGCCCCGCTCATCGGGCGCTCCCGGCTGCGCCGTTACCGATGCCATAGTTCGGGCATAATGCCACCGCATGCCCGGTGGCCTCCAAGACCGTCTCGGCGCACGTAAGCACCTCGACCAGCGCCGGTTGACTGAGCCGGAACACGGAGGCGCGCCCCACCGGATCGGACTCCACCAGGCCGCAGTCGCGAAGGCAGGCAAGGTGTTTGGACACGGTGGACTGCGCCAACCCAACGGCCTCGA
>DATJQT010000216.1:0-10083 GCA_035505475.1 Vulcanimicrobiaceae bacterium
GTCTTCTCGACGAGGTCCGCCCCACCGCTCCCGAAGGCATCGCTATCGTGTAGCAGGCCGATCTTGGTGAACTTGGTGTCCTCTTTCACATACTTCACCATCGCCGCGGCAGCGATCGAGTCATCCGGGCGCACCCGGAACAACCACGGATTGCCTTGCCGCGTGAGGGTGGCATTCGTGCCGCCGATCATCACCGGCACGGCGTAGTTCTTGACGGCATCCGACATCGCCAGGATCTGCGTGCTCTTCACCGGCCCGACGAGCGCCAACACCTGCTCTTGCTCGACAGCGCGCTGGAGGGCAGCCAGGGCGCCGGGGTTCGTGGACTGGTTGTCCACCATGCGCATGTCAATTTTCTTCCCATTCACACCGCCGCTGGCGTTGATCTCTTTGAGGGCGATCTTGATGGCCTTAATCTGTAGCGCGCCTTCGGCTGCCGATGGGCCCGTAGTCGGCGGGATGTAACCGACCCGGATGTCTTCCCCGGCCAGCGCGACCCCCACTCCTCCGATACATGAGAGCAACAGAGCCAATGCCATGATGCACCGCAGGGTCCGCATGTTGTGTCTCCTCGCATCACAACGGGTGAACGTGCTGGTCTTGACGGTCGGCGTGCGCGGGCGGGGGATCGCGCCCTTGATATGGCGTGGCCGGGTTCACACTGCCGACGAGATCCGGCATGGTTCCCCTCGGAATACGGAGCGACTCATCATACTCAGGGCACCGTCTGAAGGCAACCGATTCCCAACGAAGGCATGGCACATGTATCCCCACACGAAAACTGCCGCCCGGGCACGCGGCCCGGACGGCAGTCGCCGGCGAAATCGTATGACTTAGTTGAGACTGATCATTTTCACCAGCTGCGGCTTGCCGTTTTTGATCACGGCAATCGGACCGCCGCGCAGGCCGTCCCCGTCGGCCGAGAACGTGTAAGTTCCGAGTGCGCCTTCGAACCCCTTGGTGGCCAACAGCGCCTCGCGGATCTTGGCGCGGTCTTCGCCGACCTTCCGGATCGCGTTGGCGAGCAAGTAGACGGCGTCATAGCTCCAGGGGGCCTGTGGATCCGGCTCGGCGCCGCTGTATTCCTTCTGGTAGGCTTCCACGAACTTCTTATTGGCCGGGCTCATCCCGGAAACGGAATCCACGAACCCCATCAACCCTTCGGCCGAATCACGGGCCAGATCCAGCGTGGGCTTCTGAGCGATGGCGGGCGGGCCCATGAACTTGAAGGGGGCACCCATTTGCTTGTACTGCACAAGGATGCGGGCGAACTCCTCTGTCCCGGCACTGTACGGAATCAGGACCTCGGTCCCGGCCTTCTTCAAGGTGAGGAGCTGCGCCGTGAAATCGCGATCGCCGAGGTTCAAGCGCTCGCGCGCAACGACCTTGAGCCCGAATTGCTTTGCATACTGCTCGATCGCGTCGGCCCCGCCCGATCCGAAGGCCTCGTTGGAGTGGATGATGCCGATCTTGGTGAGCTTCAGCTCGTCTTTGACGTACTTGACCAGGATGGCGCCGACGATCTCGTCACTCACGCGGCAGCGGAACAGCCACGGGTTGCCCTGCTTCGTGATCGTGGCATTGGTGCCACCGACCAACGTGGGAACGCCGAACGCCTTGATGGCGTCGGACATCGCAAGGATCTGAGTGCTCTTATTGCCGCCGATGTAGGCCAGCACCTTGTCCTGTTCGACCGCCTTGTTCAAGGCTGACAACGCGGCCGGGTTCGTGGACTGGTTATCGAAGATCATCACGTTGAGCTTCTTGCCGTTAATCCCACCGGCCTGGTTGATCTGCTTTTCAGCCAGACGGACATCGTTGACGTAATGCGGCGCCTCGGCCGAGAAGCCGCCCGTCGCGGAAACGCTCACGCCGATCTTGATCTCTCCCCTCTCCGGCGCGGCGGCCTGTCCCGGGCCCGCGAGCGCCGCCAGGCCCAGCAGCGCGCCTACTAGTCCTGCCAGTCGTGTCCCACTGTGCATGATTACCTCCTAGGATTGAGTGTTATGACGTTCGCGCGAGGGGGCCGAGCCGCAAAATCGACGGAGGGGTCCCTGGGGTCGTTACACCGCGCAGGGTGGCAGAGTATGCCCGCCGACGGGTATAGGTCAAGGCGACACCTCTTCCCTGATGGGTTTGTCTCATCCGGCAGATGATTGTGGCTTCGCATTCCCCTTGCGGCCCGGCACGTTGCCCGACACGTCGCACGAGAACACGTGGAGCGTCCGCACCCAAAGCCCCAGGTGCGAACGGTCCTCCGCCCGTGGAACGTCCTTGTAACAAAGCTGAGACAAACGGTCTCAGGGCGTTTATGCATTGGGACAGCCAGCGGCTTGCGCCAAACGGTGGCTGACACTCGAGCAGGCTCGCTTCAGCCGGATTAGGAGTGAAAGGCCGCATTTCTGTTATGCTTGTCGCAGGCCGTATGCACCCGCAGTGCAGGTGCGGCGTCATCCTCAGACGTGGCATTGCCTTTGCACACGTACAAAGCACTGCGATGACCACCTCTTGTTGCGTGCATACTATGCGATCACCCGCTGAGCATCTCTTGATCGTGGAAGATGATCAGGAGATGCGCGACCTTCTCAGAAAAGTCCTTGAGAAAGAAGGGTATCGTGTGTCCGTCGCCGGCGACGGTGCCGAGGCATTATCCTTGCTCGACGGCGAGACGTTCGACCTCGTCGTGACGGACATGTTGATGCCGGTCAAGAATGGGCTCGATCTGCTCCACGACGTGCACCGCTCGCGTCCTTTACTCCCCGTGATCATGGTGACGGCCTTTGGCGATTGGGCGAGTTATGCCCGCGCCGTCGAAGAGGGCGCGGCGGCGTTCATCAAGAAGCCGCTCCGCATGGCGGAGCTCGTCGCCGCCGTGCAGTCCACACTCTCCCGTCGCGAGGGACCCGCGTCCTAACGCCCGCCGTCTCCCGGTTCCTTGCCTGCTGAGGCTTCTGATAACGCGCTGTCGGCAAAGGTATGGACCCTTGACTCCCTGCTTGGAAAAACTGCCAATCTGTTGCTATGATGGGCTGACTTGGAGCCTAGCATCTGCGCCGATGCCGCCAGGGGCGTCGTTGCAGTTCCGAAGATGAGGGACAGCGCACCCGTGAGTCATCTCTCGGCCGAAACTACCCACGCGACCGTTCTCGACCTCTTCACGCGCCGCACCGTCATTCTGGTCGGCCACTTTGGGAGCGGAAAGAGCGAGATCGCGATCAACCTCGCCTTGGCCTTTCGGGTGCACGGGGAAGACGTCACCTTGGTGGACCTCGATCTGATCAAGCCGTACTTCCGCTGCCGGCTGGCCAAGGATGACCTGGAGGCGCGAGGCATCCGGCTGGTCGCGCCGGCCGGCGAGCGATTCTACGCGGATCTCCCGATCCTTGTGCCCGAGGCGCGCGGGCTGGCCCGGGATGGCACCGGGAGCAACACCCGCGTCATTTTCGACGTTGGCGGAAACGATTTGGGCGCGCGCGTGCTTGGCAGCCTGTCCGGGCTCCTCGAACGACACACGACGGATCTGCTCTTCGTGGTGAACGCCAATCGGCCGTTCGCAGAAGACGTGCCCGCCTGCCTCGCCATGCTGCGGGATATCGAGGCGGCCGCCCGGATGCCGGTGACCGGTCTGCTGGCCAACACGCATCTCATGGACGAGACCACGCCCGCGACGATCGCCGAGGGCATTCTCCTTGCGCGGGCGCTCGCGGCGGAAAGCGGCATCCCGCTGCGTTGCGCCGGGGTGCCGGCGCCATTGACGCCGGCGTTCGGCGGTGGAGACGGCGAAGCCGACGGCCTGAAATTGCTGGCCATCGAGCGGTATATTGTCGCGCCATTCGCGAAGCAGCCGCCGGGCTCCCACCGGCGCGCTGACCGGCTCTGATCGAAAGGAGTGGGTATGACCGTCCTGGTGGAAAAGGACCGCTGCAAGGGCTGCGGCCTGTGTGTCAATGCCTGCCCGACGCACGTCCTGGCCATGTCCCGCGAGATCAACGCCAAGGGCTATTTCTATCCCCTGGTGGAGCATGCGGACCAGTGTAACGCGTGCCGCCATTGCGCGGTGGTATGCCCCGATGTCGCCATCCAGGTCGAGCATAAGGGCAAGGCCACCGCACGGCCCGAGGCGCTTCTCGACATCGCGATGCACTATTGTCCGGGCTGCACGCACGGCGTCATCCACCGCCTGGTGGCCGAAGCCATGGACGCCTTGCACATCCGCGAGCGGGCGGTCGGGGTCGCGCCGGTCGGCTGCAGCGTCCTCGCCTACGATTACTTCAACTGCGATATGCACGAGGCGTCCCACGGCCGTGCGATGGCCGTGGCCACCGGGATCAAGCGGGGACGCCCCAACCTGATCGTGTTCACCTACCAGGGCGACGGCGACCTCGCCTCGATCGGCATGGCGGAGACGATCCACACGGCCAATCGCGGCGAGAAGGTCACCGTGATCTTCGTCAACAACGCCATCTACGGCATGACCGGCGGCCAGATGGCGCCGACCACCTTGCCGGGCCAGGTCGCCTCGACCAGCCCGGCGGGACGGGACGTGGCGCTGGCCGGCTATCCGATTCGGGTGGTCGAGCTCCTCAAGGAACTGAAGACCCCCGCCTATCTGGCGCGGGTGTCCATGCACGAGCCCAAGGCCATCCTGCAGGCCCGCAAAGTCATCCGGACCGCATTCCAGCATCAGGTGGAGAGCACCTGCTTCTCGCTGGTCGAGGTCCTCTCGACCTGCCCGACCGGGTGGGGCCTGCAGCCGACGGAGGCGTGCGGCTGGTTGGCCGAGCACATGATCCCCTACTACCCCCTGGGCGAATTCAAGACCCCCGAGCAGGGCGTCGTCAAAGAGACGGAGCGCTGACCATGTATACCGAGATCATCCTGGCGGGATTCGGCGGCCAAGGCGTGCTCTTGATCGGCAAGCTCCTGGCCTACGCCGGCATGCGCGCGGGACGCGAGGTCACCTGGATGCCCGCCTACGGCCCCGAGATGCGGGGCGGCACCTGCAACTGCACGGTCGTCCTCTCCGATGCGCCGATCGGCTCCCCGATCACCAAGTCCCCGCATGGCCTCATCGCCTTGAACTTGCCGTCCCTCGACAAGTTCGAAGACACGGTCCGCCCGGACGGCGTGATCGTGGTGAACACGTCCTTGATCAACCGTCTGCCGCGGCGCACAGACGTGCACGTGGTCTCCGTCGCGGCCAACGAAGTGGCGATCGAATGCGGCAGCGCGAAGGCCGCGAACATGGTGGCGCTCGGCGCCTATCTGGGGGCCAGCGGCGTCGCGGAACCGGAGCAGATCAAGACGATCATCGCCGAAACGTTCGGCAGCAAGCCGGCGCTCGTTACCGTCAATCAGGCGGCCCTGTCGCGCGGCTACGCCGCCGGTCAAGCGCAGGTCGGCGCCGCGGCGCGCGGCTGAGGAGTAGGCATGGCCAAGAAGCTGATGAAAGGCTGCGAAGCGATCGGCGAGGCCGCCATCCAGGCCGGCTGCCGCCTCTTCTTCGGGTACCCCATCACCCCCCAGAACGAGATCCCCGAGTATCTCTCTGCCCGAATGCCCGCGGTGGGGGGCACGTTCGTGCAGGCCGAAAGCGAGGTGGCCGCCAGCAACATGCTCTACGGCGCGGCGGGCGCGGGCTGTCGCTGCTTCACCTCGTCGTCTGGCCCGGGCATCAGCCTGATGCAGGAAGCCATTTCGTACATGGCCGGGGCCGAGCTGCCGGTCGTGATCGTCAATATCATGCGGGGCGGCCCTGGCCTGGGTGGCATCCTGCCGTCCCAGTCCGATTACCTGCAGGCCGTCAAAGGCGGGGGGCATGGCGACTATCGGCTGCTGGTACTCGCCCCATCCACCGTGCAGGAAGCGGCCGACCTGGTGCAGGAGGCGTTCGATCTCGCCGACCAGTACCGGAACCCGGTCATGGTCTTGGGCGATGGGCTGATCGGGCAGATGATGGAACCGGTGGAGTTCACCAAGAGCATCCGGCCGGAAGACTTGCCGGCCAAGCCCTGGGCCACCACCGGCGCGAAGGGGCGCAAGCCGAACGTCATCAACTCACTCTACCTCGAAGGGGCCAAGCTGGAGGCCCACAACTGGGCGCTGGCCAAAAAGTACGAGGCGATGACCCGCGACGTCTGCCGGTACGAAGCCTGGCACCTCGAGCGCGAAGTCGATGTGCTCTTCATCGCATACGGCACCGTGGCCCGCATCTGCAAGTCGGCGATTGCGCTCTTGGCCGAGCACGGTGTGACCGCTGGCCTGTTCCGGCCCATCACCCTCTTCCCCTATCCGGGCGAAGTCCTGGCGCAAGCCGCCGAAAGGGCCAAGCATCTCCTGGTGACCGAGCTGTCCACCGGGCAGATGATCGAGGACGCCCGCTATCACCTCGGCAAGCACCGGCCCGTGCACTTTTACGGCCGGGTGGGCGGCATGATCATGGCGCCAGAGGAGTTGGTCACCAAGGCACTTACCCTGGTCGGCCGTCAGGTCTAGCGCGCGGAGCACTGGGGGGGGCGAAATATGCTCGACGGGTTCTTCAAACCCAAAGCGGTGGCTGTGGTCGGCGCCTCCCGCGAAGAGGGGAAGGTCGGCTTCAGCATCACCATGAACCTGATCCGCGGCCGGTTCCCGGGATCGATCTATCCTGTCAATCCGAAAGCCGATGAAATCCTGGGCTTGCGCTGCTTCCCGGATCTCAAGGACGTGCCGGCCGATGCCGACCTCGCCGTCCTGGTGATTCCGCCCAAGGCCTGTTTGGCCACGATCGAGGTCTGCGCCGCACGGAACATCCGCTCCGTCATCATCATTTCGGCCGGCTTCAAGGAAAGCGGCGCAGAAGGGATCGAGCTGGAAAAGGCCCTCCGCCGGCGCGTGCGGGAGTTGGGCGTCCGCGTCGTCGGCCCGAACTGTCTGGGTGTCATCGATACCAAGAGCCGCTTGAACGCCACCTTCGCAGCCGGCATGCCCCCGGTGGGCGAGATCGGTTTCTTCTCCCAGTCGGGGGCCCTCTGCACGGCGATCCTGGATTGGGCGATCGGCAACGATGTCGGGTTTTCGAAATTCATTAGCTTGGGGAACAAGGCCGACACCTCGGAGGCGGACTTCATCGAGGCCTTGGCGGCTGACCCCGAGACCCGCGTGGTGATCGGCTACATCGAAGGCGTCGAGGACGGCCGGCGCTTCATGCAGGTCGCCAAGGTCGCCAGCCGGCTGAAGCCCTTGATCATCGTCAAGTCGGGGCGGACCTCCGCCGGCGCGCGCGCCGCGTCCTCGCACACCGGGACGCTGGCCGGCTCCGACCGGGCTTTTACCGCCGCGTTTAAGCAGAGCGGCATCCTGCGGGCCGAAAGCATCGAGGAGCTGTTCAACTTCGCCCGCGCGTTCGCCTATCAGCCGCTCACCAACGGCCCACGCCTGTGCATCGTCACCAATGCGGGCGGGCCGGGAATCATCGCGGCCGATGCCGTGGAGCGCTCGCAGGTGAAGATGGCCACCTTGAGCGCGGCGACGATCGAGCGCATAAAGGCGGCGCTGCCGCCGACGGCGGCCCTCTACAATCCAGTGGACATCATCGGGGACGCGCGCGAGGATCGCTTCCAGGCCGCCCTCGAGGCGGTCGGTGCCGACCCGGGCGTGGATGGCGTCCTGGCCCTCTCGACGCCGCAGGCCATGACGGACTACGACAAGTTTGCCGGCGTCGTCGGGCAGGCGGCGAAGGCCAGCGGGAAGCCGTTCTTTGCCGCGTTCATGGGCGAGGCCAGCTTGACGAAGGCCCGGCAGATCTTCCGCCAGGCGAACATTCCGCAATACCCGTATCCCGAGCCCGCCATCCAGACGTTCGAAGCCATGGTGAAGTACCGCGAGTGGTTGACCAGCACGCCCGCCGGTCCCGCCGCATTTCCGGTAGAGCGGGAGCGGGTGGCGATGCTGTTCAAGGAGGCGCGCAAGACCGGCCGGCTGCAACTGGGCGAGACGGAAGCCCGCGAGGTCATCGCCGCCTACGGGTTCCGCCTGCCGCAGAACGTCCTGGCCCGCACCGTGGACGAGGCGGTGGCCACGGCAGAGCGGATCGGCTTCCCGGTGGCCCTCAAGATCGTCTCGCCAGAGATTCTGCACAAGACCGACGTGGGCGGGGTCCGCCTGAACTGCCAGGACGCGCAAGCCGTCGCTCAGGGGTTCTCCGGCATTGATGCCAGCGTCCGACGGTTCTTTCCGACGGCCCTGATCCAGGGCATCGCCGTCCAAGAGATGGTGGTGGGCGGCAAGGAAGTCATTCTCGGGATGACGCGCGACCCATCCTTCGGGCCGCTCCTGATGTTCGGTCTGGGCGGCATCTACGTCGAGGTGCTCAAGGACGTCGCCTTCCGCATCGCCCCGATCGGTGCCGACGAGGCCGAGGCGATGATCCGCGAGATCCGCTCCTTCCCGCTCCTGCGCGGGGTGCGCGGCGAAAAGCCGTCCGACATGGCCGCCATGATCGAAGCGCTCGGGCGGCTCTCACAACTCTGCAGCGATTTCCCCGAGATCCTCGAACTGGACGTGAACCCGCTCCTCGTCAAACCCGAGGGGCACGGCGCGGTGGCGATTGACGCCCGTCTGGTCCTCGCGCCGGAGCGCGGCTGACCAGGCCCGCAGGCAAGGAGATCCTGATGAGGACATTGCTGATTGGCTCGACGGTGGGCAACTCGGGCAAGACGATGGTCACGATCGGCCTCGCACCCGTGTTGGAGGAGCACGGCTACAAGGTGGGGTTCATCAAGCCAGTCGGCAAGCAGCCGGTGAGCGTGGGCGGCGCCGTGGTGGACGCCGACGCCCAGTTCCTCAAAGAGGTGCTCCATCTGGCCGAGCCGATGGATCAGATCTGCCCCGTGGTTGTGACTCAGGATCTCTTTATCCGGGCGTTGCGGGGCGAGCCCGGAGACGTTGCGCAACGGATTCAGAAGGCGTTTGACGCCGTCTCGGCCGGCAAGGATGTCGTGCTGATGGGCGGCGCCGGCACGCTCGCCGACGGCGGCTTTCTCGGCGTGCCCACCTTCCAGCTGATTCGTCAATACAAGGCCCCGCTTCTCCTCGTGGATCCCTACCACAACGAGACCTGTATTGATTGCATCTTGATGGCGAAAGAACTGCTGGGCGACCAGCTCTTCGGGGTCGTCCTGAACCGCGTCACGCCCCAGGGACTGCCGGAAGTCGAACAGGTCGTGGTGCCCTTCCTGAGCAACAAGGGCGTCGAGGTGCTGGGCGTGATTCCCCTCGACCGGCTGCTCGACGCGATCACGGTCCGGCAGCTCGTGGACGTCCTCCAGGGCAAGGTGATCTGTGGGCAGGAAGGGTTGGACGAATTCGTCGAGCGCTTCAGCGTTGGCGCCATGGACACGGATGCCGCCCTCGGCTATTTCCAGCGGTTGCCCAATAAGGCCGTCATCACCGGCGGCAACCGGGCCGACATTCAGCTCGCCGCCCTCGAAACGTCCACACGCTGTCTCGTGCTGACCGGGGACCAGACCCCGAATCAGATCATCGTCGCGCGCGCCCGCGACGCCGGCATCCCGATCGTGGTCGTCTCGTACGACACTCTATCCACTGTCGAAAAGCTCGAGGCCGTGCTCGGCCGGATCCGCATCCGGGAAACCCAGAAGGTCCGCCGCGCCCAGGATCTGCTGCGCGAGCGCCTCAACTACCGCCGGATCATCCAGAAGCTGTCGTTGAAGTAGGTGCGGGGAACACCGATCCGGGGGCCGGTTCAACCGGCCCCGTCTTCATTTGGGGAAGAGCACGTCCAGCAGCGTCGCTACCAACATTCCGATGCTGACGATGCCGTTCACGTTGAAGAAGGCGAGATCAAGCTTGGCGAGGCCGTGGCGGTGAATGAGGAGGTGCTCCGTTCCGAGGAGCGCCGCCGCTAGCATTAGACCGACCGTATATACCCACCCGAGCCCCAGCAGCGGAACGAGCGTGGCGAGAGAGACGATCGTGACGGCGTGAAACGCGGCCGACACCCAGCGGCCGACCCCCATCCCCCAGCGCGCCGGAATCGAAAACAACCCGGCCTGCCGATCAAACTCGATATCGGCAAACGCA
>DATJQT010000217.1:0-15140 GCA_035505475.1 Vulcanimicrobiaceae bacterium
CCAGGCCGAGCTCATGGATGTCCTGGCCGAAGAGATCTGCCGGCTGGCCGCCTCGCCGTCACTGCTCCGTGGATGCATCGACCAGTCCGATCTTCCCCCTTTTTTGCCCTGAGTGTTGCATTATTTATGCGTAAGTCAATAAGACGCTTTCTTGGGTTTTAGCGGGGGCTTCCCCGCCGGCTGCGCAGCCAGCTTCGCCTCGGCATCCTTCAGCTTGTCTTCCACCGCCTGCTTGTCGGCGGTGAGAGCTTCTACTTGTTTCTTCGCGGCATCGGCATCGGCCTTCAACGTCGTGATCTGTCCCCTGAGCGCCAGGTTCTCGTTCTGCAGATTCGAGACCTGCGCCTTGAGGCTCTCATTTTCCTTCTTCAGATCCGGGCCGCAGCCGGTGGCCAGGACCGCCAAGCAGAGCAGCAACCCACCCCAGTGCATCCATCGTCGCATGTCGTCGACCTCCCTAGGACTCCGGTCAAACCTACAGTTTGGTCTCCTGGACCGTCCGCCGCACGCTGTCCAGGCTCTTCTGCACCAGCGCACGCTCTTCGTCGCTCAGCGTGAGTTCGAGCACGCGCTCCACGCCGCCGGCCCCGATCACCACCGGCACGCCGAAATAGGTGCCGCGAATGCCGTACTCGCCCTCCAGGTATGCCGCGCAGGGCAGGACCCGCTTCTGGTCCTTCAGGTACGATTCGGCCATGGCGATTGCCGACGCGGCCGGCGCATAATAGGCGCTGCCCGTCTTGTAGAGCGCCACCAACTCGCCGCCGCCCTTGCGCGTGCGATCCACGATCGCGTCGATCCGATCCTTGGGTAAAAGTTCGGTGATCGGCACACCGCCCACCGAGGTGCAGCGGACCAGGGGCACCATGTCATCCCCATGCCCGCCGAGCACGAACGCTTGCACATCGGCAACCGACACGTTCAGCTCCATCGCCAGGAAGGTCCGGAAGCGGGACGTATCCAACACCCCGGCCATGCCGACCACGCGCCGCTTGGGGAAGCCGGTCAACTGCTTGAAGGCGTACACCATCGCATCCAATGGATTGCTGATCACGATGCAAAAGGCGTTGGGGCAGGTCCGCTTGAGATTGGCGGCCACGTCGCTGATGATCTTGAGGTTCGTCCCCAGGAGATCTTCCCGGCTCATCCCCGGCTTGCGCGGGATGCCCGCCGTGATGATGCACACATCTGCGCCGGCAACGTCGTCATAATTCGACGTGCCCACCAGACCGGCCGCCGCGCCGGGAACCGCCAGGAACTGGGCGATATCCAGCGCCTTGCCTTTGGCCAAGCTTTCGGCAGCGGGTACATCGAACAGCACGACATCCCCGAGTTCTTTCATGACGGCCAAACAGGCGAGGTTTCCCCCGATCTGTCCCGCGCCGATCAAGGCAATCTTCTTGCGTCCCATAGTGGTCCCCTCTTTCCCCGCGGAGTGCGGAAGGTGGTTATCGGCAGGGTCCCGGCGGCATTTTCGATTCTGGTAGCACAGGCCATTCTGGCCTGTCAAGGAAAACCCCGGTCGCGCCTACCATTCGGCGAGGATCAGGTCGGCGGTCTCGAGCGCCCCGGCGATGACGTCGGTCGGCAGCCGCCCCGGATACGTCCAATCCCCCACGGCGAGAAGCCCCGGCCAGCCGAGGCGATGGGGTACCCCGCGGCGCCCCAGCCAGTCCCGTGCAGATTCCGTGTAGCACAGGCCCGCCTTTGGCCGACCCCAAATTTTCGCGAGGTCGTCACAGGTGTACGCGGTCTGCCGGACGGCGGCGGCGCCGATCCCCGGTAGGATCTGTTCGGCGGCGCGCAGGAGCGGGCCGGATGGATCGCTCTGCGCGTGATCCGGCGGCACGAAGCGCCCGATGGTGATGTGTCGATCGCTGGCGGCGGGCCCCTCCCCGCTCCGGACGAAGACCACATTTCCCTCCGTCGCCGGTGTCCCGGCCTGCGGGACCACCAGGCAGAGCGTCCCCAGTTCTGCCGAGAGGAATGCTTCCGGCACGACCAGCGTCATGATCTGCGCCACCGCACGTGGGGCAAAGCGGCGCGCCAGCGACCCCTTGGCCGCCCAGCGCGGCCTCGCCGGAACCAAGCCCGTCAGTACGTCGGGTCCCACGTCGGCCACGACCCAGCGCACCGGAATGCAATCGCCGTCTGCCGTTCGCAGACCCCGGACTTTGCCCTTCTCCACGTCCAACGCGACAACGTCCACACCATACCGGACCTCGCCGCCGTCGCTGGCCAAACGTTCCAGCAGCCGCTTGGCGAGTGTGGGCAGACTGCCCGACGCGGCGGCCCATCCCTGCGTGAGCGGTCGCAAGGCGAGTGCCGCTTCCAGCGTGGAGCACTCGTCCACGCTGCGCAGCGCCAGGTACCACAGGCACGCTGCGAGCGCCTGTTCGCTCACCGGGCCGAGGCCGGCAGTAACAAGCGTCTCCCGAAACGGTGTGCGTGCCGCGAATCGGATGCGGCCGGCGAGATCGCGGCTCTTCGGCGCGATGCATCGGATGGCGAGCGTCTTCTGGACCTGCAACCGCGCCCACCAGCTCTCTGCCGGCAGGGGTGGAAGACTGCGGGCCAGCGCATCGCGGTCGTGCGCCAGGTCGATCAGCGTTGGAAACAGCGTGCGCCAGATCGGCTCGTCTTCCGGCATTTCCCGGCGCAGTTCGGGCCACCATTCGGCCATGTCCTGAGACAAGGTGAGGCGATGGCGCGGCAGCGCGATCTGGAGGATCGGGTCCACCCGGTCCGGAGACCAGGCCATGCCCAGCCGCTCGCAGAGCTGTTTGAGCGCGCCATCCGACCCGGCGTCGGTGATCGGCAGCACGCCGGCATCGACGGGGGGATTCTCGCCCGGCAACACAGCGCCGATGCCCCCTGGCGTCGCGCCCCGTTCGAGCACGACCACGGATCGGCCGGCCCGGGCGATCAGGCTTCCAACCGCCAAACCCGCGAGGCCCGCCCCGACCACGGCCACATCGTAGCCGGTCACGGGGACAACGGCGAGATCCGGTGGCGCTGCGGTCAGTTCAACTGGCGTTGGCTCGGGTTCGGGCAATGACAGTTGCGGCTCAGCCACGCTGCCCTCTCTCGGTGCGCCCGCGGATCGCGATGCGAATGGGTGTGCCACGGAAACCATAGGCGTCGCGGATCGCATTTTCCAGGTATCGCATGTAGGAAAAATGCACTTTGCCGGCCGTGGTCGTAAAGAGCACGAAGGTCGGCGGCTTGACCCCGGTCTGGGTAGCGTAGCGCACCTGGACCGGACGGCCGTGCTCCGCGGGCGGCGGGCGGCGAGCCACTGCTGCGCGCACCGCGGCATTCAAATCGGCGGTTGGAATCCGGCGGGCACGGGCCCCCGCGGCCTCGTCAATCAGGTCGAACAAGCCCATCACTCGCTGACCGGTCAGGGCAGAGACGAACGCGACCGGCGCATACGCCAGGTACTTGAACTGCTCGGCAATTTGGGCGCGGACCGCCTCGGCGGCATCGGCGTCGCCCTTCCGCTGGTCCCACTTGTTCACCACCAGGATCGTGGCGCAGCCGGCCTCATGCGCCTCGCCACCGATCTTGCTGTCCTGGTCGGTCACGCCTTCCACGCCGTCCAAGAGGAGCAGGGCCACATCGGCCCGCCGCACCGCTGCCAGCGCCCGCGACACGCCATACCGCTCGACCGAGTGGCCGAGCCGACCCTTGGCGCGGATCCCCGCCGTATCCACCAAGAGGTACGATCGGCCTCGGTACTCGAATCGCGTATCCACGGCGTCGCGCGTGGTTCCCGGCTCGGCACTGACGACCACGCGCTCCGCGCCCAGGATGCGGTTCACCAGGGACGATTTCCCGACATTCGGCCGCCCGACCACCGCGACAGTCGTCGGGGTAACCTCGTCCGTCGCCTCGGCCGCACCGGGAAAGAGCGCCAGGACGGCATCCAAAAGTTCGCCGATGCCCTGGCCCTGCTCCGCGGAAATCGGGAAGAGCTGCGTAAAGCCCATGCGGGTGAACTCGGCGGCAAGCGCTGCCTGTTTGGTCGTATCGATTTTGTTCACGACGACGAGGATCGGGCGGGACGCCCCCACCCGGAGCAGTCGAGCCACCTCACTGTCCGCCGGCGTCAGGCCGTCCTTCCCATCCACCAGGAAGAGGACGGCATCGGCCTCGGCCATAGCCTGTTCGGCCTGCTTGCGCACCTGGGCCACGATGCCCATACCGGTCGGCTCGAAGCCGCCGGTGTCCACGAAGACCATCCGTCGGCCGCACCACTCGCCCTCGCCGTACAGCCGATCGCGCGTGACGCCCGGCATGTCGTCCACGATCGCGCGGCGACCGCCGACGAGCCGATTGAAGAGCGTTGATTTGCCGACGTTTGGCCGCCCCAGGATGGCGACGATCGGCACCGCAAGAGCCATCGGCACTGAACCCCTACTCCGAAGCCCGAGATCATTGCACTGCAATCTGTGTTTCTACCACAGAACGACGCATCGCACCAAAGCATTTGCGGGGACGCTTGAGCGACAGAGCGATCAGAATGCGAGGACGAGCGCCCCGACGAACACAGCGGCGAAGGCGACCTCTGACCAGCCGAGGCGGCGCAGATTGAGGCGGCCGGTGCGGCCCAGGCCGACGGCGACACGCCAGAGCGCCGGGACGAAGGCCAAGCCCACCAGCCACGACACGACCCCGGTCGCGCCGAGGACGGCCACGATGCCGACGAGGAGCAGATGATACGCAACGCACGCGCGGGCTGACCTGCCTCCCCGCACAGCGTTGCGCAGGCCCGTCCTGACGCGCATCCGAACATAGAAGACGCCGCTCCCAAAATACAAGCAGAGCAGGAGCCAGAGCACGCTATCCACGGACTGGACCGTGCTGTGGAATATCGCCGTGACCGCCGGTCCGGCCAAACTCATGCCGGCCACCCCGACCAATTCGCCGGCTACGCTGCGGTCCCAGCTCTGGCGGACGAACAGGACCCGCACAACGGCGAAGGCGATGGCCAACAGAACGAAACGGCTGAGAACTGGCCAAGGGATGGTAAACAGCAGGGGCAAGGCGAATACAGCCGTCCCGGCGGCGTAGACCAAGAGCCATCGGAGCGCCCGGCCACGAACCAGCCGATCGGCCGGCCCGCAGCGGACCAACGCCGTCATTGGGCCGTTCGCAAGCGCGAGGCAGACGAGGGCCCCCAACAAGAGTACGAGGGGGAGCGTGAGGTGGCCTGCGACGCCGATTCCCGCCAGAAAGGCGCCCAGCAGCACAGCCCACGCCCCATGCTCCTTGGGACGCATCGGCGGGCCGAGGGCCAACCCGGCGGGCGCGCGATCGGGGATTGGATGAAGTTTCACATCGACAGGATACTTGGATAAGGCCATCCCTGGCCTTGACGTGGATCAATCCTGGGTCACGGCTTCTTGGCCAGGCTGCGAAGGTAGCGCACCAGGCTCCAGCGATCTTTCTCCGCAAGCGACTTCCAGGACGGCATGGCCTCGTGCCCTTCCGTGATTTTCCAGAACAGTTCGCCGTCCGTCTGAGCCTGGACGATCCGGTTCGCCAGCGGTGCCGGCTTCGGCCGCAGTGCGGCCGCCGCCTCTCCGTCCCCTTTGCCGGATTGTCCATGACAGATGACGCAGTTCTCTTGATACACGGCTTGGCCGGTTATTGCCCCCTCGGCTGCCGGCACCGGATTCTTCAAGGTCTTGGCCGATGCCGGCGCCTTCCACGCGTCGCCTGCCCACGCAACCGCGCACAGGATCGCGATACTGCCGAGGACAGTTCCACTCCACCGCACGTCGATCTTCATCGCATCAGGCCTTCGAGGCCTTGGCGCGCTTCGACACTCGACGCGCCATGCGGAGGCCCACCTTGACGCCATGACGGAGCGCCTTGGCTTCGATCGTGGCACGGCGGACGACTTTTCGCCCTGTCTCCGACAGGCCGGCCTCGCTTGGTGTGCCTTTGCGGGCCGCAAGCTCCGCAACCATGCCCCGAAGCCGTGTCGCCGATTGCTCGATGTCGGTCAGCGCCTTGCGGCCGGTCTCGCGCGCGTCCGCGATCGCCTGTTTGGCCTGCTCGGCCCATGCCCCGAAATCCTGCCCCACCCGCTTGCGCGCCGCGGTAAGCTCTGCCTCCGCCTCCGCCAACAGGTCTTCATATTCTTGGACCTTGCCGATCAGTTGCTGCCGCCACCGCCGGTTCTCGAGGATTCGCATCCCGACCTCCTTGGCGCCTTGCGCCGTCGCGAGGAGAAGCTGCCTGGATCCTTCTTCCGCCACCATGACGCTCAACCGATGAGTTGAAATATCCGGCGCTCACCGAAGCCTGTCAAGGGCTTTTCGGCTGCGAGCACGCATGGCCTTCGGCGCCCTCGGCTTGACGCTCCGCCTGCACGCATGTACCCTATCGCTATGAAAACCCGCGCCATGCAGATTTTGGATCAGGCCGGCATCGCGTACGAGGTGCATGCGTTCCGGGAGGAATCGCTCGGGGCGGAAGAGGTCGCCACGAAGCTCGGAATTCCTTTGCAGCAAGTCTTCAAGACGCTCGTGGCGCGCGGCGACCGCACCGGCGTGATTTTGGCCTGCGTCCCGGGCACGACGACGCTTTCGCTCAAAGAATTGGCCCGTGTGTCCGGCAACAAGAAAGTGGAGATGGTGGACAAGGACGAGATCCACCGCCTGACCGGGTATCTGCGGGGCGGGGTGTCGCCGCTCGGGGGCAAGAAGGCCTACGCGGTATTCCTCGACCGGAGTGCGCTGGCCCAGCCCCTGCTCAGTATCAGCGCCGGCATGCGCGGCCTGCAGATTTTCCTGGCGCCGGAAGCTCTCGTGCTGGCTACGCAGGCGACGGTCGGGGAATTCACTGAAACGGTGCCTGCTCATGCCTGACGAACACGCCCTCATCGCTGCCTCGCAGGCGGGCGATGCCGCCGCCCTGGACGAGCTAGTCCGCGCGCATCAGGGGCGGGTGTACGGGTTCGCCATGCGCATGTGCCGAAACGTCGAAGATGCGAAGGACATCCTCCAGGAGACCTTTCTGGGGATGCTCCGCTCGATTCGCGAGTTCCGACAGGACAGTCGTTTTACGACCTGGCTCTACCGGATCGCGGCAAACGCCTGCCTGAAGAAGCGCCGTCGCGGCGTGCACGATCCCCACCCCGAGCAGGAGTTGTCCCTCGACGCCCTGATGCCCCATCCCGATGCAGACGGACGGCGGCCCGAGATCCCGGATTGGTCGTCCGACGCGGAGCGGGCGTTACTGAATGGCGAACTGAGCGCACAAATGGAAGCGGCCATTGATAAGCTGCCTCGCGATTACAAGATCGTACTGCTGCTGCGGGACGTCGAGGGCTTCACGGCAGATGAGACCGCGGACATGCTGAAACTGTCCGTCTCGGCTGTGAAATCGCGGCTCCATCGGGCGCGGGTGTTTCTACGGAACGAATTGGCCGGGTATTTTGAGGACACCGGAGCAAAGAAACCCGAAAAATTTTGAATCCATTTGGCCGATTTGGGATCAGAGACTATGACACATCTTCACGACGATCCTGAGAGGGACCAGATGGAGTGCCGGGAGTTGTTTGCGCGCCTATCGGAGTACATGGACGGGGAATTGTCGCAGGAGCTTTGCGAGCGCATCCGTCAGCATCTGGCGAACTGCGCACCCTGCGTGAACTTCGCCCACACGCTGAAGACGACGTCAGAACTGTGCCGCCGTCTGCCATCTCGGCCGATACCACCGGACGTCGCTGCCGAGCTGCGGGCCTTTTTGTCGTCCCAGCGTCAGGCAAGTTGAGCGAAGGATGAACTGCCGGGCAGGCGCTGAGACAATCTTCGCGCGCCCGGCAAATTGGCGTGATAGAATCGCGATAGCGAAAGGATAACAGATGGAATCAGTGTGGACGATTCTCGCAGTCGTAGGCATTTGGCTGGCGCTGCAATTCGTGATGCGCAAGGCCGGTCTGCCCACCTGAGGGACTGCAGGGTGCTCGTCGAGCACCGAGGAAAACACGTCGACCGCGAAGCGGCAGCCATGAGCGAGTCGGTGTCTTACCGCGCGGTCGTCGAACGCACTTGGCAAGCCCTACAGCCCTCGCTCGTCGAGGCGAAGTGCGCCGGGTGCGAGTGCCTCCAGACAACGATAGTCGAGCTGCGGCTGGCGCTGGACGACCTGCCCGCCGATGCCCGGACGGAGGCGCTCCGCCAGGCGATAGAGAAAGCGGAGCCGAGCGCCGACCGGCACCCCTGCCTCGGCTGTGAACCGTGCCTTCCGTCAAACCTGCTGGCCGATTTCTACCGCGAGCAGGCTCGCCGGGCAGAAACCACGGCCGCCTGCGACACCTGACTCGTCTGACGCTGACCGGGAGGTTGGCATGCCCACGCGCTTGACAATCCTGGTGGAGAATACCGTTCCCGGCAAGAGCGACGGCTTGTACGCCGAACACGGGTTCGCGGTCTTCATCGAACGACCGGAAACCCGCCTGCTTTTCGATACCGGGCCGCAAGGGATTGCCTTGCTCCACAATGCGCCCCGCCTCGGCATTGACCTGCACACAACCGATGCCATCGTGTTAAGCCACGGGCATGGCGACCACACCGGCGGTCTGGCAGCAGTCCTCTCGGTGCTGGGCAAGTCGGTCCCGGTGTACGGCCACCCCGATATTTTCCTCCAGCGCTACGGCAAGCGTCGCGGCGGTGAAATCCGGTACGCCGGCCTTCCCTTCGCGCAAGCAGCGTTGGAAGGCAACGGCGCCCGCTTCGACCTGAGTCCGGAGTTCCGAGCAATCGCGCCGGGCGTGTACGTGACAGGCGAAGTTCCCCGGCGGCGGGCGTTCGAGACCGGCGATGCCCGCCTCTTCGTCCGGAAAAACGGGCAGGAGGAACCGGATCCCTTCAGCGATGACCAGTCGGTCGTGTTGGAGACGCCAGAAGGGCTGGTGCTCTTGCTTGGGTGCTGCCATGCCGGCTTGATCAACACCATCGATCATGTCCAGAGCCAGCTCCCCGGCCGCCCCATCCATACGGTCGTGGGCGGGACGCATCTCGGGTTCGCGCCGCCAGATCAGCTGCAACAGACGATCGAAACGCTTCGCGCGCTCGACATCAAGCGGCTTGGAGTGTCCCATTGCACCGGCCTCCAAGCCGGTGCACGGCTGGCCGCGGCGTTAGGCGATCGCGTCGCGTTCTGCAACGTCGGCTCGTCTCTCGTGTTCAACTGATGATGGCTTTCCATAGGAGTGCACGGTGAAAAAGCTCTGGTCCGTAATGCTGGCAGGTAGCGTTATTCTCGGTGCCGCTTCCGTCTCGTTCGCCCAACCGCTCCCTCCCACACCGCAGCCCGATCCTGGCGCTCAGGTGTCTCCGAAGAAACCGCCGAAGCAGTCATCAACCAAGAAATCGAACAAGAAATCGAAGTCCAGCAAGAAATCCAAATCCAGCAAGCAAAAGAATCAGAAGAGCAAGAAGTCGAGCCAGCAGAAATCGTAGCTCACCAACGCTAGTACCCGCTAATCCGGAGGCGGCATGTCCGGACAGCCGGCCTTGACAGCCGGCGACGGCACTGCTATAGGTGCGCCTAGTTGCCGGACAGTACCTATCCCTCTCTACTCCACCCGCAAAGGAGGCCCTCCATGGCTGAGACCGTTCGGCTGGTTGACTACTACCGCATGGACGCCCCGGAAAAACCCGGCGAGGCCTTGAAAATTCTCGGCCAGCTTCGTGCCGCGGGCGTGTACCTCATGGCGTTTTCGGGCTTTCCCCGCAGGCGCAGGGCGCAGCTGGATTTCGTTCCGGCCAATGCGCCCGCGTTACGCACCGCTGCCAGGAAGGCAGGCTGGGAGCTGAGCGGGCCGAAGAAGTGCTTCGTCATCTATGGGGAAGACCGTATCGGTGTCGTGGCGGACCTGCTGGAGAAGCTGGCGGAGGCAGAGATCAACGTGACGGCCACCCAGGCCATCATCGCGGGGGCCGATCGCTTTGGCATGTTGCTCTGGGTCAGCCCCGAAGACGTGAAGCGGGCGGCCAAAGCCCTCGGGGCGGAATAGGTGAGCCCCTGCACACGAAAGGACACGCCATGATCCGCTCCACACCTATCATTACCAAGCGCACACCGCTGGCGCCACGCGGAATGGTCGTTGCCGAGCATTCCTTGGGTGCGGATGTCGGGGCCGCCATCCTAATGCGGGGCGGCAACGCCGTGGATGCGGCGGTGGCGACCGCCTTCGCCATGACCGTTGTCGAGCCGTTCATGTCCTCGATTGCCGGCGGCGGGACCATGCTGATCCACGTCAAGGGCGAGACGGTCGCCCTCGACTTCAACGTGCAAGCGGCGCACGCCTGCCACGAGACAATATATGCCTTGGCCGATGGCATGGCCACCGATCTGTTCGCCTGGCACAAGGTCGTGGACGATGCCAACAGCGTCGGCCATCGGTCGGTGGCCGTGCCCGGCTCCGTGGCGGGACTCTGTCTCGCCCTTGAACGTTACGGGACGATGGAACTGCAGGACGTCATGGCGCCCGCGATCGGCTTGGCCCATGACGGGTTTATCCCCGATTGGTACCATGCCCTGACCATGGCCGTGCACGCCGAAGAACTGGCTGCATTTCCTGCCAGCGCGCACAATTATCTCCGTAATGGCCACTACATTCACCGTCCGCCCACGCTGGCCGAGGGCGACCGCGTCCAGTCCGCTGACCTGGCGCGGAGCCTTGCGCTGATCGCGAAGGAAGGACCGAGTGCGTTCTATAAAGGGGCGCTGGGTCAGGCGATCGTAGCGGAGGTGAAGGCGGGTGGCGGCTACGTGACGCTCGACGACCTCGCCGAGTATCAGGTCCGCGTGCAAGCGCCACTGACCGGCCGCTACCGGTCACTGGAACTCTGCTTCTCCCCCGGCGCGACCGGCGGCATCACCGCCCTGGAAACGCTCAACATCCTTGCCCGTTTCCGATCCGATCAGGTCGGCTACGATACCGTCTCGGGGCTGCACCTGCGGGCCGAAGCCGTCCGCCGTGCGTTCGAGGATCGGCTGAAATACCTCGGCGATCCGTCGCACGTGGATGCCCCCTGGGCCGCGCTGGAATCACCGGCATATGCGGCGGCCGTCGCCAAAGACATCCGGCCGCGCGGGCCGCGTTCCGCGAAGGCCGCGCCGGACGCCTGGAAGATCGCACCTGACGCCCGCAAGGCGTTATCCCCCGACGTCGTCCGCGGCTGCGACTGCACGACCCACATCGGCGTGATTGATCGGAAGCACAATATGGTGTCCCTGACCCATACCGCGGTGTCCATCTTTGGATCGCGGGTGGTCGTGCCCGGGACCGGCATGCTGCTCTCCAACGGCATGCTCTGGTTCGATCCAGAGCCAGGCCGGCCAAATTCAGTGAGCCCCGGCAAGCGCGCGCTAGTGAACATGGTTCCGGTATTGGCGTTCAAAGGGGGTGAGCCGTATCTGACACTCGGCGCGCCTGGCGGGCGAAAGATCATTTCGGCAATCCCCCAGGTGCTGTCCAATGTGATAGACAAGAAGATGCCCCCTCAGACGGCCATCGAGGCGCCCCGACTCCATACCGAGGGCGGCGAGCTGTGGGTGGACGACCGGGTCGGGCAGCCGGCGCTCGCGGCCTTGCGGAAGATGGGGCACAACATCATCGCGCGGCACGAGGACCTATCGACCATCTTCTTCTCGCGCCCGGTGGCAATCCGCATCACACCCCGCGGACTGGAGGCCGGCCTCGATCATCTGCGGGCCGCAGCGGCCGCCGGCCATTGAATCTCTCCACTTGGGGCGCTAGCATGCAGCCATCTTGAACCCACACGGAGGGAATCAATGCTGCACATCGTGGAAACACACAAGAACGTCGAGACGGCGGTCCGGGACCTCGAAGACGCGGCCAAGCGGAATCAATTCGGCGTGCTCAACACGCTCGACCTACAGGCCAAGATGAAGGAGAAGGGGGTCGAGTTCGGACACGCGTGCCGGATCCTGGAGGTGTGCAACCCCCATCAGGCGAGCCGGGTCCTCTCGCAGGACATGTCCATCAGCACGGCCCTACCCTGCCGGATTTCGGTGTATGAGGAAGGGGGGCGGACGAAGATCGCGACGATGCTGCCGACCGCGATGCTCGCGTCATTCCCGGGTGCCGCACAGGTCAAGCCGGTTGCCGAAGAAGTGGAGCAGCGAATCCTGAAGATAATTGACGAGGCCAAGTAAGTTCCACTGGGTACTTTGCGGTAAGTCCGACACGTCCGCTCGCCTTATATTGGGCGAGCGGACGTTCTGTTTTGGATCACGCCGAGGCCTCCCATCGGCTCAGCTTGTCCCGCAGGCGGACCTGCTGCTTTTCTAAATCCACGATGAAGCGCTCGTGGGATCCTTCTCCCGCCTTGTCCAGCTCGTCATGTACCTCGAAGGAAAACGTGAGACGCCGGCGATCGATCTCCGTCAGCGTGCAGCGGGCGGTCACCCACATGCCGACCGGCGTGGCAGCCAGATGGCGGATATCGACGCGTGTCCCGACCGTCTCCTGCCCGGACTGGAGAAATGTCCGGATTCCTTCCAGCGCGCAGATCTCGACGAACCGTACCAATTCCGGCGTCGAGAGCACCCGAACACTGTCGCCGCTCTGCACGCCTTCCAAGTGTTTGGCCGCATGCGAGTCGGTCACCGTCATCGTTTTTTCGAAGATCATTCCGACCTGCAGGTCCGCCATTCGCGCCTCCTCAGATGAATCCGCGAGACGTTCAATCAACCGTAACGATAACAGACCCGTGGGGTGTCCGTCTAGTTGGACGGCAGTCACGGCTACCTTGTAACCGCTTCGTCTAGACACATGCGCCTTTCGGATGTAAAAAAGAGTCTGCAAGCCGAGACGGAGAAGATCATGCGCCGCCTAGAAGGCAAGGTCGCATTGGTGACTGGCTGTGCCGGCGAGCGTGGTTTGGGCCGCGGCATCGCCACACGGCTGGCCGCTGAAGGCGCAGACCTTATCATCACTGATGTCAGTTCGCTGGGCACGGCAGTCGTTCCTGCGAAACCGACTTCCGGCTGGCGTGGCCTCGAATCTCTCGCCGAGGAAATACGAAGCGCAGGCCGCAATGTCGTCGTGTCCTTGCTCGACGTTCGGTCGGCGGAACAGATTCAAGAGGTCCTGCACCGCAGTTTGGCGGAATTTGGCCGCCTCGACATTTTCGTGAACAACGCGGCCGCCCCGCCAGGAGCCGATCGCGTGCTTACCGTCGAGTTGACGGAAGACGCCTGGGACACCGTGTTGGACACCAATCTGAAAGGGCCTTTTCTCTGCGCCCGGGCTGCGGCCCGGCTCATGCTGGAGCATGAAATCGCAGGACGGATCATCAATATCGCTTCCGATCGCGCCAAAGTCGCCTCGCCGAAGTTGGCCGCCTACTGCGCATCGAAGTTCGGGCTGATTGGGTTCACGCAGTCCCTCGCACTCGAACTGGCGCCGGCCGGCATCACCGTCAATGCCGTCTGCCCCGGGGCTGTTGATTCGGAACGATTAGATTATCTCGGTCGCCAATCAGATGGCAGTTACGACCCGGTACTGCGTGCTCGCGAGGTGGATACGCGTTCTGCTCAAAACCCGACGGGTCGCTTGACCACGCCGGCCGACGTTGCCGAAGTCGTGGCCTTCCTCGCGTCGGACGGTGCAGCCTACATCACCGGCCAAGCGATCAACGTCACCGGCGGCGCAGTGATGCACTAGGGGGAACGGTTCGAGGGTCAACATCCGAGATCCGAGGTCGGTGTTCGGTGCTCACTCGGCTCTCGGCTCTCCGCAGCTCGGTATTCGGCGCGTTCACTGTCGGTCTTCGTGGTCGCGGCTCGCGGCCTGCATCAGGGACTCTCATGCGTTTGATCCTATTCGATATTGACGGCACGCTGATCTTTGGACACGGCGTCGGGCATCGATCGCTCGTCTGCGCCATGGAAGAGACATTCGGGACCAGCGGAGACCACGACCGCTATGACTGGCGCGGGAAGACCGATCCGCAGATCGTCCGAGAGCTGATGCGTTCCGAGGGAATCCCTCCCTCGATGGTGGAAGAGAAGTTGGCGACCTGCTTCGACCGATATGTGCGGCACCTCGAAGAACTGTTGTCCAACGGGCATCGCGTGGATGTTTTGCCCGGAATTGCCGAACTGGTCCAAGATCTTGGCTGGCGCTCCGACGTCCTGGTCGGCCTCTTGACCGGCAACATCGAACGGGGCGCCAAGGCGAAGCTGCGGCCGACCGGCCTGCTGCCGTTCTTTCAGGTCGGCTCGTACGGTTCGGACGATTCCAATCGCCGGCACCTCCCCGCAATCGCCCGAGACCGGGCCCAGGCGCTCGTCAGGCACGACATCGCTTTCTCTGACATAGACATCATTGGCGATACGCCGCTCGATGTGGATTGCGCGCGCGCCGTTGGCGCCCGGGCCATCGCGGTCGCAACCGGCCAGCATTCGGTTGGGGAGCTGCAGGACGCCAATCCTGATCTTCTGTTCGAGAATTTCGGCCATCTCGAGGCGTGCCTGCGCACACTCGAATACCGCCCGTTGCCCGCGCCGCATCGACGCGTATCCTCACTTTCCCCACGACAGGAGGGTCAGCAATGAAAGCGATTCGCATTCATCAGCCCGGCGAACCAGAAGTGCTCAAGTACGAAGACGCGCCCGATCCAAAACCCGGGCCCGGTCAGGTGTTGCTCCGCATCAAAGCTGCCGGCGTCAATCCCGTAGATACCTACGTCCGGTCAGGAAAGTATGCGCAAATGCCTGCGATGCCATTTATTCCGGGCGGCGATGCCGCGGGCGTGATCGAAGCGATTGGGCCGAATGTATCGAGCGTAAGCGTGGGCGACCGCGTCTATCTGGGCGGCCAGGGGTCGCGCACATTCACCGGCTGCTATGCAGAGCTGCTGGCTTGCGATGCGGACCTCGTCCACCCGCTGCCGGTATCTCTGACGTTCTCGCAGGGCGCGAGCGTCGGGGTTGTGTATGCGACGGCCGCCCGTGCCCTGCACCAGAAGGCGCGCGCCCTGCCCGGCGAAACCATCCTCGTCCACGGGGCCAGCGGCGGTGTCGGCATTGCCGCCGTTCAGCTCGCCAGAGCCCACGGGATGCGGATCATCGGCACGGCCGGGTCC